>JAHWJU010000009.1:36534-38386 GCA_019348255.1 Actinomycetota bacterium | reverse complement strand
AGGAGCCGACACGGGGGCGGGTGCGAGCCACCACCGCGCCGGGCACCTCCGAAAACGCCCCCTCCACGAACCAGGTACCGCCGCTGCCGGCCAGCACCGGAAGCTGCCCGGTGGCGGCCGCCAGGCGGTCCCGCCACTCGGCCAGCCTGGGTTCCACGGCCAGCGCCGCCGGCTCGAGGTCGTTGGGCCCCTCTGCCTGCGGCCCCCCCAGGTCGTCCCACGCCCGGTAGACCGCCGGTGTGGGGACCGCCATCGGCGGCGTCAAGAGGGTGAACGTCAGGTCCCGGTAGGGAAGCGTCTCGATCACCTCGCCGATGCCGCCCACCCTGGCCCTGCCCCCCACGAGGCAGAAGGGCACGTCGGCCCCGAGGCCGGCGGCGAGGTCGAGATCGCGGCAGCCGGCCCACCGGAGCACCGCTGCCGCGTCGGCAGAACCGCCACCCAGGCCGGCGCCGGCGGGTATGCGCTTGGTCAGTCGCACGTGGGCCTGGCGCCCCACCGCTGCCAGCGCCCTCGACACGAGGTTGTCCGGAGGGAGGTCGTTGCTGCCCTCGGAGAACACCAACTCGTCGGCGAGGTCCAGCGTGACCATCTCCGCCTCGATGAGGTGGTAACCGTCGGGCCGCACGCCGCGGACACGCAGCCAAAGGGTGAGCTTCGCCGGCGCCTCAACCCGCTGCATAGGCCGCCAGCCTGCCCCATGCGACCACGTCCAGCTCCTCAGCCCTGGCCTCCGGACGTACGCCGGCGGCCTCGAATGCCTCGGGCGGGACGACCCCGGCCAGCGAGCGTCGCAGCATCTTGCGCCGGTGGGCGAAGCCGGCCCGCACCACGGCGAAGAGCCGCTCCGGCGACACCTGGGCCGGGTCCACCGCCGGAGTGGGACGGCGGGCGATGGACACCAGTGCGGACTCGACCTTGGGCTGGGGGATGAAGACGGTCGGCGGCACCCGCCCCGCCAGCCGGGCGGTGGCCCAGTAGGCGACCTTGACCGAGACGGCGCCGTAGGCCTCTGCGCCCGGATCCGCGGCGAGCCGCTCGGCCACCTCTCTCTGCACCATCACCAGCATCCTCTGGATGCCCGGCACCGCATCCAACAGGTCGGCCACGAGGGGGGTGGCGACGTTGTAGGGCAGGTTCGCCACCAGGACCCAGCCTGTGGCGTCGGCCCCTCCCAGCAGCTCCGACCAGTCGAGGGTGAGTGCGTCGGCCTCCACCACCTTCGCCCCCGCCGGCTCCACCACCGACCGCAGCACCGGCGCCAGGTGGCGGTCGATCTCGATGGCGGTGACCGAGGCTCCCGTCTCCAACAGGGCCAGCGTCAGTGATCCCAGGCCGGCGCCGATCTCCACCACCCGGTCACCGTCGGCGACCTCGGCCAGCCTGGCGATGCGGCGCACCGTGTTGGCATCGGCCACGAAGTTCTGGCCCAACGCCCTGCTCGGGTGCAGCCCGTGCTCGTCGAGTAGGTCGAGGAGCTGGCGGCGGGAATGCGTCAGCGGCGGATCACCACTGGATCACTACCCGGATCACGCCCTCTTCGAGCGGCGCCAGGTGGGAGAACGTGTGGGGAGACAGGTCGATGATGCGGCCGTCGATGTAGGGGCCGCGGTCGTTCACCCTGCAGGTCGTCGACTTGCCGTTGGCCAGGTTGGTGACCTTCACCACGGTGCCGAAGGTGATCGTCCGGTGGGCGCAGGTATCGGGCTCTCTGGCCTCGAAGTAGGACGCATCCCCTTCCTGACGATTGGGCGGCGCCGTCGTGGTCGTGGTGGGGGCGACTGTCGTAGTGGGCTTGGGCTTGGCCGTCGTGGTGGTAGCGGGCTTTGGCTTTGCCGTGGTGGTAGTGGCC
>JAHWJU010000009.1:35231-36434 GCA_019348255.1 Actinomycetota bacterium | reverse complement strand
CTTTGGCTTTGCCGTGGTGGTAGTGGCCGCCGTGACCTTGGCCGCGGCGACGACCGGCGCCTTGGTGGTGGTCGGCGCGGCGGTGGTCGTGGGGGGCGAGGTGGTGGGCGGGGCTGCGGTTGTGGAGGTTGTGGTCGAGGGATCGGCGTTGGCGGCCTCGAAGGCGTCGAGCTGGGCCCTGGAACGGCTGGCCCGGTGCTGCGAGGCGGCGACGCGGTCCAGACGATCGTCGGCGGTGGCCGACGCACCGGCCGCGACCCGGCTGCTCCCCGGCGGGGATTCCTTGACGTACGCGAGAGACACGAGCGGCACCAACACCATCGCCGCGCAGAGGGCAGCGCCGGAGAGCCGTCGTGTCCCCCGAGCGGGAATTCGGCTCAGGACACGACCCCTTCAGTCCAGTCGGCCGGAGTGGCCTGGCCTGGACACTAGACAGCGTTCTTTCACTGCCGCAAGCGCAGCGCCCGCTCCGCGTTGCCCCATGTGGCCTCGGCCACGCTCTCCACCGGCAACGTCTTGATGCGAGCCACCTCCGCCCCCACCAGAGCGACGTTGGCCGGCGTATTGGTCCTGCCCCGCAACGGCTCCGGTGCGAGGTACGGCGCGTCGGTCTCGACCAGCAAACGGTCCAGAGGGCAGAGCCGCGCCGCCTCGCGGACGTCGTCTGCTCTCCGGAAGGTGACGATGCCGCTGAAGGACAGGTACCCGCCGAGGTCGAGGCAGACCCTTGCCTCCTCGGCACCCCCCGTGAAGCAATGGAACACGGTCCTGGGTGGCACCCCCTCCGTGCGCAGGATCGACCAGGTGTCGTCCCACGCCTCACGGGTGTGGATCACCAACGCCAGGTCCCGCTCCAGGGCCAGTCGCACCTGGGCCGCGAACACCTCTTGCTGCACGGCGCGGGGGGAATGTTCGTAGTGGTAGTCGAGCCCGCACTCGCCGACGGCCACGACCTTGGGCCGGTCGAGCAGGGACATGATGGTGTCGACCCCCTGGACCGCGTCGTGGGGGTGGAGACCGACCGTGGCCCACACGCCGTCGTGGCTCGCTGCCACCTCGAGCGCGGCGGCCGACTGGGCGGCGTCGGTCCCCACGTCGACCATGCGGGTGACACCGGCGGCCCTCGCCGCCGCCACCGCCGCGGCCGGGTCCTCCAGCCCCTCATAGGGCAGGTGGCAGTGCGAGTCCGTCCACACCGCTACT
>JAHWJU010000009.1:0-35131 GCA_019348255.1 Actinomycetota bacterium | reverse complement strand
CAGCCCCTCATAGGGCAGGTGGCAGTGCGAGTCCGTCCACACCGCTACTGGACCGTCCTAGACCGACAGGCGGGGAAAGAGTGCCTGGCCCTTCTCGACCTGGAGCCCACCCGGGTACCCGCCCCACGAAGCGGCCTCCGGCAGGCGTTGGTCTGCGGGGGCTCCGGGCAGCCCGAGCCGGCGCCAGATCTCCGAGGCCGCCGCGGGGATGGCGGGCCATGCCAGCAGGCTCACGATCCGCAGCGCCTCCAAGGCATCGCCCAGCACCGAGTCGAGCGCCGGCCCCGGTTCCGCCTTCCATGGCTCGTTGGCTTCGAGATAGGCATTGGCCTCCCGCACCAGCTTCCAAGTCGCCTCGAGCGCCTCACTCGGCGCCGGCTTGGCCCAACCAGCGGTCGCCCCGGCGACGGCTTCGGCCGCCGCTTGCTGGAGCGGGCTGCCGGACTGGGGCCGCGAGCCGGTTCCGCCGCACTTGCGAGCGACCACTGTGGCCACCCGCGAGAACAGGTTGCCCAACTGATTGGCCAGATCGGCGTTGTAACGGTTGACCATCCCCTCGTAGGAGAAGTCGCCGTCGGGCCCGAAGGAGCTGTCGCGCAGGAAGTGGTAGCGGAAGCCGTCCACCCCGAACTCAGCGACCAGGTCGGCGGGCGCGATCTGGTTCAGACTCGTCTTCGACATCTTCTCCCCGCCCACGAGAAGCCAGCCGTGGGCGGCGACACAGCGGGGCGGCTCCAGGCCCGCCGACATCAGCATGGCGGGCCAGTAGACGGCGTGGAAGCGGATGATGTCCTTGCCCACGAGGTGGTAGGCGGGCGGCCACCACCTCTGGAAGAAATCGGGGTCGTCGCCGTAGCCGGCGGCGCTGATGTAGTTGGGGAGCGCGTCGAACCAGACCCACGCGACGTGGCGCTCGTCCCAGGGCAGGGGAACCCCCCACCGGAACGAGCTGCGGCTCATGGAGATGTCCTGGAGCCCTCCTTTGATGAAGGCCAGGACCTCGTTGCGCCGGGTCTCGGGGTAGACCGCTCCCGGGTTGCGTCCGTACCAGTCGAGCAGGCGCTCCTGGTAGCGAGACAAGAGGAAGAAATAGTTCTCCTCTGTCAGTACTTCCAGAGGTCGTCCGTGGACCGGGCAGTTCCCCAGCTCCTGTCCTTCGACCGCCACCACCTCGGCCTCCGCGTAGTACGCCTCGCAGGCGACGCAGTACAGGCCTTCGTAGGTCCGCAGCTCGATGTCACCGTTGTCGTACACGGCCTGAAGGAAGCGCTGCACGGCCTGGTAATGGCGGGCCTCGCTGGTGCGGATGAACTGGTCGTAGTCGATGGCCAGTTCGTCCCACGCCTGGCGGAACCGGGCACTGTTGCGGTCGGCCAGCTCCTTGGGTGAAATGCCCTGTGCTTCGGCGGCTCTCAACATTTTGAGGCCGTGCTCGTCGGTTCCGGTGAGGTAGAAGACCTCGTCACCCTGGAGCCGGCGCCACCTGCAGAGAGCATCGCCGGTCACGGTGGTGTAGGCATGTCCGATATGGGGAGCGTCGTTGACGTAGTAGATCGGCGTTGTGGCGTAGAAACGACCCATGGCTGCGGGGAGCCTAGTGAGGGCAAGGGGGGTCGGTTCTTGTGAAAGACACCGGGATGGCCCGCAAGGTCGACGACCTGGGCCGGATCGTCCTGCCGGTGGAGCTGCGCCGGCTCCACGGCATCCAGACCGGCGACTCACTGGAGATATCGGTCGACGGCGACTCCATAGTGTTGCGCAAGCTCACGCTCGGCTGCGTGTTCTGCGGGAGGCACGAGTCGCTTTCCACCTACCGCGACCGTTGCCTTTGCGCCGAGTGCCGGCGCGACCTCACCGCTCCAGCCGAAGGGCCGCCGCATACACCTGCCGTTTCGGCACGCTGAGTCCGGCCGCCACCGCGGCCACGGCATCGCGGGTCGACTCTCCCGCTGCGAGATGCCGGCGCAAGGCCTCGTCCACCTCCGCAGCCGTGACCCGCGCCGGCGCGGCGCCCTCCAGCACCAGGACGAACTCGCCCCTTGCTGCCACCGCCGAAGCCCATTCGCCCGCCTCGGTCACCGTCCCCCGCCACACCTCCTCGAACCGCTTGGTGAGCTCCCTGGCGATGACGATGCGGCGCTCGCCCCCACAGGCGTCGAGCAGGTCGTGCAGGGTGACGCCGATCCGGTGGGGCGCCTCGTAGAGCACGGTGGTGCGGGTCTCACCGGCGAGCACCGCCAGGCGGTCGGTGCGCTCACGGCCCTTGCGGGGCAGGAACCCCTCGAAGCAGAACCGCCCTGTCGGCAGTCCGCTCACCACCAGGGCGGCGATCACCGCCGACGGACCGGGGACGGTCTCCACGGCGACGCCGGCGGCCACCGCGGCCGCCACCAGTCGCTCCCCCGGGTCGCTGATGCCGGGGGTGCCCGCGTCGGTGATGACTGCGAGCCGGACGCCGGCTCGCATCTCCTCCACCAGCCGCTCGGCCTGCTCCGCCTCGTTGTGGGCGTGCACGGCAACGAGGCGCCGGGGCGCGATGCCGGCGTGGTGGAGCAACTTGCCGCTGTGGCGGGTGTCCTCGCAGGCGATGACGTCGGCCGACCGCAGGGCCTCGACCGCCCTGGGCGACAGGTCGCCCAGGTTCCCTATGGGAGTCGCCACCAGCACGAGGGCGCCACCGCCCTGCTCACCGCCGGCGGCCACCGTCAGCCCCTGATCTCCAGCTGGTCGCCGGGACGGAGGCGCCAGCGGTCGAAGGCGCCGGCCTCGGCCTCGAGAACGCTACGGGCCCGCCAGCGGGGGCGGGTCATGCGCTGCCGACGGAGGGTGAGCGTGTCGAGGACCCTGAGGTCGCCGTCGCAGAAGGCGACGTCGATGGGGAAGCGCATGCCGAAGGTGTGCACCGAGCGTGCCTGCTTCAACAGCATCGCCCCCTCGATGCCGTCGCGGCCGAGAAGGCCGACGGCGCGATCCCCGAAAGAGTCCGCGACCTCCACCGCGGCGAGCACCTCCCCGTCCCGCAGCAACCAGGCCATGTCAGGCGCTAGACGCTGAAGCGGATCTCGAGCACGTCCCCATCGACCACCTCGTAGTCCTTGCCCTCCACCCGCAGCCGTCCCACCTCCCGGGCCTTGGCCCAGGATCCCAGTTGGAGAAGCTCGTCCCAGCGGATCACCTCCGCCCGGATGAAGCCGCGCTGGAGGTCGGAGTGGATCACGCCGGCGCACTCGGGGGCCTTGGCCCCGGCCCGGAAGGTCCAGGCCCGGCTCTCCTTGTCGCCGGTGGTGAGGAAGGTGCGGCGCCCGAGGAGGTGGTAGGCGGCGTGGACGACCCGGGGCAGCGCCCCCTCCCCCAGGCCCAGTGCGTCGAGCATCTCGCCCCGCTCGTCCTCGGCCAGCTGGGCCGCCTCGGCCTCGAGCTGCACGCACATGGGAAGGACCTCCGCGAAGCCCTCCAGGTGGTCGACCACGGGCTTGGCCTTCTCGTCGGCCCGCTCCAGGTCGTCCTCGCCCACGTTCACCACGGCCAGCACCGGCTTGTTCGTGAGCAGGAACGCCGGCTTCAACAGCTCCCGCATCTCGGCGCCGAGCTTCGAGCGGTACAGCGGCGTGCCCTGGTCCAGCACCGCCCGGGCTGCGCCGAGGGCGGCCACCTCGGCCACCAGTGACTTGTCGAGCCGGGACTGCTTGTCCTTGCGGGGCAGCTGGGCGTCGATGGTGGCCAGGTCGGCGAGGCACAGCTCGGTCTCGACGACGGCGAGGTGCTCGAGCGGGTCCGAGGGGCCGGTGACGTCGTCGTCCTCGAAGGCCCGCAGGACATAGACGATGGTGTCGACTTCGCGGATGCCGGCCAGGAACCGGTTGCCCAACCCCTCTCCCCTGCTCGCCCCCTCGACCAGGCCTCCGATGTCCATGAACTCGCAGGCGGCGTGGACGACGTTCTTGGACCTCGACATCACCGCCAGCGCGTCGAGGCGGGGGTCGGGGACCTTGGCCCGGCCGACGTTCGGGTCCTTGGTCGCGAACGGGAACGGGGCGGCCAGCGCACCGCCTCCGGCCAGCGCATTGAAGAGTGACGACTTGCCGGCGTTGGGGAGGCCGACGAACCCGAATCGTTCCATCTGGTCCCAAGCTACCGGCGCCCGGTAGCCTGCTCACATGTCCAAGCGCACCGTGAAGGCCAAGAACCGCGCCCGGCGCAAGAAGGCCAACCACGGCCGCAAGCCCAACCGGGGCTCGAAGAAGTAGCCGGCGTCAGCTGCCCCGGCGCTCCTTGAGCGCCGCGGCCAGCCTCTCGGTGGGGATCTGGTAGTCGCTGTAGGACTTGACCACCTGGAAGCCCATGGCGTTGTTGATGCCGAGCATCGGCGCGTTGCTGAAGGCGTTCCAGGTGTCCACGTAGCGGACGTCGGGACGCTCGTCCATCAGACGCAGGCAGTTGACGGCCTTGAGCCAGCGGCCGATGCCCCGGTCGCGATGGGTGGGATCCACCACCGTCGCCTCCTGCCAGACCACTGTCGGATCGTGGGGCGGGAAGACGAACTCGGTGTAGCCCACCAGCCCGTCGGTGGCGTCGTGGCGGGCGACCAGCGTCCACCACGTCTCGCCCTTGCGGGCGTAGCGCTCTTCGTTCTCCCGCTGGCGCTGCGGCGTGTGCACCCAGTCGTCCACCTCCCGGTCGTCGCGGGGGGCGGTGTTCATGACCATTTGGAGGTCGACGAAGCGCTCCAGGTACTCCTCGGGCACCGGGCCGTCCCAGGCCAGCAGGGAGTAGCCGGCGGCCCGCTCGGCAGCCCGCTCCACCCAGAGCTCCAACATGGCTCTGTCGACGTCGGCCACCACCATGCGGCTCTTGCGCTCGACGATCTTCGTCTCTGCTCCCACGGCGTCGAGGAACGCGGTTCCGGGGGTGTCGGTGGGGGCGCCGGCTTCCAGCAACGTCCGCCCCTCGGCCTCGGCCGCCGCCACCACCGGCGCGAGCAGCTGCAGGCCGGCGCCTCGGCGGCGCACCTCTCTGCGCACCGTGACGTCGAAATCGGCCAGGTGCCGGTTGGTCTCGGTGAAGCCCATCGAGAGCGTGGCCAGGGCGAGGGCCCGTGCCCGGTCGTCACTCCAGACCGCCCACCGCAGCGTCCTGCGCCACGACGGCGTCTCCCGGATCTCCTTCTCCCACAGCTCGAAGGGCTCGCGGGGGTCCTCGGACCACAGCTCGTCGTGGATCTCCAGGTGGAGGTCGTAGAGCATCCGCAGCTCGTGTTCGGGAGCCGTCTCGGTGTCTATTGCCTCGATGCGCCACGCCATGACCCGCCTCCAGTGGGATCCCCGAGACCACAAGCTGTAACACCACCGGGGGGCGGCCGAAAGCGGATTTACGTGGTGGGCCGCCCCGCAGATACGCCTCTGTCGGCGAGAACTCCGGCGAGGACCGTGGGACAGTCGGTCATGATCCCGTCGACGCCCAGCTCGACCAGGAGCGCCATCTCCTCGCTGTCGTCGATGGTCCAGACGTGCACGGCCAGGCCGGCGCCGTGGGCGGCAGCCACGAACTGCTCGTCGACCACGACCACCTCCCCGAAGGTGCGGGGCACCTGGAGCGCCACGTGCTCGGTCGCCGGAGGGGCCTTCCCGGCCCGGACGGCGAAGTAGAACTCGGCAGTGCCGTTGGTGCCCAGGGAGGTGTGGATCTCGGGTGCCAACTGGTGGAACCGGTGGGTGGCATCGTCGAGGAAGGAAGCGACGATGACGTCGTCGGCCCGCCCATGCCGGCGCAGGGTGCGGGCCAGCAACTCCTCGTAGGGGCGCACCGCCGGCGCCGTCTGCTTGATGTCGAAGTTGCAGAACACTCCGGGAAACGCCTCCAGCACCTCGTCCACCGTCGCGATGCGGAAGTCCGGATCAGAAGCCGCCTTGCCCCGGTGCACGTATGCGTCGGGAGCAGCGTCGTGGTCGATCACGGTGCCGGGGACCCACCAGTAGGCGTTGTCCAGCGCCTTCAACTCGGAAAGGGTCAGCTCTGCGATGGCACCCCGCCCGTCGGTGGTGCGCTCGACGGTGGCGTCGTGGCACACCACGAGCACGTCGTCGGCGCTCATGTGCACGTCGAGCTCCAAGGCGTCGGCCCCGGCGTCGATGGCCTCGCGCATGGCGAACAACGTGCTCGAAGGGCCCTCCCTCGACCCTCCCTGGTGGGCCCAGTTCAATACGCGCCGCTCGAGCCACGGGTTGCTGCTCACCTGGGGCACGGTAGTCTCACGCCGGTGACCCTCCCGCACCGCGCAGGCCGTTCGTGAAGGTCGCCTTCGTCGGGTCGTTCTCCACCGGGAAGACCACCATGGCCAACCTCATGGCGCGGGAGTGGGATCTGCCGCTCCTGCCTGAAGCGGCCCGGGAGGTGGCCGATCTGGGGTTTCCGCTCGACATGACGGCCACCGCCGAGACCGAGACCCTCATCTTCCTCAAGACGCTGCGGGCCGAGCTCACCCACCCCACCTTCGTCGCCGACCGGTCGTTCTTCGACGTCCTCTGCTACGCCGACTGGGTCATGGAACAAGACCGCCCTGCCCGCAAGGAAGACCACCTGTGGCTGGAGGCACGGGAGATCGCCACGCTCGACTTGCGCGCCCGCTACGACCACGTGTTCTACCTGCCGGTCGAGTTCCCGATCGTGCTCGACGGTCTCCGCCCCGACGACACGGCCTTCCAAGCCGACATCGACCGGCGCATGGTCGCGCTGCTCGAAGCCAACGACGTCGAATACCACACCCTCACCGGAACGGTCGAGGAGCGGCGTCAGGCAGCCAACAAGCTGACCGGCCGCTGATCCCGGGCCAGGGCCGAGCGGCCCCTCACAGCGGGGGTACCGGGATCCGCCCATGATCCAGCCGCCTAACCTGGTCCGCCATGTCCGATCTCGTCCCTGACGAGCAGACGTACCGTCTGCCTCGCAGCGTCATCCCCCGGCACTACGAGCTGACGCTGGCGCCCGACCTCCGGGCATTCCGCTTCGACGGCGTGGAGACGGTGACGGTCGACGTGCTCGAGCCCGTCAGCGAGATCGTGCTCAACGGCGCCGACCTCGAGATCCAGGGCGCCGTCGTTCGCTCCGGTGGAACCACACTCGCCGCTGACGTCCGCCTCGACCCCGAGCGGGAACGGGTGACGGTCGCCCTGCAGGGCACGGCCCAGCCCGGTGAGTGGCAGATCGAACTGCGCTTCAGCGGCGTTCTCAACGACAAGTTGGCCGGCTTCTACCGCAGCACCTACACCGGCGACGACGGTGTGGAGCGGGTCATCGCCACCACGCAGTTCGAGTCCACCGACGCCCGCCGTGCCTTCCCCTGCTGGGACGAGCCGGATTTCAAGGCGGTGTTCGCGGTGACGCTGGTGGTGGAGGAAGGTCTGGTCGCCATCTCCAACGGTCCGGTGGTGCGCGAGGTGCCGATGGACGGCAAGCGGGCGGTGACGTTCGCGGACACCATGGTGATGTCGACCTACCTCGTGGCCTTCGTGGTCGGTCCCCTCGAGCTGACGGCTCCGGTGGACGTGGACGGGACGCCGTTGCGCGTCGCCTACGTGCCGGGCAAGGCCCACCTGAGCGCGTTCGCGCTCGAGGTCGGGGCGCACTCCCTGCGCTTCTTCACCGACTACTTCGGGATCCCCTACCCAGCCGAGAAGCTCGACCTGATCGCCCTGCCCGACTTCGCCTTCGGCGCCATGGAGAACCTCGGCGCGGTGACCTTCCGCGAGACTGCCTTGCTCGTGGACCGGGAGGCGGCGAGCCGTCTAGATCTCGAGCGGGTGGCCGACGTGGTCGCCCACGAGATCGCCCACATGTGGTTCGGCGACCTGGTGACCATGAAGTGGTGGAACGGCATCTGGCTGAACGAGGCGTTCGCGACGTTCATGGAGCTGTTGGCGGTCGACGCCTTCCGCCCCGAGTGGGAGCGGTGGGTCAGCTTCTCCACCGGGAGGGCCTCGGCCATGAACACCGACGGGATGCGGGCCACCCGGCCGGTGGAGTTCCCGGTCGCCGCACCCGAGGAGGCCGAGGGCATGTTCGACGTCCTGACCTATCAGAAGGGGGCGTCGGTGGTCCGCATGCTCGAGCAGTACCTGGGCGCTGATGCCTTCCGCTCCGGCATCCGGCTGTACATGCAGAAGCACGCCTACGGCAACACCGAGACGACAGATCTCTGGGACGCCATCGAGGAGGCGACGGGAGAGCCGGTGCGCTCGACCATGGACTCGTGGATCTTCCAGGGCGGACACCCCATCGTGACCGTCGACAGCGACGAGGCAGAAACCGGGGCCGGCGAGGACGCCCGCCCGCCGGGAGGAGGCGGCGTGACCCTGAGCCAGCGCCGGTTCCGTTACCTGGCCGCCCCCGACGATGCCGACGCCAGATGGCAGGTGCCGGTGATCCTGCGAGCCAGTGTCGACGGCACCGTCGCCACCCGCAAGCTCCTCCTTGCGGACCAGGCCGCCGTGATCGACTTCGGGGAGGGCAAGCTCGACTGGCTGGTGGCCAATGCCGGGGGGTCGGGCTTCTACCGGACCCGCTACGCGCCCGATCAGCTGCGGGGCCTGACCGGGGACCTTGCCGCCGCGCAGCTCTCGGCGGTGGAGCGCTTCAACCTCGTCAGCGACACCTGGGCCTCGGTGCTCTCCGGCCTGGCGCCGCTTCAGGACTTCATCGACCTTGTCCGCCTGTTCGGCGACGAGCCCGACCCCACCGTGTGGGCGGCGGTGCTGGGGCCCTTCGGCCTGGTCGAGCGGGGGCTGGGCGAAGAGGACCGTCCCGCCCTGCAGGGCTTCCTCCGCCGCCTGGTCGGCCCCGCCTTCGAGCGGGTGGGGTGGACCAGCCAGCCCGGGGAGAGCGAGAAGACGCCGACGCTGCGGGCTCTGCTGCTCGACCGCCTCGGCACCATCGGTGCCGATCCGGCCGTCCAGCGGCGGGCGGCGGAGCTGCACCGTTCGTACCTGCAGGACCGGGCCTCGGTCGACGCCGACATCGTGCCGTCCATCATCCACATCACGGCCCACATCGGGGGCGAGTCCGACTACCACGAGTTCCTCGAGCGCTACCGGCACCCGGCCACCCCGCAGGAGGAGGTGCGCTACCTGATGGCACTGGCCTCGTTCCACGACGAGGCTCTCTTGCGCCGGACACTGGAACTGGCCGTGACCGAGGTGCGCACCCAGAACGCGCCGTTTCTCATCAACTCGGCACTGGCCAACCTCGCCCACGGTCCGATGGCGTGGCAGTGGGTCACCGAGCGTTGGGACAGCCTGCTCGAGCGGTTCCCCCACAACAGTCACGCCCGGATGATCGAAAGCGTCAGCCTGCTGGCCACCCCCGAACTGGCCGGTGAGATCCGCGCCTTCCTCACCGAGCACCCGGTCGTAGCCGGCCAGAAGACGGTGGAGCAGACGCTCGAACGCCTCGACGTCAACGTCGCGTTCCTCCAGCGTGAGCAGGAGCGACTGCCCTTGTTGTTCGCGGAGGCGTGAACGAGATCGGTGTCTTCGGCGTCGAAGACACCGCGGTCCAGGTCTGCTGGGAGAGCCTGCCGGCGGCTGACGCCGTGCTTCGGGCCGGTGACGTCGACGTGCCGCTCGACCACCACGATCCGGGCCGTCCCGGCGCGGTGGTGCTCGAGGGCCTGGCGCCCGACACGGACCACGAGCTGGTGCTGGAGGTGGGCGGAGGGCGCCGAGCCGTCGGAGCCTTCCGGACCCTGGCCCCACCTCCGGGGCGGCTGCTCTGCCGGTTCGCCACCATCAGCGACCTCCACATCGGTGAGAGAGGCTTCGGGCTTCTGCCCCGCGTGAGGGAGTTGCCGGCCCGACCGCCGGAAGAGGGCTACGCCGTCAGGTGCGCCCGCGCCGCCATCGCCGAGGCCACCGCCTGGGGGGCGCAGGCGCTGGTGGTGAAGGGCGACCTCACGTTCTCGGGACGGCCGAAGCAATGGGAGTTGGTGGCCGAGGTGCTGGGGGACGCCCCGATGCCGGTGCACACCACGCTGGGCAACCACGACGTGGTGCCCAAGAGCACCGACGGACGCGACATCCTGGCCCGGCACGGCATCTCCCTGGCGGACGAGCCGGTGTCGGTCGACCTCCCCGGGATCAGGTTGGTCGTGGGCCACTCGGCGGTACCGAGGCGCTCGGTGGGCGCAGTCGACCGCCACCAGCGCGAGACGCTGGTGCGACTGGCCGGCGGGAGTGCCGGCGCCGCCTTCGTGACCCTCCACCACTACGTGGACCGGTTGCCGGTCCCGTCCAGGTACCCGGCCGGGATTCCCAAGCGCGAGGGTGAGCCGTTGCTGAGGGCGCTGGCGCAGGCCAATGCCGCCACCCTCGTCAGCTTCGGCCACACCCACCGCAACCGGCGTGGCACCCGCCATGGCCTGGCTGTCACCGAGGTGGGCTCGACCAAGGACTATCCGGGGGTCTGGGCCGGCTACGCCGTCCACGAGGGGGGCATCCGCCAGGTGGTCCGGCGGATCAGCCCTCCTGATTGCCTGGAGTGGACCGACAAGACCCGCCGCGTGCTCGGCGGCTTCTGGGGCTTGTGGGCGCCCGGCCGGCTGACCTCACGCTGCTTCAGCCATCAATGGCCGGCGCATCCGGGGTCGGCGCAGAGGTGAGGTTGTCGATGCGTGCCTGTACGGCAGCCAGCCGCTCGGTGGCGGCCGCATGCAGCCGTCCTGCCCGTTCGTAGAGATCGGTCACCTCCTCGATCCCGAGGTTGCCCCTGGCCATGGAGGCGACGGTCGCCTCCAGCTCCTCCATCAGCTCCTCGAAGGTCCGCTCGTTGTCGGCTTCGCCGGCCCCCGTCATCTCGCTGCCTCCTCGACGAGAGCCCGCAGCCGCCCCGCCGCCAGCTGCACGTGCACGTGGTCGCCGGTGCCGACCTGCCCTGCGTCCCGCAGCACCGACCCCTCATCCGAGCGAACCACTGCATAGCCCCGCTCGAGCACCCTGACCGGGCTCAGGGCCTCCATCTCCCGGTGGGCACCATCGAGGGTGGCCCAGGCCCGGCTGACGCGATGACGGGGGTGGACCGCATCCAGCCGATGACGTGCATGCACCAGACGATCCGTGGCCCGTCGCACGCCGGCGGCGACCGCCCGGTCGCGGTCTACCGCATCGAGACGCCGGCGGGCGACGGCTACGGCGGAGCAGCCCAACGACTCGGCCCGCAACCGCAGTGCCCGCAACTCACCTTCGATGACGGCGCGGTCGGGCACCACGGCCGCCGCCGCCAGCGAAGGGGTGGCGCAACGGAGGTCGACCACCTCGTCGCACAGCGGCCGGTCGCCTTCGTGGCCGATGGCCGCCACCACCGGCGTCCGGGACGCGCAGATCGCCCGGCACAGCTCCTCGTCGCTGAAGGGGAGCAGCTGGGTGGCGTCGCCGCCTCCCCGGGCCAGGAGGATGACCTCGACCTCGGGGCGGAGGTCGAGATCCCGCACGGCGCCGGCAATGGCATCTGCGGCACCCGGTCCCGACACCGGCACCTCCCGGAAAACGATGGGATAGCCGGGGAACCGGCTGGCGACCACCGAGAGGATGTCCCCCCGTACCGCGGCCTCGCTGCCACACACCACACCGATGGCCGCCGGCAGGCGGGGGATCGGCCGGCGCGGGCGGTCGAGCAGCCCGTCCCTGCCCAGCCGCAGGCGGGCTTCGGCGACCATGGCCGCTACCGCTCCCGCTCCCACGGGAACGACCTCTTCGGCCACGAACTGGAGCCGGCCCCAGCCGGTGATCCACTCGAGTATGCCGGTGGCCTGTACCCGCTCCCCCTCCACGGTGCGGGCCCGTCGGGACCGGGCCGCCGGCACGGTCACGTCGATCTGGGCGGCGCGATCCTTGAGCGTGAAGTAGACCCTGCCGCCGGGGCGGGTCGTGGGTCGGTGGACCTCTCCTTCCACCGCCACCTTTCCCACTGCGGCCACCGACCGGGCCACCTCGGCGCCCAGGCGGACGAGGCTGAGCTTGCGCACGGCCGGCGTCGGATCGTCGAACAGCGTCACCCCCCCGCTCCCGCGGGCCGCGCCCGGCGGCCCTCGACCTCCACGAAGAACTGCCCCATCACCTTCTGGACGGCCATGGACCACGTCGGGTAGGCGTGCACGGTCAAGGCCAGATGCGCCGGGAAGATGCCGGTGCGGATGGCGAGGGCGAACTCGTGGATCAGCTCGCCCGCCCGTGGCGCCACCAGGGTGGCTCCGAGGACCCGGCCGCCGGCGAGGTTGCCGGTGGGCCACCGGGGGCCCACGATGACCTTCAAGAAGCCGTCGGTACGGTCCTCGGCCACGGCCCTGTCCACCTCCGACAAGGGGAGGAAGGCGACCTGCCCACCCCGGGCCGCCGCCTCCTGTTCGCTCAGCCCCACCCGAGCCACCTCGGGGTCGGTGAAGGTCACCCACGGGATGCGCTCGGCGTGGAACCGGCGCTTGCGGAACGAGCCGAAGGCGTTGCCCACCGCTATCCGCCCCATCTCGTCGGCGGCATGGGTGAACTGCAGCTTTCCCGCCACGTCACCGACGGCCCAGATGTTCGGGGCGCTCGTCTGCAGGTAGTCGTCCGTTTCGACGAAGCCCCGTTGGTCGAGCTCGACTCCGGCGGCAGCCGGATCGAGACCGTCGGTCACGGGACGGCGGCCTATGGCCACGAGCACCCGCTCCACCTCCACCGGCTCGCCGCCCTCGACGTGGATCCTCGCCGCCGTCGCGGTGGCGCCGGTGGCGGAGCCGAGCGCCTCCACACGCACGACCTTCTGGCCGGCGCGCACCTCCACCCCCTCACGGCGCAGGACCCCCTCCATCACGGTGGCGACCTCGGGTTCCTCCTTGGAGAGCAGGTGATCGAGGGCCTCGATCACGGTGACCCGGGCCCCCAGCCGGGCGAAAGCCTGCGCCAGCTCGCAGCCGATGGCCCCACCGCCGAGAACGGCCAGCGTGGCCGGGCATTCCTGCAGGTCCCACACGTTGTCGCTGGTCAAGTGGTCGAGCTCGCGCAGCCCGGGGATGGGCGGGACGGCCGGCGCCGCGCCGGTGGCTACGACGAAGCGGTCGGCCCCCACCGCCTGGCCGTCGACGTCGATCTCGTTGCGGGAGCGGAACCGGGCCCTCCCCTCGAGCACCTCGACCCCCTCCCGCCGGAACACCTCCGCCTCCTCCCCGGCGGCGATGATCTTCACGGCCCGCGCCGCCGATGCCATGGCCTCGGAGAAGCCGGCGCCGGCGCCGGCCGCCGCGATGAGGGCCTTCGACGGCACGCAGCCGGTGAAGGTGCAGTCACCCCCGACCGGCCCGTCCTGCACGAGCAGGGTGCGCTTGCCCCGTCGCACACCGGCCCGTGCCGCCGCCATTCCGCCAGCCCCGCCGCCCACTACCACCAGGTCGAAGTCCACCGCTGAGAAAGTAGTGCCGTGACGCGCCGGAGACAGCGGCTGGTCAGTGGACCAACCGCTGTCTCCGGGTCGGGTCGAACAGGTCAGGCGCACCCACGGGGGCCGCCCGTCGGACCGGCGCCACCAGGCCGCCGGTCCAGTAGCAGGCCGAACCTAGCGGCGGGCGAAGCGCCTGAGGCCGGCGCCGGAACCGACCAGGCCCAGGCCGACCAGGACCAGCAGGACCACGCCGAGGCCGGTGCGGGCCAGCTGCCCACGCTCGAACTGCACGCCCATCACCTCGGCCTTCGAACCTGCCGGAGCCGCCTCGGCGCCCCGCTCGAAGCTGATGCCGAGGACGCTCGCCCCGTCGCCGGCCTGGGAGGCGAGGGTTGCCGCCTCAGCGGCGGTGACGGCCGAGCCCAAGACGTTGGTGGTGTCGGACCCGGTGCTGATGTTCCTCGACCCGGTGTTGACATTCCCCGACTCAGTGTTGACATTGGTCGGCGCGTTCTCCGGGATGACGGGGTTTCCGGGCGTGCCGGGGGCGCAGTCACGGATGCGGCTGCGGGCGTTGGCGTTCTCGGTGCCCCGGCCGTTGGTCGTGTTGGCGTTGGGCGGGCAGTCCTTGGGCTTCTTCGGCCCGCCGCAGTTGCCGTTGTTGTCGTCCTCGCGGTCCGCGTCGTTGCCACAGCCGTTGTTGCCGTCGAAGTCGGCAGTGCCCTGGCAACCCTCTGCGGTCGTCTCACATTCGGGTTTGTCGAGGCCGCCGCCATCGGGGTTGGACGGGCTGGCGCCCTGGGTCTCGCCGTTGCTGGCGGCATCGGCCGTTCCAGCCCCGCCGCCCTGGCCCCCTTGGCCGGACTGTGCCGCCGCCTCCCGACGGGCCGCAGCCTCGTCGTTCTGGGCGTGTTCGGCCGACTGTGAGTTGGACGCCGCCTGGGAATTGGCCGACGCCGTCTCTCCCTGTTCGCTGGCGTGGCGCTCGCCGTGGTTGGCGAAGGCAGGTGCTCCGAGGGAGAACACCACTGCCGCTACGCCCCCGACCACCGCAGCGCTGAGGCGCCGGTACCTCCGTGAAATGCTCATCTTTGCCTTCCTTCTAGGTGCAGCTCGCACCCTGACCCGATTTACGCAAAGTGATGTGCCCACCACTCAGCTAGGTCAAACCCCGGGCTAGGTAAAAATCACCACGCCGTCGGTTGCCAATGTGACCACGGTAGCCGCCTCGGTAGTCACCATGCGTGACTCCAGGAGGATCTTTGTTGGCTCCTGGGGTAAATCCCACGGCTGCACCCCGAGGTTCACCACTACGCGTACCCGCCCCCGCCGGACCTGGAGATGGCCGGCGGCTTCGTCGACGTCGACCTCGACTCCGGCCAGGCTCCCCGAGGTGAGCTCGGGATAGCCACGGCGCAGGCGGATCAGCGCCTTGTGCCAGGCCAGCAGCTCGGCGTGGGGATCGATGTCGCGCTCGGACCAGTCCAGCTTCGAGCGCCAGAAGGTGTCGGGGTCCTGCGGGTCCGGGACTTCCTCGGTCGACCAGCCGAAGGAGGAGAACTCCGAACGCCGGCCCTGGCTCACCGCCCGGCCGAGGTCGGGGTCCTGGTGGTCGGTGAAGTACTGGAAGGGGGAGCCGGCCCCCCACTCCTCTCCCATGAACAGCATCGGCACGAAGGGAGCAGTGAACACCAGTACCGCCGCGATCTTGAGTCGTTGCGGGCTGAGCAGGTGTGAGCTTCGGTCGCCCTGGGCCCGGTTGCCGACCTGGTCGTGGTTCTGGAGGTAGCCGAGGAAGCGCCAGCCGGGGATGCCGTCGGGAGCCCGGCCGTGACGGCGGCCGCGGTGGGGGGAGTAGTGGCCGGCGTGGACGAAGACTCGCTGCAGTGCCGTCGCCACGTCGCCCAGCCCGCCGAAGTCGGCGTAGTAGCCATCGTGCTCGCCCGTGAGGGCGGCATGGAGGGCGTGGTGGAAGTCGTCGCTCCACTGGGCGTCCATCCCGTAGCCGCCAACCTCCCGCCGAGCCACCACCCGCGGATCGTTGAGGTCGCTCTCCGCGATGAGGAAGAGGCTGCGGCCCAGCTCGGCCTCGAGCGCCTCCACCTCCACCGCCATCTCCTCGAGCAGATGCATCGCGGAGCGGTCCACCAGGGCGTGGACGGCGTCGATGCGCAGGCCGTCGAAGTGGTAGTCGCGCAACCAGCCCAGGGCGTTGTCGAGGAGGAACCGTCTGGTTTCGTCGCTGCCTCGGTCGTCGAGGTTGACGGCCATGCCCCAGGGCGTCGAGTACTTGTCGGTGAAGTAGGGGCCGTACTCTCCCAGGTAGTTGCCCGCCGGGCCCAGGTGGTTGTAGACGACGTCGAGGATCACAGCCAGGCCGGCGCCGTGACAGGCGTCCACCAGGCGCTTGAGGCCGTCGGGGCCTCCATAGGCGTGGTGGGGCGCGAAGAGCGCCACGCCGTCGTAACCCCAGCCCCGCTCCCCCGGGAACTCGTTGACGGGCAGGAGCTCCACCGCGTCGACGCCCAGATCAACCAGGTGGTCGAGCTTGTCCACCACCGCGTCGAAGGTGCCCTCCTCGGTGAAGGTGCCGACGTGGAGCTCGTAGACCACGGCTGACGCCAGCGGGATCCCCCTCCAGCCGGCATCGCTCCAGCGGAACATGCCATGGTCGATCAGCTCGGAGGGACCGTCCACCCCCTCGGGCTGAGAAGCGGACCGCGGATCAGGACGGGGCGGGCCTCCGTCGAGAGAGAAGGCGTAGCGGGCGCCGGGGCCGGCACCGGCGACCACCCCCTCGTGCCAGCCGCGCCTGGTGGCCGGCGCCAAGGGCCAGCGCGTTCCTTCGATCACCACCTCCACCTGCTCGGCCCGCGGTGCCCAGACCTCGAAGCGGTGCGCCGGTGCAGGTTCCTTGCTCATCAGCGAGCGCCGTCGCGTTCCAGCACGGCTGCCGGGAACTCCGACACCAGAGCGGCTACAGAGACGGGACCGCCAGCCAGCGGCGTGCCGGAGAGCACCGGCTGCCAGGGGCCGGGAGGAAGCCGGACCGTGGTGCGGGGGTGGACCGGCCCCCGACCCGGCAACCGCGTCGTCACGACCGCCAGCAACCCCGCCCGCATGAAGGCCACCACCCGCTCGCGGTCCGCACCCACCACCTCGAGCGGCTCGTAGGCGGCGTCCGGTCCGAACAGCTCGGGCATCTCGTTGCGGAGCCGGAGCAGACGCTGGATCAGCCACAGCTTCGGCACGCCTTCGTCCATGCGGGCCAGCGCCCCGCCGGCGTCGAGGCCCGTCACCTCGGCCAGCAACCGGCGACGCCGCTCGTAGTCGACCGGCCGGCGATTGTCGGGGTCGACGAGGGAGAGATCCCACAGCTCTGTGCCCTGGTAGACGTCGGGCACCCCCGGGCACGTGAGCTTGAGTGCGACCTGCGTGAGTGAGTTGTGCCAACCAGCGGCAACCAGACCGGTGGCGGCCAGAAACGCCTCCACCTCCGCCACGAACTCGGGGTCAGCCAGGACGGCCTCGGTGAAGCTGCGCACCGCTTCGTCGTAGTCCGCCACCGGGTCTATCCAGGAGGTATGGGTCTTGGCCTCCTTGGTCGCCTTCTCCATGTAGGCCACGGCCCGCTCGACCGGAAGAGGCCACGCTCCGACCAGCGTCTGGTACAGCAGGTACTCGGTGTTGCGGTCGGGCAAGCCCTCGCGCCGGTGCCGGTCGTTGTGGTGGGCCCACCGCCACAGGGCCGCCTCCCACTCCGCCGGCATCTCCGACAGCGCCGCCAGTCGGGCCCGCACGTCCTCGCTGCGCTTGGTGTCATGCGTCGACGACCCCAGCAGCGAGCACGCCGTCGACTCGATGCGCCGCTCGTGGAACGCCGCCACAGCTCGGCCGAAGCGGCCCGGATCGCCTCCGACCTCGTTCAGCGACACCAACCGTAGGTACCGGTAGAAGGCGGTGTCCTCCACCGATTTGGCCATGACCGGCGAGCTCACCTGCTGGAACCGCTCGGCCAGGTCGACCTCGGGGCCGCTGTCGGTGCCGGCCGGCGCACCGCAGCAACGCAGGAGGAGCACGTCGGCGAGGAAGCCCAGGAGGTCGGGGTCGAGCGACGGTCGATGCTGGGCTGCCAGCCTCACGGCCCGCTCCACCTGCCAGACGTCCTCCTCCTGCGGCTCGTGACCGCGGCGGACATAGGTGCGGTACCGGGAGAACCCGGCGATCGTCTCCCGGAGAGCGTCGCGCAGCTCCGAGCGGGTGTAGTCGCGGTAGCGACGGTGCCGCTCGGCCACGACGGCGAGTTGTTCGGTGAGCCGCTCGATGTCGGCGGCGAGAACCGAGCGCATGATCTCGTGCTTCGCGGCACGAGCGAGCTCTTCGAAGCCGGCCGTCTCGCCGGTGAAGCGCTGGTACGTGCCACTCATCGCGTCCTCGCCGGCCGGATCGACCAGCAGGTCGTTGACCTGGGCCAGGAAGTCGTAGCCGGAGGTTCCCTCCACCGGCCACGATGCCGGCAACCGCTCCTCACCCTCGAGAATCTTCTCCACCACGAGGAAGGTGTCGGGGCCGGCGGCCGCCCGCAACCGCTCCAGGTAACCCTGCGGATCCCGCAGCCCGTCGACATGGTCGACCCGTAGCCCCTGTACCACCCCGGCCTCCACCAACTGCAGCACCAACTCGTGGGTGTCCGCGAACACGTCGGGTTCCTCGGCCCGCAGGGCCACCAGGTTGGTGATGTCGAAGAATCGGCGGTAGTCGAGCTCGCGACCGGCCGTGCGCCAGAAGGCCAGTCGGTAGTTCTGGCGTTCGAGGAGCGCGTCCAGGGCGTCGAAGTCCTCGTTGAGCGCCTTCACCTCCTCGTCGAGGGCCACGGCCACCTCCGGGTGCTCGCTGACCAGGTCGGCGAGCCGCTGCCGCAGCACCTCTTTGTCGCGGTGGCGTTCCACCACGCTCTTGCGGTCGGTCACGAGCGCGTGCGGGAGGCGCCCAAGGGCGTCCCCCAAGCTCGCCACCTGGTCGGCCACGGGCCCCGCCTCCAGCCGCTCGGCCGCCCGGGCCACCACGTCGTCAAGGCTCCTGGGCGATACCGGCACCTCGTGCTCGTGGTACCGGACCGTGAAGGATCCATCCTCCCGCACGAGCTGCAGCTCGCCGTTCTCGAGCACCCTGCCGTAGTGATCGCCCAGCACCGGCACCAGCACCTGGGCGATGAGCTTTCGCTCGGGCGGATCCCAGTCGATGTCGAAGTACGAGGCGTACTGACTGGAGGGCCCGTTCTCCAGCACGTCCCACCACCAGGTGTTGGCCCGGCCCGCCACCGCCATGTGGTTGGGGACGATGTCGAGCACCTGAGCCAGCCCCTGCTGCACCAGCGCCGCGGTCATGCGGGCATGGGCAGGGGCGCCGCCGAGCTCGTCGTTGAGCCGATGGTGGTCGACGACGTCGTAGCCGTGGGTGCTGCCGGCGGTGGCTTGCAGATAGGGAGAGCAGTACAGGTGGCTGATGCCGAGGTCGCGCAGGTAGCCCGCAATGGCGGCGGCATCATCGAAGGTGAAGCCGGCGTGGAGCTGGATCCTGTAGGTGGCGAGCACGGCCCGCCGTTCGGTTGCGGCCATCTAGGGGCGGCCGCCGAGGCGGAGCACCACGAGCGAGCGGTCGGCCAGCGGGACCGCGTCACCGGCTTTGTAGACACGGGAAGCTTCAGGGACGATCGGATCGGCCGTGTCCAACAGGAGCTCCCACCGTTCCCCATAGGGGCCGCTGGGGAGCATGAACTCGATGGGCTCGTGGTGGGCCGAGAACAACAGCAGGAGCGAGTCGTCGACGATGCGCTCGCCGCGCGGGCCACGGCTGGCGATCGCATCGCCGTTGAGGAAGACGCCCAGCACCTTGGCAAAGCCCGCCTCCCAGTCGAGGTCGGTCATCTCGAGGCCGTCCGGGTTGAACCAGGCGATGTCTTTGGCCGCTCCCCCCCGGATGGAGCGGCCCTGGAACCAGCCTCGCCGGCGAAGCACCGGATGGGCCCGGCGAAGGTCCATCAGCCGGCGGGTGAACCCGAGGAGGATGAGGTGCTCGTCGCGCTGGCTCCAGTCGAACCACGACAGCTCGTTGTCCTGGCAGTAGGCGTTGTTGTTCCCGTTCTGGCTCCGCCCCATCTCGTCGCCACCGAGGAGCATGGGCACGCCCTGGGACAGGAAGAGCGTGCCCAGGAAGTTGCGCTGCTGGCGGGCCCGCAACTCGCAGATCTCGAGGTCCTTGGTGGGGCCCTCGACGCCGCAGTTCCAGGATCGATTGTGGCTCTCTCCGTCGGCGTTGCCCTCACCGTTGGCCTCGTTGTGCTTTTCGTTGTAGGAGACCAGGTCGTTGAGGGTGAACCCGTCGTGGGCGGTGATGAAGTTGACCGAAGCACTCGGGCGGCGGGCGTCACCGTAGAGGTCGGAGCTGCCCGTGAGGCGGAAGGCGAACTCGGACAGCCCCGCCTCCTGGCCCCGCCAGTAGTCGCGCATGCAGTCGCGGTACTTGCCGTTCCACTCCGACCACAGCGGCGGGAAGTTGCCGACCTGGTACCCGCCCTCGCCCAGGTCCCACGGCTCGGCGATGAGCTTGACCTGGCTCACCACCGGGTCCTGCTGGATCACGTCGAAGAAGGCCGACAGCCGGTCGACGTCGTGAAGCTCCCGGGCCAGGGTGGCCGCCAGGTCGAAGCGGAAGCCGTCGACGTGCATCTCGGTGACCCAGTACCGCAACGAGTCCATCAACAGTTGCAGCACGTTCGGGTGACGCATGTTGAGGCTGTTGCCCGTCCCCGTGTAGTCCATATTGTACCGCTCGTCGCCCTCCACCAGCCGGTAGTAGGACGCGTTGTCGACGCCCCGGAAGCACAGCGTCGGCCCCAGGTGGTTTCCCTCGCCGGTGTGGTTGTAGACGACATCGAGGATCACCTCGATCCCGGCCTCGTGGAGCGCCTTGACCATCGCCTTGAACTCCCGCACCTGCTCTCCGCGGGTGCCACTCGAGCTGTAGGCGGAGTGCGGGGCGAAGAAGCCGATCGAGCTGTAGCCCCAGTAGTTGTGCAGCCCCTTGTCGACCAGGATGTGGTCGTCGACGAAGTGGTGCACCGGCAACAGCTCCACGGCGGTGACACCCAGCAGGTGCAGGTGCTCGATCGCCTCGGGAGTGGCGAGGCCGGCGTAGGTGCCCCGCATCTCCGGCGGGATCGTGGGGTGGAGCTTGGTGAAGCCCTTGACGTGGACCTCGTAGATCATCGACTCGTGCAGCGCCGTGTAGGGCCGCCGGTCCTCACCCCAGTCGAAGTGGTCGTCCACCACCACCGACTTCGGCACGAAGAGGGCGCTGTCCGCGTCGTTGCGCCGGAGGTCCGCGTCCTCGGACCCGAACGGATATCCATAGACGGCTTCGTCCCACTGGACCTGTCCGTCGATGGCCTTGGCGTTGGGATCGATCAAGAGTTTACGGGGGTTGAACCGGTGCCCTGCCTCCGGCTCGAAGGGGCCGTGGACACGGAACCCGTAGCGCTGTCCCGGCCCCACGCCCGGTAGATAACCGTGGAAGCGGTGCGCTGTCACCTCCGGCAGGCGCACCCGGACCTCGGAGCCGTCGTCGTCGAAGAGGCAGAGATCGACCGCCTCGGCATGCTCGGAGAACAGCGAGAAGTTCGCACCTTCGCCGTCGGGGGTGGCTCCGAGCGGGTACGGCCGACCGGGCCAGACCTCCATCCTCGCTCCCTACCCGGCGCGGGCGGGAATTACGCGCACGGGCCGTCCGCCCGCGCCAGCGGGGACGTCCGGTGTTCGGTCGCGCCGGGCCGTTGGAACATTTCCCGACGCTAGCCCGGAGGGCCCAGCTCCAAGCAGTCCGCTACAGCTTGGTGCAGGTGCAGCCCTCGCCGTGGCCGGTGGCGCTCAACAGCCGCGTGCCGTGGGGATCGAGAGCCACGACGAAGGAGTTGCCGTCATTGGAGAACTCCAGGCTCGAGTAGTCCCGCCACGGAGCGTCGCTGAAACCGTCGAGTGCAGCGGTTCTCGGAAGGCGCCGGAAGCGGGAGCGCTCCCTGTCGAAGAACCACCGGTACGCGCAAGACTCCAGGACCTCCAACACCGAGCCCGCCAACGTCATGGTGCGGGCGCCGGCCGTGAAACCGGCGTCGGGGGCAAGTGTCTCGGAGGCGAGGATCACGGTCCCGGGATTCTGCCTCAAGCAGTGCGTCGATCTCGACCCCTTCTCGTTGCAGTTCGGAGACGGTTCCGTCAGCCGGCGCTCACGAGGCGGCGCCGGGCTCGGGGGGCGCCGGCGCCAGGTCCACGAAGGCGTCGCGGCCGAGCGGGGCCGACGTGGTCCCGCTCGGCGTCGGCACCTCGATCGGTGCTCCCTCCAGGGTGAAGCGGACTCCCGTCACCCCAGGGATCTCGGTGAGGGTGAAGACGATCTGGGCCAGGCCCAGCACCTGTTCCGACGTGGGCCCCTGGACGAACTCGGTGCTGACATCCACGACCCAGGTCGAGGGATCCACCCGGCTGGGGACGAGGCTGGCGGCGGGATTGATGGCCGAGCGCAGCCCGGCAACGGCCTCGTCCTCCTCCGGTCCGGCCAACAGCGCGCTGAGAGCCTTGGCGACCGTGAGCGGTGTCGTCACTGAGCGCGGTGCCGGGTGCAGGCGCCCGCCGACGACCAGGAAGATGACCAGCCCCACCTTGCGGGCGTCCACCAGCGTGGTGCTGGTCGTGGTGCTGGGGGCTTCCTCCAGCAGGCCGTAGGGCACCTCGCTGGCCGAAAGCGTCTCCGGGCGTTCTTCGCCCTGCACCCCGCAGGAGACTGTCGTGAAGGCCATTGACCCGGCCACGAGGAGGCTGGCCCACCGGCGCGAGCGTCTCATGTGCCGAGACCTGTGGGCACCCTCGGTAGCTCGACCACGAAACGAGCCCCCTGCCCGTCCGGGCCGTCTTCGACCCACACCCGCCCCGCGTGGAGGCGAACGTGTTCGTTCACCAGCGCCAGGCCCAGACCGGAGCCGCCACCGGCGCCCCTGCGCCCGGCGGCCGAGCCCCGGAAGAACCGCTCGAAGATGAGCGGTCGCTCCTCCAGGGGCACCCCGGCGCCGCCATCCTCCACCACCACCCGCACGGCGTGATCGCTGGCCTCCACCCCTACCCGGGTGGCACCACCGCCGTGGGCGGCCGCATTCTCGAGGAGGTTCACCACCACCCTCTCGAGGCGGCGCTTGTCGGCGAGCACCAACGCCTCGTCGCCGGCTTGGTGCAGGTCGAGGGGCACCGTCCCGCCGGCCCGCCCGAGCGTGTGGCGCACCAGCTCCCGCAGGTCGACCTCGTCGAGCTCGAGCTCGGCCACGCCGGCGTCGAAGCGGGAGATCTCCAACAAGTCCTCCACCATCCTCTGGAAGCGCCTGACGTCGGCGTCGAGCAGGTCGAGCGCGGCCTGGGCCCTCGGACTGAGCTCGCCCCGACGGGTCCGCATCACCTCGAGCGAGGTCGACAGCGTCGTCAGCGGCGACCGCAGTTCATGACTCACGTCGGAGGCGAACCGGGCGTCGCGGGAGATCCTCTCCGACAGCGCGTCCACCATGCGGTTGAACGAATCCGCCAGCGGCGCGAGGTCCCGGTCAGCCGGAGCCTCCAGGCGGGTGGCGAGCGATCCGGCGGCAATCGCTGCCGCCGCCTCCGACACCCCTGCGAGCGGCCTCAGCACCCGCGCACTCGCCCACCGGCCCACGGCGGCGCCGGCCATCGTTGTGAGCACGGCCGCCCCGGCCAGGGAGTAACCGAGCACGTCGAGGGTCCGGTCGACCTCACCCAGCGAGAAGGCTTCGAAGAACTGCGCGTCGACCCGGGGGATCGGAACCCCCACGGCGACCCAGGCCTCGCCGCCGGAGAAGAAGCGCTGCCGGGCCGGCTTCCCGCCGGCCACCTGCTCGCGCAGCGCGGGCGGCAGGGTGTCGCGGCCGACCACCAGCGAATTTGCGAACCAGCGGTCGCCGACATGCAGGACGACGCCGCCTCGGCCCGGGCTCTCCACGGAGGCCAGGACCCGGCCGAGGTCAGTGCCTCCCGCCCGGCGCAGACCGTCGCGTACCACCCGCGCGTTCACGAACGACTGGGCCATGGCTGACTCCTCGCGCTGCTGGACGAGCGAGTTGCGCACGAGGCCGAAGGTGATACCGGCGAGCACCGTCGACAGCGCCAGTGCACCCAGGGCGAAGGCGACGGTGACGCGGGCCCGCAGCCCGAGGTGCTGGCGCCGCGAGAGCCTCGGACGGGTGCTCAAGGCTGGAACTTGTAGCCGAGACCTCTGACGGTGACCACGTAGCGAGGCTCAGCCGCATCCGGCTCGATCTTGGCCCGCAGGCGCCGCACGTGCACGTCGACCAGCCGGCCGTCGCCGAAGTACCCGTAGCTCCACACCCGGTCGAGCAGTTGCTCCCGGCTGAGGACCTTCCCCGGGTTCACGGCCAGCTCGCAGAGAAGGCGGAACTCCGTCTTGGTCAGGTGGATCTGCTGGCCGTCACGCTGAACCACTCCCGACTCGGGTGAGACCTCCAATCCCTCGAAGCTCAGGACGGCGGGGCCCTGCTCGTTCACCCGCACCCGGCGCAACAGCGCCCGGATACGGGCGGAGAGCTCCTTGGCCACGAACGGCTTGGTGACGTAGTCGTCGGCGCCGGCCTCCAACCCGGCCACCACGTCATGGGTGTCCGTGCGGGCCGTGACCATGATGATCGGGACGTCACTGGAGCGCCGGATCAGCCGGCACACCTCGAAGCCGTCCACGCCCGGCAACATGACGTCGATCAGCACCACGTCCGGTGAGTCCGCGCCGAAGCACTCCAGCGCCGCCTCGCCGCTGGCCGCCTCCAGCACGGCATAACCCTCGTCCTCCAGCGCCAGCCGGGTGGCCGAGCGGATCCGCTCGTCGTCCTCGACGATGAGGATGCAGGAGCTCACCGCGCCATTCTCACCGGGCGGCGCAAGTACCGCCATCCGTAGGGATCACCGACCAGGAGAAGGTCTCCTCCATGCCGTAGTCACACGGCCACCCGATCATCCGCCCCGGCCTACCCGGTTGGCTCGGGCCAGCAGCCAGAGCAGATAGGGCGCGCCGACGACGGCGGTGATGACCCCTACCGGCAGCTCGATCGGCGCGAACATGCGCCGGCCGACGAGATCGGCCAGCAACATCACGACGGCTCCCACCAGGGCGGCGGGAACCAGACCCAGCGGCGATGCCCCGACCAGCCGTCGCGCGATCTGGGGTGAGACCAGGGCCACGAAGGCGACGGGCCCGGCCGAAGCCGTGGCCACCGCCGCCAGGCCGACGCCGGTGACTACGAGGCCGAGGCGGGCGCGGTCGACCGGGACCCCGAGCCCCCGGGCCGCGTCGTCACCCAGCTGCAGCGCCCGCATGGCGCGTCCCAGGACCAGGGTGGCAGGGACCAGCACGGCAAGGGCCGCTCCGACCGGCCGGACATGCTCCCAGCCCCGTCCGTTGAGGCTGCCGGTCAGCCACACCGTCGCCCGCTGGGCGTCGAAGATCTCGGCCCGGGTGAGCAGGTAGGAGGTGACGCTGGAGAGGACGGCGGTGATGCCGATGCCAACCAGCACCAGGCGGTAGCCGGTGACCCCCTTGCGGAAGGCGAGGCCGTAGACGACAAGCGCGGCAGCCAGCCCTCCCGCCAGCGCCGCCGCAGCCAGCGCCGCGCTGCTGGCCACGCCGCCGAGCACGATGGCGGCCACCGCGGCGGCGGCCGCGCCCGCCGTCACACCGATGATGTCGGGGCTGGCGAGCGGGTTACGGGCGAGGCTCTGGAAGATGGCGCCGGAGAGTCCGAAGGCTGCGCCCACCAGCACGGCCGTCAGTGATCGGGGCAGGCGCAGCGTCCGGACGATGAAGTCGGAGTCGGCACCACCGTGGCCGAGGATCGAGGCCACGACCTCGCCCAGTGGGATGGGGAAGTCGCCCACGCTCAGGTTGACGGCGAAGGCGCCGGCGATCAGCCCGGCCAGGCAGCCGCACACGGCAACCGCCCGCACGTCCACCCGGATGGACGCCGACGGCCGGCGTAGCCGGACGGCGCAGGGCCCGTCCACCTTCGTCGTGGGCGGATCAGAAGCAGACCCACCGTCGCGGCCGGCGGGCGGACCGTCCGGTGCCGTCGTAGCAGCCGCCGAGGCCGGCGCTGCGGGGCTGTTCACAGCTCGGCCAGCTTTCGCCGCCGCACGAGAGCGACGAAGAAGGGCGCCCCTACGAACGCGGTGACGATTCCCACCTGCAGCTCGCCCGGCCTGGCCACCACCCGCCCGGCGATGTCGGAACCCAGCAGCAGGATGGGGGCCAACACGGCGGAGTAGGGCAACACCCATCGGTAGTCGGGTCCGGTGATGGCCCGGGCCACGTGGGGCACCGTCAGCCCGATGAACCCGATGGGCCCGGCAGCGGCCACCGCCGCGCCTGTGAGCACCACCACTGCCACTGCCGCGCACACCCTGGCCAGGCCCACCCGCTGGCCGAGGGAGCGCGCCACGTCGTCACCCAGGCTCAAGGTGTTGAGGGACCGGGCCGAGCCCAGCGCCAACAGCGCACCGGCGCCCAGGAAGGGTGCCACTCCCCGCAGGATGGTCGCGTCCCGGCCGGCCAGCGAGCCCACGACCCAGAACCGGAACTGATCCAGCGTGGCGACGTCGAGAAGGAGGATGGCGGTGGTGACGGAGCCGAGCAGCGCGCTCATGGCCGCGCCGGCGAGCGCCAGCTTCACGGGAGTGGCGCCGTCGCGGCCGAGGGAGCCGAGGCCGTAGACGACCACCGAGGCGCCCGCCGCGCCCAGGAAAGCGAACCAGACGTACCCGCTCGGGCTGGTGACGTCGAGGCCGTAGATGGCCAGCACGACGGCGAGGGAGGCGCCGGCGTTGACGCCGAGGATGCCTGGGTCGGCCAGCGGGTTGCGGGTCACGCCCTGCATCACGGCACCAGCCATCCCGAGGGCCACGCCCACGCCGAGGCCGGCAAGCGTCCGCGGCACCCGCAGGCTGCGCACGATCAGGTGGTCACTGGAGCCGTCGAAGGTGAAGAAGGATCCGAGCACGCGGTTGACGGCGATGGGCTTGGACCCGTAGGCGACGCTGGCCAGCGCCACGGCCACCAGGGCCGCCGCCGCCAGCACCAGTCCGGCCGCCCGCCAACGACGGGAGGCCACCACGCCCTTGCGTTCCATGCGCTCGAGGCGGGTCCATGGCGGCACCATTACATCGCCGACCGGCCCTGACGGTCCCACGACGAGCCGGTCAGGTGAGCGGCCACGGGCGAGCTCAAGTGGGGTCCGAGCCGAAGTCGACAAGCGGCCGCCGATGGCGGGCGCCGACCGGGATGACGAGCGGGGTGCCTGCCACCGGGTCGGGCACCACGCGGCACTCGAGCCCGAACACCTTGGTCACGAGCTCCTCGCTGACGACCTCGCTCGGCCGGCCCTCGGCCACGATCGACCCCTCGGCCATGGCGACCAGGTGGTGCGCATACCGGCAGGCCTGGTTCAGGTCGTGGAGCACCAGCACCACGGTTCTGCCCTCGGTGGCGTTCAGCTCCCCCAGCAGGTCGAGCACCTCCACCTGGTGGGCCAGGTCCAAGAAGGTCGTGGGCTCGTCCAGCAGGAGGATCGGGGTGCCCTGAGCCAGCGCCATGGCGATCCAGGCCCGTTGGCGCTGGCCGCCCGACAGCTCGTCCACGGGGCGGGTGGCCAACTCGGCGGTGCCGGTCGACTCCAGCGCGGCGGCGACCGCCGCCTCGTCGGCGGCCGACCACTGCTGGAACCACCGCTGGTGGGGGTAGCGGCCGCGCGCCACCAGCTCCGCCACGGTGAGGCCTTCCGGCGCCACGGGTGACTGCGGCAGGATGCCGACTCGGGTGGCCACCTCGCGAGTGGGCAGCCGGGAGATGCTCTCGCCGTCGAGATGGACACCGCCGGCCGTCGGCTTGAGCAACCGCGCCAGGCCCCGCAGCAGGGTCGACTTCCCGCAGGCGTTGGCTCCCACGATGACCGTGATCTGGCCCGGGGGGATGGCGAGAGTGAGCCCGTCGACCACGACCTTGGCGTCGTAGGCCAGGCGCAGGCCCTCGGCCCGCAGGTCGTGGCCCGTCACTGTCCGGGAAGCTTCCCCAGGATCCGGTCGAGGTCGTCAAGGACCAGGGCCGCCCCGACGATGCTGCGGGAGAACCACAGCTCGCCGTCCACGGCGAAGGATCGGCCCTCCCGGACGGCGGTCAGGCGCTGGAACAACGGGTTGTCCGCGAGCGGCTCCTTGTCGAAGCTGGACCTCGGCACGATGACCAGATCGGCGTCGGCGATGTGCACCTGCTCGAGCGACACCTCGGCCGCCACCGGGAAAGCCTCGGGAGCGGCGGCCAGCGCGTCGAGTTGAGCCTGGGGGCGGGTGGTTCCGGCCAGGAACTGCCGGCGAGTCGTGTCTTCGACCGGGACGGCCCTGGTCACAGGAGTGTCTCCTCGACGACCCCGTGGCGGCGCCAGGGTCCCGTTCACCGCTTCTTCCCGAACGTGTTCTCGAGTTGGTCCATGACGGCGAAGGCGGCCTTGTAGCCGATGCCGCCGATCCAGGTCTGGTCGTCGACGGTGTGGACCGCTCCCGCCTTGACGCCGGAGAGCTGCTTCCACACCGGAGAGCTCAAGACGGCGTCGTCGTGGGTGTTCTTGGTGGCGTCGAACACGGCGACGATGATGGCGTCGCCGTCGGCTTGGTCGAGCTGCTCCATGCTGACCTCCGCCGCGAAGTCGTCGACGTTCTGGGCCGGCGGGCGGGGGAAGCCGAGGTCCGTGAGCAGCAGGCCGAGGAAGTTGGCCCGTTGGTAGAGCCGGATGTTCCCGTCGGCCATGATCCGGGTGACCGAGACCGCCGGGCGCGGGGTCGGGAGCTTCTCGTTGAGCTCTGCCACCCGCCGCTGGTAGCGCTCGACGGTGGCGACCGCCTGCTTCTCACGGCCCACCGCTTGGGCGAAGAGCTCGAAGTTGCGCTTCCAGGCCACCCCGGGGCGCTCGGCGAACACCGTGGGGGCGATCTGGGCGAGCTGGGGGTAGAGCTTCTCGTGGCGCAGCTTGCTGGAGACGATCAGCTCGGGCCGGAGGCGGGCGATGGCCTCCAGGTTCGGTTGGTCGATCGTGCCGATGACCTCCACCCCCTGGATCTCCTTGGGGTCGAAGTACGCCGGTAGGCCGTCGGCGCCGTAGTCGACGACCCCGACGGGCTTGATGCCGAGCTCGACCATGGTGTCGAGCTCACCGGTGTCCAGGGTCACGACCCGGGCCGGTGCCCGTTCCACACGGGTCTCACCCATGGCGTGGCGGATGGTGCGCGGGAACTCGCCGGGCGCGGCGTCGGTACCGAAGCGGTCGTAGGGAGCAAGGGCGGAGGCGATGGTGACTGCCTTCGGGTTGGACGACGGCAGGGGCGGTGGCACCTCCGAAGGTGCCGTCGTCGGCGCCGGCGCCGCGTCTCGCACCGGACTGGCGGGCTCATCGGATCCGCCGCAGGCGCCGCCGGCGGTGGCAACCAAGGCAGCGAGCGCGACAAGGGCGCGGCGGCCGGAGTGACGCATGGTGTTCCTCTCCTTTGTGGGCAACACAGCTGTGGCCTGGCCCCGCGGGCGCCGATGGCACATGAGTGCCGGCGTCACCTCCAGAACCAGATCACGATTTTAGGTCTACCTATCCTGCATCGTTAGGTCAACTTTAACGAGCGAGGCACCGCCGAACGACGACATCACGGAGGTTGGCACCACCCGATCGAGCTATTTGTCGCCTAGCCATAACCCCGGGCGACGTTTAGGCCGATATGTCGATGATGCCGGTCGGTGACGCCTTCCCCACGGTGCTTGCGGCCGCCCAAGCCAACGCGCCGTGGGCGTTCGAGCGCCTGTACCGGGAGTTCGCGCCCACCGTTGCCGGGTTCCTGCGCCTGCAGGGCCTCGCCGACCCCGACGACGTGGCGAGCGAGGCGTTCATGTCGGCCTTCTCGGCCATCGGTCGCTTCGGGGGCAACGAGGGAGAGTTCCGGGCCTGGCTGTTCACCATCGCCCGCCGGCGCCTGGTCGACGAGTGGCGCCGCGGGTCGCGCCGCCCCCCCACCAGCGAAGAAGCCCTGGGCGCCCACGCGGCGGGAGGAGACGTGGAGGACGACGCCCTGGGCCAGATCGGCTCCGAGCGGGTCGAAGCGTTGCTCGCCGGCTTGGCGCCGGACCAGCGCGACGTGCTGATGCTGCGCATCGTGGCCGACATGACCGTGGAGCAGGTGGCCGAGGCGCTGGGCAAGAGCGAGGGGGCGGTCAAGGCCCTGCAGCGGCGGGCGCTGGACGCCCTGCGCCGGGAGATCTCACGGAAGGGCGTACCCCTATGAGCCGCCTCGACGATGAACATCACGAGATGCCCACCCACCGATTCCTCGACGACCAGACGGTCGAAGCCCTCCTCGCCGGCCGGGTCACCCCCCGCACCGCCGAGCTGGGGGACCTCGCCCAGCTGGTGGGAGAGATGCGTGCTCTCGCCTCCTCCTACGTGCCCACGCCGGGCCCGCAACTGGCGGCGATCCTCACCGGCGGGCTGACCACCGAAAAAGGCGACCTGTCGGCGACGGCAGCAAGCAACGTCACCGGGCCTGCACCGCAGGCGGCCGGACTACCGAAGAGGAGAAAGAAGATGTTCGAGACACTGCTCGGAAGCGCCCTGGTGAAGGGGGCGGCCGTGCTGGCGGGGCTGACCGTGACCGCCGGCGCAGCTGCCGCCGCCGACGTCCTGCCCCAGGTGGCCCAGGACAAGATGGCCGCAGCCATGGAGCTGGTGCTGCCCGTCGACATCCCCGACAGCGCCGACGCGGCCAAGGCCAAGCGCTCGGACGGCGAGTCGGTTGCCGACGAGCACAAGGCCGACGTCGAAGAGCCGGGCGGCTTCGGCTCGACGGTCTCGGACGACGCCACCTCGGGGCTGCCGCAGGGCGACGGGCGCAGCTTCGGGGAGAACGTGGCCGACAACGCCCCCAAGGCCCCGCAGGCCGACGCGGCCCCTCGGCCGGCCGAGACCCCGACCGCCGGCAACAACGCCGGCACGTCGTACCGGGAATCGGCCCCCGCCGGCCAGCCGGAGCAGGCCCCGACCGCCGGCAACAACGCCGGCACGTCGTACCGGGAGTCGGCCCCCGCCGGCCAGCCGGAGCAGAGCCCCCCGGCCGAGGAGAACGGCGGTAGCTCCTACCGCGACTCCGCTCCCGAGGGTGGCAGGCCCTCACGCCCGTAGTCCCGGGTTCGGCCGCCAACTGGACGGCGCCCCGCCAAAGAGGCGGGGCGCTTGTCGCGTCATGGCGAGACGCCGCACACTGTTTGTAGACAAAACTTCCAGACCAGAACGTCGCTGTCGGGCGTGTGCCCGTATGCGACTGGGCACGGCTCAGGACGGGAGGCACAGTGCTGGTTGCGGATGAAGCTCGGGAACGGGAGCGACTTGCTGCGGTACGCCGCTACGCCATCCTCGCCACGCCCGCCGACGGCACCTTCGACCGGATCACGCAACTGGCGGCTCGACTGCTCCAAGTCCCGATCGCCGTCGTCAGCGTGGTCGACGAGGATCGCATCTGGTTCAAGTCCCACCACGGCCTCGAGACGAGCGAGATGCCCCGCAGCCCCGGTCTGTGCGCCTCTGCCATCCTCCACGGTGAGCCATACGTCTTGCCGGATGCCCGGCTCGATCCGGTCGCGCTCACCAACCCGTTGGTCGCCGGCGAGTTCGGCCTCCGGTTCTATGCAGCTGTCCCCCTCACCGTCTCCGGCGGCCACAACCTGGGCACGCTGTGTGTGATCGACACCGCGCCGCGCAACCTCGACGACGAGGAGATGAAGACCCTGAGCGATCTTGGCTCCCTGGTGGTGCACGAGCTCGAGCTCCGCCTGGCCGCTCGGGCCGCCGTGGAATTCGAAGCAGAGCTGCGGCAAGAATCGGACGCGCTGTCGCTGGCGCTCCAAGCAGCCCTGTTGCCACCCCACCTCCCGTCCATACCGGGCCTGGACATCGCGGCGCGCTATCAGCCCGCGGCCGGGGCGCAGATCGGGGGCGACTTCTACGACGTGTTTCCCCTGCCGAGGCACGGGTGGGGACTGGCCATGGGCGACGTGTGCGGGAAGGGCGCCCGCGCCGCGACAGTCACCGCTGCCGCACGCTACGCGCTGCGGGCGGCGGCCGTCGATCACGACAGGCCCAGTGACGTCCTGTCGGTGCTGAACGAGGCGATGCTCATGGGGGACGACCACGACCATGACGACACCCGCTTCTGCACGCTGGTGTACGCAAGGCTGCGTCCTCACGAGGATTACTGCAGGGTGACCGTCGGCAGCGGGGGCCACCCCCTTCCCCTGATCCTGCGTAACGACGGCACGGTCGAGGCGGTAGGCGGCTACGGGACGCTCATCGGGTCGGTGCCGGACGTCTCCTTCGTCGACCGACGCACGCGTCTACGTTCCGGCGACACGCTCGTCCTCTTCACGGACGGGGTGACGGAAGCTGCAGTAGCCGGCCGGCTGCTCGGCGAGCATGGTCTTGTCCGGGTTCTGTCGTCCTGCCGAGGCCAATCAGCCTGCGAACTCGTAGCGTCCGTGGCTGACACGGTCCTGGGTGACCAGCCCCAGCGCGACGACGTCGCCATCCTCGCCGTACGGGCTGACGGCTGAGCCGGACCGCGGTCTCCGCCGCTTCGCGCGCTCTTGCGTCCGATCACTCCTGGGACTGACGGCTGCGCAAGGAGCGGGCGCCGCTCATCGAACCTCCAGCGATGCGTTGGTGTGATCCACGCTGTCGTCGGCGGGAGACCACGTCATCCACGTGCCGCCCGGGCTGCGGATGGACCAGTGCTCGTCCCCCCGCGAACGGCCGGCCATGGTGATCCACTTCCCGCCGATCAGTTCTTGGAGCACCTGGTTGCGCTGGATGATCGCCTCGGTGCGCTCGAGGGGCGCCTGGACGACCGCGAGCAGGCGCAACGGTTCATGCATGCGACGGTCTCCAACGCCCACCGCCTGCGCGGGAAGGCCGACCTGGAGGTCGCCGCCCTCGCCAAGGAGGACGCCGATGCCGCCAACCGGGTTGTGCAGCGTCTTGTCTCCGGCGCCGAACTGGTCGGGGTCGACCGCCGAGAAGTAGTACTGAGCGGAGATCCACTGGGCCACGACGAGCGGCTGGGTGAGGATCGTCTCCAGGGCGGTGCCCTCGCGATCGCTCTCGGCATCGTAGGCATGCAGGAACACGCGACATGCCAAGTCGAGTTCGGCGGTGATCGAGCGGGGTCCGACCACGAATGCAGCATTGCCGGCGAGCCCCCACTCGGGACGTACCTGCGCCCAGTCGCGGCCACGGACCCGGACCTTCCGCGGATCACCGGGGAGCCGCCCGCTGCGCTCGCGTGCGAGCCGTTCGCCGGCCACCGCGACGTCCCGCTCGAAGGTGGCGACCAGCCGTTCGTGGCTGTCCGGCACGGCCTCGCGATCGAGAACGGTCACTTCGTCGGAGGCGGTGTCGTGCTGGGCGGCAACGAAGCGGGTGTCGTCGGGCACCACGATGCCTCGCTCTTCGAGGCCGGCACGGACCCCAGGGTCGTTGAGGATGGCCACCGCCACTCGGGCGCTCGGACCACCGGGGGCGCCGCCGCACGCGCCGCAGTCATAGGAGGATGCGTGCGGGTTGTTGACCGTGTGGCTGCCGTGTCCGCAGAGCACGACGAGCCGGGCGAAGCGGGTCAAGCCCATGATCCGGACGATGTTCTCGGCGAACGAGGTCCGTTCCTCGAGCGGCAAGCCGGAGCTGGCGTCGTGTTCCGCTTCGACAGCCGGTCGTGTCTGCGGAGCGGCGACCAGGCGCGCCGTCAGTCCCCTCAGACGACGCGCCACGCCTGGTGCCAGCGTTCTGACCGCGGCCACAGGACCCATGATGTAACCCGCCGCCTCGGCCAGCGCGAACGGACCCTCCAGGCTCACCTTGGCGCCGTGGAAGGCCTCGTGTCCTGCGCCGGCGGCTCGCTGCGCGGTGAGGTAGCCGATGGCCTGGTCAGGGACGAGCGGCTGCTCGGCGACCTCGTGGCGCGGCGTCAACAGCACGGGGCAGCGCGGCTGGCTCTCCGTCGACCCGAACGGCCGCCAGCGCACAGGTACGCCGAAGAACCCGGCGAACCCGCGGGTGTCGTAGGGGCCGCATGCCTGCAGGTGCCGTTGCAGGCCCTCCGAGCGCGCGTCGATGCAGAAGACCGCTTGCACGTCCGGCCGCTCGGTCACCGGCCCGGGATCCGGGCGGCTCAGCAGTCCCAGCAGGCGATCGCGGAAGTTGCCCTCCTGCGCCTCCAGCCACATCGACTTCCGCACCGGCGGCGGCACCTGCTGCAGGACGCCACGCACGGCGGAGGTGACGACGGGATCGTCGGAGCTGCTCCCGAGCGCGGCGAGCACCGCCGCCGTCCGTTGCTCGAGGAGCTCCTCGAGCACCTCATCCTGGGCCTGCGGGGACTGCTGGCCAGCTGCACCATGGGCCGCCGCTGCCGTTGCGGCCACCTGCGCGGCGAGCAGGTCCAGGAGGCGCAATGGGGGACGATGGTCGTTGGGCAGGGCCCACTCGTCGTGCCAGCGCGCGTACCCGGCCCAGCCCGGCAGCCGGCCGAGGTGCTCGCGAAGGGCCTCGACGCGATCGTCGCCGACGCCCAGCGCATCGAGAGAAGCGGCGAGTGCCTCGACCGGACGATCAGGGAGTTGCGCCAGCCACTGCATGCCGGTCGGGCCGGCGAGGCGCCGGAGCCGCCGGTCGTGTTGCGCGAGCTCTCGCCACGCACGGAAGAACCCGTGCTCCCGGCGGGGCATGGGCCACGCAACGCCGGCCTCGTCGACGAAGACTGCACACCACGCGGCCACGAGCTGGCTGACCACCCGGACGGTCCCGACATCCGTACGGCCGACCCGATCGCCGGCGGTCTCCCGGGGCTTGTCGTCCGGTCCCACGAGGAGGTCCAAGCGGACGATCTCCACCGCATCGACCGTTCGCCCCCCCACCTCGAAGCCGGGCTGCGACGCGAGCTGCGGGTCGACTTCGATGATGGCGCGCCGGAGATCCGCATCGGTGGTGGCCCCGCGCCCATGGGCGTGGCGGAACGCGGCGAGCGTCTGGTGGGTGCGTGCCCGCAACCACCACCGGGCGACGGCGGTGGCGTCGTCGAAGGGCAGGTGCTGCAGGCCGACGAGGGGATTGACCGCCACGAAGCTGGTCAGCGGCCAGAGCGGAGCGATGATGTCGGCCGCTCTGGAGACGTCGGCGAGGAGCTCGGCGTGGGGGGCAGATCGTCCGGTGTGGCCGTCGCCGCTGTTGCTCATGTCGATCGTGTCGATCGGGCCGGCTCCACGCGGGGCCGAAGGCGGGATTCTGGCACGGGCGCTACCCCGGTCGAACTGCCTCGGGTCGTCAACGGGGCGGCGACGGGCGCCGAGGTGAGCACGAGGACGTACACCCGGCTGCGCAACCTGCGCATCCGCTCCCCTGGAGTGAGCCAGACGACGGCGACCACGAGCGCGATCGCCGCCAGCGTCGCAACGAGGAGAGCGGAGCTGACCGGCTCGGCGACCTCGTCGGGAAGCGCGGGAGCGACGAAGGTCTCCACGGCGGTCAGCCCACCGATGTAGG
>JAHWJU010000060.1 GCA_019348255.1 Actinomycetota bacterium | reverse complement strand
ACTTCCTCTACGAGCACTTCGAGGAGCTGTGCGAGATCTTCGCCGCCTACGACGTCGCCTTCTCGCTCGGCGACGGGCTACGGCCTGGCTCGGTGGCCGACGCCAACGACGAGGCCCAGCTGGGCGAGCTGCGCACGCTGGGTGAGCTGACGGAGGTGGCCTGGCGCCACGACGTTCAGGTCATGATCGAGGGCCCGGGCCACGTCCCCATGCACAAGATCAAAGAGAACGTCGACCTGCAGCTCGAGGTCTGCCACGAGGCGCCCTTCTACACCCTCGGCCCTCTCACCACCGACGTCGCCCCTGGCTACGATCACATCACCTCCGCCATCGGGGCGGCGATGATCGCCATGTACGGCACGGCCATGCTCTGCTACGTGACCCCGAAGGAGCATCTGGGCCTGCCCGACCGCGACGACGTGAAGCAGGGGGTGATCGCCTACAAGATCGCCGCGCATGCGGCCGATCTGGCCAAGGGCCACCCAGGCGCGCAGGCGTGGGACGACGCCCTCTCGAAGGCCCGCTTCGAGTTCCGCTGGAACGACCAGTTCGACCTGGCCATCGACCCGGACACGGCGCGGGCGTATCACGACGAGACCCTGCCGGCCGAGCCGGCCAAGACCGCCCACTTCTGCTCCATGTGCGGGCCCAAGTTCTGCTCCATGCGCATCAGCCAGGACGTTCGGGAGTACGCCCGGTCCCACGGCGTGGGCGACGAGGAAGCGGTCGAGCTGGGGCTCAAGGAGAAGGCGGCCGAGTTCGTCGCCGGCGGCGGCAACGTGTACCTGGCGCCGCCGGTGACCGGGAAGGTGACGCAGCCGCGGTAGCCTCGGGTCGGAATCTTCGGGATCACGGAGCCGACGGTCCGCCCCACGACCATCCACTCCACCGGAGGGTGAGCCACAACATGGAAGAGCGAAGCGTCGCAGTCGAGGTCGGTGTCGACGAGGACGAGCAGGCGACGGCGGAGCTGGAAAAGAAGCTCCAGGCCCTCCGTCAGGCGGTGGCCGAGAGGGGCGGCATCCCGCTGGGCGCGGCCGAGAGCAGCCGCTACGGCGCCCGCTTCTGTGTCTCTGCGGCCGATCCGGCGGCGGCGGTGGACGCGGGAGTGCGCGTGTTCAAGGAGGCCGCCGCCAGCGCCGGCCTCCCTGACGGCCCCATCGTGGACGCCGAGGCCAACACTCTGGACGAGTTGGCCGAGGAGCGAGCCCAGGCGGACGTGCCGGCGCTGATCGACGTGATGGGGTTGGCGGATCTGCTGGGGGTGAGCTACGACCTGGCGACGATCCTCATCCGGTTCAGGGACTTTCCGCCGCCGGTCGCAGAGCTCAGCGGCGGTCCCGTGTGGACCTGCGAGAGCATCGACCGGTTCCTCCGGAGAGCCGAGTTCGCTCCGCCCCGGGCCAGCGACGGCGATCTGCCGGAACGGGCCCGCAAAGCGCTGTCCCCCGACGAGGAGTAGCCGGGGCGACCGCTGCCCGCCTCAGCTCTGGGGGGCGTGCCGGTCGATTGCCGCCGCCAGGTGGAAGCAGCCGTCGGTGATGCCGCCGGCGGCGTGGCTCACGATGTCGATCGTGACCCGGTTCCACGAGTTGGACCAGTCGGGGTGGTGGTCGAGGCGCTCGGCTTCGAGGGCGACAGCGGTCATGAAGGAGAAGGCGTGGCGGAAGTCGGCGAAGCTGAGCTCGCGGTGGAGGCGCCCGTCGACGACGCTCCAGTGCGGCCGCTCCTGAAGGCGTTGTTCGAGTTCGGTCGGGGTGAGGGTTGACGCGGGGCTCATGACGCCATCTCAGCACCCGTGGCGCGCGGCCGCTCGTGGGCCGGGGGTGGAGAGCCGCTCCGCCGGCCGATGGACGCGCTGGCGCCCCGCCAGAGGCGGGGCGCCAGGGGCTGTCGGATGAGAGGACTACGGGCGGTAGGACGACCCGGGGTTGGAGCCGGCGGTCGGCTGCTCCTCGGGCTGGGTGGTGGGAGCCGAGTCCCGGTACGAGGTGCCCGGGTTGCTGTCCGCCGTCGGGGGGGCCTCCTGGGTGGGGGCCGAGTCCCGGTACGAGGTGCCCGGGTTGCTCTCGGCCGTGGGGGCCGAGTCGCGGTGGGAAGTGCCGGGGTTGTTGCTGGCCGTCGGCGTCTGTGCCGGGCGGGCCGTGGTGGCCTGGGGCGCCTTGGGAGCGTTCGAGCTCACCTTCTCGCCGAAGGCGCGCCCGTCCTGCTGGGGCAGCCCGGACTTGGCATCGCCGGACACGGAACCGCCGTAGTTGTCGGCCTTGCCGGCGTCGTCCTGCTCAGCGGCTTCGACCTGCTGCTCGTCGGCCTCGGCCGTGGTCTTGTGCTCGTCGGCCACCGTCTCGCCCTTGGAGCGCTTGGCCTTGGCGTCATCCGCGCTGTCGGGGATGTCGACGGGCAGCACGAGCTCCATCGCGGACGCCACCTTGTCCTGGGCCACCTGGGGCAGGGCATCGGCAGCGGCGGCGGCGCCGGTGGTGATGGTGAGCCCGGCCAGGACCGTGGCGGCCTTGACCATGGCGCTTCCAAACAGTGTCTCCAACATTTCTTTCTCCTCTAGTTCGTTTGTCCGCCTGCGGCGGTGGGTTCGGGAACTTCTCTCCTGCATCACCGGCAGGTCGGTCTGTACTAGGGAGATCGGAGCGGAGCCGGCTGGAGGTATGCCCAGATGCGAAATGGCCCGTTCGGGTGGTCGGTCACCGCCCGGTGGGGCGACCAGCACCTCTGTCGCTGCTGGTTCGGCGAGGTGGCGGCCTAGCGAGCCAGACTGGGTACCGTTTGAGTGATGCCGCACGCCCCGCAATTGCGCCGCGTACTGGCCGTCGTCAGCGCTGTCGTGCTGCTCCTGGGCCTGGCCGCAGCCGGCGTGGCGCCGGCGTCGGCCCACCGTGGCGGCCCGCGGCCCCGGCCCCACCCCCCCGGCACTCCGCCAGCCCGGGCCTGCATCGACCCCGACTCGTCGGCAGTGCCCATCTCGCTGACCGTGGATGGAGGGACGGCCACCGGCTTCTACGCGCTGCCGCCCAGACGTCCGGTGGGGCTGGTGGTCTTCTCCCACGGCTGGGGGCACTCGTCGTTCTCCTGGACGCACCACCTCACCCGCGTCGCCCGTGACCTGAACGTGATCACGGTGGCCATGGACGGCAGGGGGCTGCGCTTCCTCGACACCCGCAAGCCGGGGGGCCAGCCCGACACCAGGGGCTGGCCGGTGAGCGCGGCGGCCGAGGACGGCATCGCCGCGGCCCGGGAGCTGCAGGGCCGCTGCCCCTCGGCCACGACGGTCGTCAACTACGGCGTGAGCATGGGTGGCAACACCTCCGGCCTCATGGCTGCCGCCCGAGCCCAGCGGCGTGACGGCCGGCCCCTGTTCGACTACTGGATCGTCGTCGAGGGCGTGACCAACGTCACCTCCACCTATGCCGGCGCCCGGGCCATCGCGTCTGGGAACAACACGGCCCGCACGGCAGTCGAGGACATCGAGGCGGAGATGGGCGGGCCGATCGAGACCCGCCCCGAGGCGTACCGGGAGCGGTCGGTCGTCACCAGGGCCGGCGACATCAGGGACTCGAAGGTCAAGGGCGTGGTGCTGGTGCACGGCGTGGACGACGGCCTGGTGGACCACGGCCAGTCCCAGAGCATGCGAGGGGCACTGGTGGCCGCCGGCGTCCCCACCCAGTTCTTCACCGTCACGTCGAAGACCGACCGGACCCCCGCCGACGACAGCGCCACCGGCTACGTCGGCACCGCCGTCGACCCCGCCTACCGGTCGCCTCTGGCCGGGCACGGCAACGAGATCAGCACGGTCCACATCGTGATCGCCACCGGGTTCGAGCGGTTGACCGCCTTGTTCGGGGGGCAGCTGCCGACGTGTACCCGCGAGCACGTGGTCGACGGACGAGCGGGCACCGCTCCACCCCCCGGCCCCTGCTGATCGACCGGCTCAGCCCTCCAGCTGCCGTAGCACCGGCGGCACTTCGTCCAACAGCTCCCGAGCCAGATAGCCGATCGGCCCGATCCGCTCGGCCAGCCGGTCCCCGGCCAGCGCGTGGACGTGGACGCCCCAGACCGCGGCCTGCAAGGCGTCGGCCCCTCGGGCCGCCAGTCCACCGATCACCCCGGCCAGTACATCCCCGGAGCCCGAGGTGGCGAGGCCCACGTTTCCCGCCTTGTCGGCGAAGCAGCGGCCGTCCGGACCGGCCGTGTACGTGACGCCGCCCTTCAACGCCACCACGGCACCGAGGTCGGCTGCCACAGCCGACGCCAACCCGGCCAGGTCCTGGGGGAGCTCGTCGGGGTCGCAGCCCCGGACGATCGCCATCTCGGTCAGGTTGGGCGTCACCACCACCCGGCCCCCCAGAGGTGCCAGCAACCGCGCCAACTTCTGGGAGGGCAGGCAGCCGATGGCGACCGCGTCAAGCACAAGGATGGGCCCGGCGCCGGCCTGGTCGTAGCGATCGAGCACGGTCTCCAGGATGGGGCGCACCGCCTCGGGGCCGCCCATGCCGGGCCCCAGAACCACCGCCGCGGCCCGGCTGGCCCACTCGGCCACCGCCGGCGCGGCGTCACCGGCAACCGCGCCGTCGTCATCCTCGGCCACGCCCACCACTCGGGCCTCCGGCAGGGCCACCGCCAGTGGCGCGGCCACCGAGGCGCTGGTCGCCACCTGCAGCTTCCCGGCGCCGGCGCGGAGAGCGGCCGTGCCGGCCAGCAGCACCGCTCCCGGCACCTGGCGGGAGCCGCCGACGATCAGCGTGCGGCCGCGGGCCTCCTTGTCGTCGTCGTCGTCGGGGCGGGGCAGCGGCCATTGCTCCAGCAGATCGGCATCGACGGCCACCGTGGGCTCAGCTGTGGGCAACAGGCACATCCGGATCGGTGGTGACGGGGGCGCCGGCGTGTTCCAGCGGCGCCACGTAGTTGAACCGGCGTAGGGCCAGGCGCGGGCGGGGTTGCTCCTCGAGCTCGTAGACCGTCACCGAGCAGTTGGCCACCTCGTGTTGGCGGTCGATGGCCAGGACCTCCTCTTCGCTCAGGTGCTCGAGCACGTAGCGGAACATCAGGACCACCACCTGGTGGGTGAGCACGAGCACCCGCTCGCCGCTGCACTCGCGGCCGATGGTGTCGAGGGTGCTGCGGAGCCGCAGGATGACGTCGGCCCAGCTCTCGCCGCCCGGAGGCCGGTGGTAGAACTTGCCCAGGTGGGCCCGGAACTCGGCCTGATCCGGGTGTCGATCGCTGATGCCGAGCCGCGTGAGGCGGTCGAGGATGCCGAACTCCCGCTCCCGCAGCCGCTCGTCCACGGTGAAGGCGACCCTCCCGCTCAGCCCCGCCGAAGCGAGGGCGAGGCGGCCCGTCTCGCAGGCCCGGACGTAGGGCGAGGTGTAGACGACTGTGGGCTGCTCGTGCTCGGGAAGGCCGCCCAGCCAGCGGCCCAGGGCGCCGGCCTGGCGCTCCCCCAGGGGGGAGAGGGGGACGTCCATGTCCCGCTGGGCGATGTCGATCATGGGGGCGCCCGTGGCTTCGGCCACGTCACGAGCGACGTTCCCGGCGCTCTCGCCGTGGCGGACCACCAACAGACTCTCCGGCCAGATGTCGTGGCGCACCTGGTAGCGCTACCCGCTCGGGACGGCTCCCACGCCGGCGCCGACCGTGTGCCATTCGCGTCTGGGCAAACTTGTCTCCGCTGTGCGGAGATAACTTTGCCCGAACTTGCTCGCCGCACCCGACCGCCGGTGAACACCTTCACCAATCCCGTGCACCGGGGTGTGCTGGCCGACCCGTTCGTCCTCAAGTGGAACGGCCGCTACTACGCCTACGGCACGCCGGCCTACGGCCCCGTCCCCGTCCTCACCTCGACCGACCTGGTGGAGTGGCAGGCGGCGGGCGAGGCGCTCGAGCCCCCGGCGCCGGGGTCGTTCTACTGGGCGCCCGAGGTCGCCTACGACAACGGCCGGTTCTTCATCTACTACTCCTGTGGCGACGACGAGGGGCGGGGTCACCAGTTGCGGGTGGCGAGGGGGGAGGGACCGACGGGGCCGTTTCGCGAAGAGGGACCGGTGCTCGATGCTGTCGATCCCTTCACCATCGACGCCCACCCGTTCCGCGACGACGACGGCACCTGGTACCTGTTCTACAGCCGTGACTTCCTCGACGGGGAGCGGGTCGGGACGGGGATCGTGGTCGACCGCCTGGTCGACATGGTGGCCCTGGCGGGGGAGCGGGTGACGGTGGCGCGGCCCCATGCCGAGTGGCACATCTACGAGCGGGGGCGTCAATGGTACGAACGGGTGTGGGACTGGTACACGCTGGAGGGGCCGTTCGTGCGCCGGCGGGCCGGCCGCTACTGGTGCTTCTTCAGCGGCGGAGCGTGGAGGGCGCCCAACTACGGCGTGAGCTGTGCAGTAGCCGATCACCCGCTGGGCCCCTACGAACCGGTGGGCGGGGCTGATGGCCCGGCGGTGCTGAAGACGGTGCCGGACCGGGCCATCGGGCCCGGCCACGCCTCGATCGTGACCGCACCCGACAACCTCACGGACTACCTCGTGTACCACGCCTGGGACCCGGCACTCAGGGGCCGCCACATGTGCGTCGACCGGCTGGAGTGGACGCCTCTCGGGCCGGTCCGCTCCGGTCCCCGTGTCGACGACCAGCCCTGGCCTCCCGAGCCCGACTTCCGGGACCTGTTCGGCGGGCAGGTGGCCGGGGCCGGCGCCTGGCATCTCGAAGGCGGGCGCTGGGAGCTCGGCTCGGACCGGGCCGTGCAGCTCGATCCGTCGAGCGGGGGGGCGGTGGCGGTGGCCGCCGCCGCGCCCACCGGAGATCAACTGGTGGAGCTGAACGTGGCCCGGCGGGGCGCGGGAGGCGGCGGTGCCTTCGGGGCGGTGATGGCATGGGCCGACCGGCAGAACCACACGGTGGTGGAGATCGCACCGGCCGTCGGGGCGGTGCGATGGCGCACGGTGGCGGGCGGCGCGGCGGCCGGCGCCGGCGTGCTGGGGCGGCTCCGTGGTGACTTCGACGCAGGGCGCTTCCACCAGTTGCTGATGGCGTGCCGCGGCGGCTCGGTGGAGGTGCGCCTGGACGGGGTGCCCGTCGGGCGTCTGCCAGCCGGCGCCGGCCGCCCCGGGCTGTGGTGCGGTGAAGGGGCGGCAGCTGCCTTCGCCGGCTTCGCCGTCACGTCGCTCGGGGGGAGCGCGTGAAGGGCTGGGAGGTGTCGGACAAGCTGGCGGTCGTGCGGCGCCACCTGTCGGACGCCGGTCTGGCCGCGGTGCGGCTGCGGGGGAGCGACTGGTTCTCCTGGATCACCGGCGGTGGATCGAACGTGGTGCTCCTGAGCTCGGAGACGGGGGTGGCCGAGGTGTTGGTGACCACCGACGACTCATGGGTGCTCACCGACGAGATCGAGGCGGCCCGCCTGGAGGCGGAGGAGCTGCCGGGGGAGTTGTTGTTGTGGGCCGGCCCATGGGCCGAACCGGCGAGGCGGGAGGAGTTCGTCGCCGCGGTGAGGGGGGGCGGCCCCGTCGCCTCCGACAGACCCGCGGGCGACGAGCGCCCGCTGCCCCCCGCCCTGGTGCAACAGCGCTGGTCGCTGCACCCCCAGGAGCTCGAGCGCTACCGCAGCCTGGGGGGTGATGCCGCTGCCGCCGTGGGCGAGGTCCTGCGGCGCTCCCGTCCCGACTGGTCGGGCCAGGCGCTGGCCGGAGCGGCGGCGGAGGCACTGTGGCAGCGGGGCATCCATCCGACGCTCACGCTGGTGGGCGACGAGCGCCGGCTTCCCCACTACCGGCACCCCACCCCGGCGCCGCTGCGGCTCGGGCGGCGGGCCATGCTCGTGGTCTGCGGCCGGCGCCACGGCCTGTATGCCAACCTCAGCCGCTTCGTGTACTTCACCGAGCCCACCCCGGGCGAGCGTGAGCGACACGCGGCGACGGTGGCCGTGGAGGCCGCCGCTTTCGCCTCCTCGACACCCGGTGCCACCCTGGGGCGGGTCTACGAGGCGATGGTGCAGGCCTATTCCGACGCCGGCTTCCCGGGAGCCGAGTCCGACCACCACCAGGGCGGCCCCTGCGGTTACCTGGCCCGCGACGCGCTGGCCCTTCCGGGATCGGAGCTGGTGATCCAGGAGCGCAACGCGCTGGCGTGGAATCCGTCGCTGCCGGGAGCCAAGAGCGAGGACACCGTGGTCGCCACCGCGGCGGGGGTCGAGGTCCTCACCGCCGAGCCGGGGTGGCCCGTGCTGCGGACGCCGCGGGGGCCGCGCCCGGACCTCCTGGTGATGGCCTAGCGTCGGCCGAGCCGGGCCAGCGGGCTGCGGTCGAGGTCGGCCAGGAGGTGGGCGGGGTCCTCGTAGACGGCCAGCGCCCCCGCCTCCTCCAGCTCGGCCCGGCTGATGCCGCCGGAGAGCAGGGTTACGCAGCGCAGGCCGCACCGTTCGGCGGCCTCCACGTCCCACACGGTGTCGCCGACGACAACGGCGTCGTCGGTGTCGCACCCGGCTTTGGCCAGGGCCGCCTCGAACACCTCTGGCGACGGCTTGGCCTCGTCCACGTCGCCGGCATGGGTCACGGCGGCGACGGCGTCGCCGGCCTCGAGGGCGGCGACCAGGGCCTCGGCGTCGGCGGGCTCCGACGAGGTGGCGAGCACGACGTCGATGCCCAGGCCCGACACTGCCCGGAGCAGGTCGGCGGCCGCCGGGAACGGGGCGATCTCGGCCTTCAGGCGGTCGAACTCCTCGCGCCAGCAGTCCTTCACGTCCTTGCGCTCCTCGCCGAGCAGCTCGCGCATGAGCACGCCGGAGCCGGCGCCGATCATCCGGTGGATGCGGGCCGAGGCCACGTCCTCGCCACAGCTCGTGAACGCCAGCCGCCAGGCGCGGACGTGCAGGTAGTTGGTGTCGGTCAGGGTGCCGTCGATGTCGAACAGGACTGCGGGCATCGCAGTGGTCTACCCCCGCCGCCGCCCGCCATCACCCACATAGAATCGCCGGCCGTGCCGGAACCCTGGTGGAAGTCGGCGGTGATCTACCAGATCTACCCCCGCAGCTTCTGCGACACCACCGGCGACGGTGTCGGCGACCTCGAAGGCATCCGGCGCCACCTCGACCACCTGCAATGGCTGGGGGTGGACGCCATCTGGCTGTCGCCGTTCTTCCGCTCGCCCATGGCCGACTTCGGCTACGACGTGGCCGACTACTGCGACGTCGACCCGCTGTTCGGGACGCTGGCCGACTTCGACCGGTTGGTCGACGACGCCCACGCCCGAGGCATCAGGGTGCTGATCGACTGGGTGCCGAACCACACGAGCGACCAGCACCCGTGGTTCGTGGAGTCCCGCTCCTCCCGGGACAACCCCAAGGCCGGCTGGTACTGGTGGCGCGACGGGTCGCCCGACGTCCCGCCCAACAACTGGATCGCCGCCTTCACCGGGGGCCCCGCCTGGACATGGGACGAGAACCGCCAGCAGTGGTACCTCCACATGTTCCTGGCCGAACAGCCGGACTTGAACTGGTGGAACCCCGAGGTGGTCGAGGCCATGCACGCAACCCTGTGCTTCTGGCTCGACCGGGGGGTGGACGGCTTCCGCATGGACGTGGTGCACCTGGTGGGCAAGGACCCCGCCCTCCCCGACCTGCCACCCGACGCCCGGCGCACCAACGTGGCCCACGACTACCCGGGGACCCACGGGTTCCTCCGCGGGATCCGCAAGGTGCTCGACGGCTACCCGGACGACCGGATGATCGTGGGCGAGGTCTACATCCTCGATACCGCCCGGGTGGCCACCTACTACGGAGCCGGCGACGAGCTGCACCTCGCGTTCAACTTCCCGCCTCTGTACGCGCCGTGGGACGCCGGCGCCTGGCGCGAGCAGGTGGACCAGGTGGTCCAGGCGTTCGACCCGGTGGGCGCGTGGCCCACGTGGGTGCTGTCCAACCACGACAACCCACGGCACGCCACCCGCTACGGGTCACAGGCACGGGCCCGGGCCGCCGCCGTGCTCCTGCTCGGGTTGCGGGGGACGCCGTTCCTCTACGCCGGCGAGGAGCTGGGCCTCGAGGATGCCCACGTGCCGCCGGAGCGTGAGGTCGACCCCGGCGGTCGCGACGGCTGCCGCGCTCCGGTGCCGTGGACGAGGGAGCCCGACCACGGGTGGGGGGTGGAGGATCCGTGGCTGCCGTGGCCGCCTCAGGCCGCCGAACGCAGCGTCGAGGCCCAACGGGAGGAGCCCGGCTCCATGCTGCACCTGTACCGGCGCATGTTGGCAGCCCGCCGCGGCTCGGAGGCGCTGCGCCTCGGGTCGTTCTCCTGGCTCGAGGCCCCCCCGGGCGTGCTCGCCTTCGAGCGCCGGCCCGGCCCCGAGCGCCCCTCCGGAGCGGTGAGCGGGGGCGACGACCACCGGGTGGTGCTGGTCAACTTCCTGCCGGTGCCCGTGCCGGTGCCGCCCGGTCTGGTCGACGCCTTCGAGGTGGAGGTGGCCAGCGACGGCTCCGGGGAGGGCCGGCCCTTCTCCGGCGAGATCGGCCCGGACCAGGCGCTGGTACTGCGGCCGGTTCAGGGCAGGATCTCGAAGGAGCCTTTGAACTTGTCGTAACCGCTGGGCGGGTTGGCGTCTCCGAGGACGGACAGCTGGTACACCCGGGCAGGCGCCCGGATCGTCACCGCCTTCAGGAACCTCCCCTCCGGGATCGACAGGACGAACTCGACGGCTTCGAAACCCTGAACGGTGACGGGGGTGGCGGCCTCGACCCTGCCCCCTACCGCGGCGGCGGACCCATTGACGGCGCCGTCGAGGCTGTACGGCGCTCCCGGCTCCAGGTCGAACACGGAGACGGCGAAGCCGGCGTCCCGGAGGTCCTTCGAGAACGTCACGATGGGGATCGACCTGCCGGCGACGTCCAGGTTCTCGGTGGAACGATCGGGGGCGCCCGGGAACGTGGCCCTGAACCGTGCTTCAGCCGAGACGAACTCCCGCTCCTCGCTCCCCGACAGGTACTCCTCGACCCGCTCCTTCGCCCCCTTCTCCTTGCCGACGACGGCCCCCACGACCGCGTAGGCGACGAGAGCTGCCGCCAGTCCGACTACAAACGGCGCGATCTTCTTCATGGCCTCCCCATTCCGTCGCGCCCAGAACCTTAGACTCGGCCACCACGGAGTCTTCGTGGCCGGCTTGGCGGCTCCCGAGGCAGCATCGGTGGCCGCTCCGGCGGGTAGAGCGGGTCGAGCGCTCACGAGGAGGAACTTCCGCTGGGGGAAATCGATTTCGGCGAGCTGGTGGCTGCGGCCAAGCGAGCCGGCGCCGCCCTGCGCGACGCCGGCGTGCCGTTCATGCTGGCCGGCGGCCTGGCCTGCTGGGCGCGGGGCGGCCCGGCCACCGAGCACGACGTCGACCTGTGTGTACGGGCCGAGGACGCGGAGCGGGCCGCTCAGGTGCTGGAAGAGGCGGGGTTGAAGATCGCGCGGCCGCCCGAAGAATGGCTGTTCAAGGCCTTCGACGGAGAGGTGATGATCGACCTCATCTTCGAGCCCCAGGGGAACCCGGTCGACGATGCCATGTTCGAGCGGGCCGACGACATGTCGGTCGAGGCGTTGACGATGCCGGTGATGTCGGTGGACGACATCCTGGTGACCAAGTTGCTGGCCTTGACCGAGCACCACCTCGACTACGACGGCCTTCTGGAGCTGGCCCGGCCGCTACGCGAGCAGATCGACTGGCAGTCGGTACGGGAGCGGACCTCTCAGTCGCCGTTCGCACGCGCCTTTTTCACCATGGCCGAAGGGCTCGGCCTCGTCAGCGGCTGATCCGGCTCGGGACTGGTTTCACACCAGCCGCCTAGATGCACGGTCCCACGCCGGGCCGCCTGGGTGCCGCCAGCACGGCGCGCAGCTCGCTGTCGTCGACGGCGTAGGCGGTGGCGCTGCTGTCGGGCGCGATGGCGAAGGCGACGCCGACCACCCGACCGCTGCCGTCGATGAGGGCGGCCCCCGAGTCGCCCGGCCGCAGAGAGGCGGCCAGGATGAGCACCTGCCGCCGCGTGCGGTCCCGGCTGTAGATGTCTCGGCCCGTGGCGTTCACCTGCTGGCGCACGACGGCGGGTGCGACACGAACCCGGTTCTGGCCTCCGGGGTAGCCGAGGACGGCCCCCTCGGTACCCACCGAGGCGCTGGCGATGGGCAACGGCGAGAGCCCCAGCCCCGGAACCTGCAGAACGGCCAGGTCCCGGTTGTCGTCGAAGACCACCACCTGGGCCCGCAGCAGGCGGCCGTCGGGGCGCCGGGCCCGGATGTTCTGGCCGCCGGCCACGACGTGGGCGTTGGTGACGACGGTGTCGCGGTCGACGACGAAGCCGCTTCCCTCGTGCAGGCCGCCGCATCCCTCACTCTCGATGTTGACCGTCGAAGCCACCGACCGGGCGACCACGTTCGGCGGAACGGGGACCTGGCTCGGGGGCGGACCGGTGTCCGGCGCCGGCCGGAGGTCCTCGAACACCTCCGGGATGCGGCTCTGGCCCACCAGCGCCCGAACCGTCTGCGCGAAGTCCGGAGGCCGCGGAGCGACGTCCTGGATGACGCCCAGGATCACCGAGTTGCGGGCCAGCCGGGCTGCCGCGCCGGGCACGTCAGCTACCACCGGGAGCAGCAGCCAGAGGCTCAAGAGCGTGCCGGCCACGCCGACGAGCGCCCCCCCGGTGCGGTCGAAGATGCGGGCCGGCCCCGGAGGCACCGCCCGGCGGAGCTTCGACCCCACCGCCTCGCCCAGCGCACCACCCAACGCCGCCACCAGGAGCAGCACGGCCAGGGTGAGGAACAGCCTCCCCACCGGCTCGATCTCCCCGAACCGGCGAAGAGCGATCGGCGCCAGGCGCACGCCGAGAAGGAACCCGCCCAGGGCGCCGATCCAGGACGCCACCCGGGCCACGAAGCCGAGCCGGTAGCCGCCCATGAGCGCCGACAGCAGTCCGAGGCCGATGAAGAGGTCGAGCAGGTTCATGTCGCCGGGCAGGCTAGGCGGCGCCCGGACGCGACGACGCCCCGCTCTCGCCTGGTAGGACAAGAGAGCAGGGCGTCTCG
>JAHWJU010000214.1 GCA_019348255.1 Actinomycetota bacterium | reverse complement strand
AGGTGGGCAGTTCGGGCAACTTCATCATCGACAAGGAGAAGGCTCTGATCGAGGTCCCCGAGCCAGGGAACTACGTGCTGCGAGTCGTCAACTACGCGTCGGTGACCACGGAGTTCACCGTGACCGCCGGGCTCTACAGCGTGGTGGGCGAGGACGTGTTCGGCGACAACCTGGTCGAGAGCTACACCCTGTCGTGCGAGAAGCCCGATGGCACGGTGCTGGAGACCACGCCCGTGGTGGTCGACCGAGGGAAGACCCAGAAGGTCGACCTGAAGCAGTGCGCGAGGGCCTTCAGGAAGTAGCTCCCGTCAGTCGGCGGCTCGCGACTCGCTCGATGGCGAAGTGGAACCGTAGAGACGGTCGACCCGCTCTTTTCGAGGCCCCAGTTTCTCTTCCCGGGTCGCCCCCGTGGGCGGCTCACCCCAGGGCATCTTGGCCACGAACAGCCGGGGCACGTTGACGAACACCTTGCCGTTGCCCGTCTTCACGATGGCGTCGAGCGGGATGAAGGTCTGCCGCTCGAACACGAGGCCGCGGGGCACCACGATGTAGCCCGGCCTCGTCGCATCCCCATCGACCACCTCCTCGACGGTGCCGACCCCGAGGTGGTCCGAACCGAGCACCTCGTCACCCTTCTCGGGGAGGACGCTCGGAGCGTCGACGGCATCCAGGAACTCCGCCACCTCCAACACGGCGTTGCCGATCAGGGGGTAGTTCAGGCGGATGGACGCCTCGTAGGCCGCCAGGGTGTCGGCGCCGATGGCGTCACGCAGGAACGTGACGTCGTAGCCGCGCTCCATGGCATGGCGCCCGGTCGACTCACAGCAGAGGTTCGCCGTCATCCCCGAGATCACCAGGTGCGTGGTGCCGAGGCGTTCGAGGTGATCGGGTAGATCGGTCTCGAAGACGTCCACTCCCTTGTGGGGCAGGAGCACGATGTCGTCCTCGTTCGGCCGCAGGTCAGGATGGAAGTCCGCCCCCCAGGAGCCGGCGAGAAACATCTTCTTCTCGAACATCATGCGGTTGATGCCGCTTCGCCGCTGGAGTTCCTCGTTCTCGTAGTCCTCGGCGGTGTACGCCATGGGGCCGAAGAGCACCGGGATCCCCCGCTGCCGCGCACCGTCGATGGCCTGTTTCAGATGCCCCACGACATCGTGCTTCTTCACCGTGCTCCGAGCCATGTCCCAGTCGGCACCGCCCTCGGAGAGAAAGTCATTGACCGGGTCGATCACGAGGAGTGCCGTGCGCTCGGGCACGAACGCGGTCCCTCGCTCCCCCTTCAACAGGTACGTCCCACCGCAGCGCCGGTCTTCGCCCATCGCGTCCACCGTGTCCTCTCGTCAGCTGGCAACGACCTCCTACCTGCCCGGTTCGGCGCCAGCCCGACCATCACGGCTTCTGTCGGCCGTGACCTCCACCGAGGCGGTCAGCGGGGACGGACCCTCACCGTCGCCGCGATGCCAACGTGGTCGGAGGGAAACAGGGTCGGGTCACTCGAAGCGGGCCGGTCGAAGGTCAGCCACGCGTCGACCACCTCGAGGTGATCATCGACGAGGATGTAGTCGATCACCCTCCCGTGTGTGACGTCTGGACGAAGCGCCGTCGGCCAGGTCTTCCTCGGCTCCTCACCGTTGACGAGCGCGTAAGCGGAGCGGAACCGCTCGCCCAGCACGCGAAGAGTCGACGAAGCTGGTCCCGCGTTCAGGTCACCGACGAGCAGCGTGGGGGTCTCCCCTCGCGTGGTTAGGTGGTCGATGATCAGGCGGGCCTGCTCGTCCCGCAGCCGCTCCTCTCGAGACGACAGGTGGGAGTTGTGGACCTCGAGGAGCGTGCCGTCGACAAGCCGCACTCGCACCCAGTTCGCCACCCGGTGCTCACCGCCCAGATCGAGAGACCCACGGGCCACGATCGGCAGCCGGCTGAGCAGAGCGATCCCCTCCCAGAGCCCCCACAGCCCGGCTTTCCCGGTCGAGTGGTACCGGTAGGGCGGCTCGTCGAGGGACAACGACTGGTTGAGGCGCCTCGTGATCCACCTGACCTGGCTTGGCCGGCGCCGGAGCTCCTGCACGCCGATGACGTCGGGGCGGAGCTCCACAAGCTGTGCCACGAGCAGCTCGCGCCGTTGGCGCCACCGGTCTGCGGTGTTGCGGACGTTGAGTGTGGCGATGCGAAGCCGGGGGCTGCTCCGCTCGACCCCGTCGATGTCCGACAAGGCCCTGGCCTACCCGAGTCGACGGCCTTGGAGCGCAGCCACTGCTGACGGCACCTCGATTCCCCGTGTGAGGTCCTGCGCCCTCACCGGAGCGTCCCACGTGCAGTTGATCGGGACGTGACCGGCCCAGTGGGGTCCGTGGATGTCCTCCGGCTCGTCACCGGCGGGGCCGCCGGTGCGGACCTTGCCCGACATCTCGACCAGGGGGACCCGCAGCACCAGGGTTCGTCGGATCTCGGAGTCGGCCGGCGGCCGCCCGGTTTCCCACGTCGGCACCACGTGGTTGCTGACCAACCGCAACGCTGCCCGTTTGGCATCGCTGCCCTCCACCTCGGTGGCGACACCGCGGACGACGACCGAGCGATAGTTCATGGAGTTGTGGAACGGCGACCGGGCGACGACGAGGCCGTCGACGATCGTCACCGTGGCGCACACGTCCGTGCCGATGGCATGGCGCAGCATGGCGTTGCCGGCCGCGCCATGGAGGTACAGGTGCTCGTCGGTTCGGCCGTAGGCCATGGGCAGCACGATCGGGCCTTCCGGCGTCGTCACGCCGACGTGAGCCACCATGCCGGCGTCGAGGATCTCCAGCAGAGCCTGGTTGCTGTATTCCGCCCGAGCCGCGCCCCGGCGCAGCCGCGTTCGTTCGCTGCGCGGTTTCGTCATGGGCTGGGGACCGTAGTGGGTCCGAGCTTGGCCCAGCCGTGATTTCCACCGACCGATGTCTAGGAGGCGTGGTGCCCGGACGGCGCTCGGCTCGTTCGCGCCAGGCGGAGCAGCACCACCAACCCAAGGACGCCTGCGGCGATGTCGGCAATTGCCAGAGATTGGCGCCCGACGCGGCCAGTGCAGGGCTGGCGGGAGACCGGATACGGCGACTCCGTCGCTTCCTCCGAGGGCTCGACGGTGTCTTCGCCGAAGGGAGCGCCGCACTCGAACCTCGCCGATTGGGTCTCGACCTCCTCACGCGGGACCTCAGGCGGAATCTCGAGGGGCACATGGTCCGACCATGGGCGGTACGCCCAGAGCGCGACGAGGGCGATCCAGACCAGAAGCGTTAAGGCGACGGCCGTCCGCCATCGTGCGGCTGCCCCGCTGCCAGAGTCGATGTGATCAGCCATCGCAGGGCGTCAGGACTGGCTGGTGAAGTTCGGCCGTAGGCCGCAACCGGCGCCCAGTGGGCACATTCGGGGGGCTGCTTGTTGGAGCAGTTGGAGACCGAAATGTCGCATCTCGGATGCTGCGTTGGCCTCTTCGTCGCCCCCCGCCTCGAGCCGCTCGGCCATGGAGAACAACGAGCCGGCGCTCTCGAGCATGTGGTCGGTCGTCGCCAGCATCATCGCCTTGACGTCCGCCCAGGCGACGTGACAGGGCCCCTCATCGGAGGTGTAGGCGATGCCCGTGCCGTCGATGGCGGTGACGTCTGCGCTCACGACCCGGTCGTCCTGGAAGGTGATACCGGCGGTGAAACTGGTCTCCTTCATGACAGCGTCCCTCTTTCAGGGTGAGGCTGCGCCTCGCTCCTCTGCGGCGCGCCGTTCCGAGCGCAGCTCTGCTAGCCCTTCTTGGCGTTCCTGATGGCGTCCCGGGCCCGGTCGGCAACCGCGGC
>JAHWJU010000213.1 GCA_019348255.1 Actinomycetota bacterium | reverse complement strand
TGGGGCATCAACAAGGTGGTGCGCCAGCTGCTGGAGGCATCGGGGGCCAGCGGTGCCGAGCTCAGCCGCCAGAAGTTCATCGCCGGCGTCACGAGCGGCAAGGAGTTCAAGACCAACGTCTTTCCCACGGTGAGGTTCTCGGCGAGCAATCACTTCGGGGCCAACCAGGCCCACCTCCTACGGGCCGATTGCACCTCGGTTCCCCCGAGCTTCAAGACGGCGGCGCAGTTCGCCTCGGGCTTCTAGATGCTGAGAGGTCGGCTCGGCCGGCGGCGCAGCAGCCGCCTGCGGCCGGCGACGAACCGCCTCGGGCCGCTGGCCGGCCTGGTCGGCCAACCCCGCCGCCTGCTGGCCGTCGCCGGCGTGGTGGCGGTCGTGGGTCTGTTCGTGCGCCTCGAGCTGCAGCAGGCGGTCGTGATCGGCCTCGTGGGCGGCGCCGCCTACGGGCTGTTGGCCCTCGGACTGGTCCTCATCTACAAATCGAGTGGCGTGTTCAACTTCGCCCAGGCCGAGTTCGGCACCGTGGCCGTCTATGCGCTGTACGTCCTCAAGGGCCCACTCGGGTACCCCCTCGCCCTCGTCGGCGCACTGCTGGCGGCGGTGCTGATGGGTCTGGTGGTCGAACGTCTCATCGTGCGCCCGCTGTTCGACAGCCCCCGCGTCACTCTCCTGGTGGCCACGGCCGGGGTGGCGCTCATGGCCATCGGGCTCCAGTTCTGGATCGGGGAGGCCAAGCTCCGTCGGATCGAGCCCGCCCTCAGCCGCCCCGACCGCATCGCCGTGCTGCGCCAGAACGTGTCTGATCAGCAGCTCCTGTTGGTGGCGGCGCTGCTGGCGCTGGGCGTGCTCCTCGCCTTGTTCTTCAGCCGGACGAACCTGGGGCTGGCCATCCTGGGCGCCAGCCAGGAACCGGTGGCGACCGAGCTGGCGGGCATCAGCGTCCGGCGGCTGTCCAGCTTCACCTGGGCCCTCGCCGCGCTCCTGGGTGGCGTCGCCGGCGTGCTCTTCGCCCCCATCTCGGGAACCTTCGGGCCCGGCGAGCTGACCCGGGGCCTGCTGATCCCGGCTTTCACGGCGGCCGTGCTGGGCGGGATGACCAGCCTGCCGGGAGCCTTCGTCGGTGGCACCCTCGTGGGCGTGGCCCAGGCCGGGGCCATCAGCTACAAGGGCCTGGAAGCCCTGCCCGGCAAGGGCACGGTCATCGTGTTCCTGTTGCTGATCACCGTGCTCACGCTGCGCCCCCAGGGGCTGTTGGGTAGCCGGGCATGACCGTCGCCGGCCCCCGGGTCGACCTCGACCAGGCGGAGGCCGCAGCGGAGGCCCGGGCCGCGGCCGTCGAGGCCGAGGTGGTCGAGAAGGCCAAGGCCGAGGCGTACGAGGCCCCCTTCAAGCCGTCGCCCATCGGCTGGTTCTTCCGGGTGGCCCTGGCCGCCGCGCTCGTGGCGCTCGTGCTGGTGTTCCCCCTCGACCGCCCGCTGTCCGACGTCCGCCTCTTCTCCCAGGCCGCCATCTACGCCATCATCGGCCTCTCACTCAACGTGCTGTTGGGCTACACGGGCCAGATCTCCCTCGGCCACCAGGCCTTCGTCGGGATCGGCTCGTTCACGTCCGCCTATCTGGTGACGGTGCAGCAGTGGCCCTTCGCCGCCGCCGTCGCCGTGGCCATGGCCGTCGGTGGGCTGCAAGCGCTGGTGCTGGGCGGCGTCGCCCTGCGGATCCGCGGCCTCTACTTCGCCCTGGTCACGCTCTCCTACGGAACAGTGGCCTCCGACAGCCTCTTCGGCATCACCAGGTTCACGGGCGGGGGATCGGGGCAGTCGGCACCGCTGCCGTCGTTCGCGGCGACGCCGCACCGCTACTACTACTTCTGCCTGCTGGTGCTGGCCGTGGTGATCTGGGTCGACTACCGCATGATGCAGACCAAGGGGGGCCGGGCCCTGCTGGCGCTGCGGGAGAACCCGCGGGTGGCCTCCACCTTCGGGATCGACGTCAAGGCCTACACGCTCTTCGCGTTCGTGGTGGCCGGCGTCTTCGCCGGCCTCGGTGGCGCGTTGCTGGCCCACAAGAACGAGGTCGTGCAGGCCCAGGACTACAACTTCCAACTCGCACTCATCTTCGTCATCATGACGGTGGTGGGGGGGCTTCGGAGCCGCTCCGGTGTCGTCATCGGGTCGGCTTTCTTCGCCCTGTTGTCGAGCGGCTATCTCATCGAAAAGGCCAAGGTCGAGACCCTCTTCCGCTTTCTCGCCGACAACACCTTCATCCCCTTCCTGTCCAAGGAAGTGGCCGCGCTGGTGCTGGGGCCACTGCTGCTCCTGCTCACGCTCACGCTGTACCCGGGCGGGATCGGCCAGCAGATCCGGCCCATCCAGCGGTGGCTCGCCGGCCACCGCTTCAACCTCCACGACCGGGGCGACAAGGAGGTGCAGATCAGCGATGTCCGTGCTTGAGACACGGGGCTGCTCCATCCGCTTCGGAGGCGTCCAGGCCGCCAGGGACGTGAGCATCCAGGTCGGCGAATGGGAGATCGTGGGGATCATCGGGCCCAACGGCGCCGGCAAGACCACCACCTTCAACATCATCACCGGCTTCTACAAGCCCAACGAGGGCACGGTCTGGTTCCGGGGCGTGGACGTGACCCAGATGGCGGTGGAGGACCGCACGGCGCTGGGGATGGGCCGCACGTTCCAGAACGTGGGGCTGGTCAAGGGGTCCACGGTGCGGGAGAACCTCAAGACGGCACAGCACCTGCGGGCCGACTACGCGACTGTGGCCGGGATGCTCGGTGCCCCCCGGGTGTTCCGGACCGAGCGGGAGATGGCCGAGCGGGCCGACATCCTGCTCGACATCCTGGAGTTGGGAGACCTCGCCGACACCCGGGTGGCGGGGCTGCCCTACGGGGTGCTCAAGAGGGTGGAGGTGGCGACGGTCCTGGCCACCGATCCCGACGTGCTGCTGCTCGACGAGCCTTCGTCGGGGATGGGGCCCGAGGAGGCGCACCGGCTGGGCGACACCCTTCTCGACCTGCGACGGGAGTTCGGGTTGTCGATCGCCATGATCGAACACCACGTGCCGCTGGTGGTGCGGGTGTGCGATTACGTCTACTGCCTCAACTTCGGCGAGCTGCTGGCCGAGGGCAAGCCCGAGGAGGTGCGCAACCATCCCGAGGTGGTGCGGGCCTACCTGGGGGAGGACCCCGACGAGCTGGGCGCGGCCTGATGGCACTGCTCGAGGTGGAGGGCCTTCGGGTCGGCTACGGGTTCCCCGTCCTCATGGGCATCAGCTTCGCCGTGGAGCAAGGCGAGACGGCGGTGCTGTTCGGGCTCAACGGCGCCGGCAAGACGACGACCGTCACCACCATCGCCGGGCTGTTGAAGCCCGACGCCGGCTCCATCCGCTTCGATGGCCGCGAGGTCGCCGGCAAGTCGCCGGCGGAGCTCGTCGCCGCCGGCATCTCCTTGTCGCCCGAAGGGCGGCGGGTTTTTCCCTCCCTCAGCGTGGCCAACAACCTGCGGCTGGGCGCATGGGTGAAGCGCAAGGACGCCAAGCAGATCCAGGAGCAGCGGGAGCTGGTCTTCGACTACTTCCCCCGGCTGGCCGAACGGGCCGATCAACCGGCGGGGACCCTTTCGGGGGGCGAGCAGCAGATGCTGGCCATAGGTCGGGCGATGATGTCGCGGCCACGGCTGCTCCTCATCGACGAGGCGTCGCTCGGCCTCAGCCCCGCGCTGGCCAAGACCGTGTTCCAGGTGGTGAGCCGAATCAACGACAGCGGGACGACGGTGATCCTCGTCGAGCAGAACATCGGCGTGCTGCCCTATGCCGACCGGGC
>JAHWJU010000212.1:1653-3836 GCA_019348255.1 Actinomycetota bacterium | reverse complement strand
TCACGGCCGCCCCTGCTCCCCCTCCGGCCCCGGCCCCGGCTCCCGCCCCCACCGCCGCTCCGGGCCCGGCCCCCGCTCCCCCACCCCCTGCTACCCCTCCGGCCCCCGCTCCGAGCCTGCGCCTCGTCGGTGACGACGGCGGGATCTTCTCCCTCGGAGGCGCCGGCTTCTACGGCTCGACGGGCGGCATGTCCCTGAACCAGCCGATAGTCGGGATGGCGAGCACGCCCAGCGGCCGGGGCTACTGGCTGGTGGCCCGCGACGGCGGCATCTTCAGCTTCGGCGACGCCGAGTTCCACGGCTCCACCGGTGCCATCCGCCTCAACCAGCCCATCGTGGGGATGGAGAGCACGCCCAGCGGCCGGGGCTACTGGCTGGTGGCCCGCGACGGCGGCATCTTCAGCTTCGGCGACGCCGAGTTCCACGGCTCCACCGGTGCCATCCGCCTCAACCAGCCCATCGTGGGGATGGAGAGCACGCCCAGCGGCCGGGGCTACTGGTTCACCGCCTCCGATGGTGGAGTGTTCTCCTTCGGTGACGCCCAGTTCTTCGGCTCGACCGGAGCGATACGGCTGAACCAGCCGATCGTGGCCATGGCCAGTTCCCCAACTGGCCTTGGCTACTGGTTCACCGCCTCCGACGGCGGCGTCTTCGCCTTCGGAGATGCCGGGTTCCACGGATCCGGGGCGGCAAGCGCGCTCCGCGCCCCTGTCGTCGCCATGACCGCTTCAACCTCGGGCGCCGGCTACTGGCTGATTGCCGCAGACGGCCGGGTCGTGGCGCTGGGCGACGCTTCCGTATTCGGGTCGCTCCCGAGCCTCAACCGACCGCTGGTGGGATCCACGACCTGACCACCGTCGCGGCCCCCGTCGCCGCGCTGGGTCACACTTGGGCATGCGCACGCCGCTCCCGCCCGCCACGATCGTTCTGTCCCTGGTGTTCTTGGTGGGGTGGAGCCAGCCCGGAGCGGCGCCTGCCGGGGCGGCGGCCTCCCTGACGGTGGAGCCGATCACCTGGAACGTGGTCGGGCTCGACAGCAACAATGTCGCCGCGGGACCGGCCACCTATCCCGTGGGAGCGAGGGTCTGCAACGACGGAAGCGACCCGGCGACGGTCACGACCGCCACCTTCGTCTGGACCACAGCGAACCCGGCGATCGACCTCGACGGTGGGGCGACGTCTTCTCTCGGAACCATCGGTCCCGGCACTTGCCGCGACGCCTACTGGAACGTCGCAGTCGCCCGCGCCTCCTCTTCCTACAACACGGTCCGCGGCTACGAGATCCGGGTGACCACGGCGGAGGGCGCCAGCGCCACCAGCCCGAGCCCGCGTGAGATCTACGTCGAAAAGCTCATCTCCCAGAACCGCAACTCGGTCAATTCCATCACCGGGCCCACGTCGGTGACTGTCGGCGACGAGGCCACCTACACCGTCGACGCCGACACCGCCGTCGCCGGATTCGAGCAGCTGGAGGCATTCCTCACCCTCCCGTCCTCGATCTTCCAGCTGCTGCGGGTCGGGGTCACCTACGAGAAGCCGCCCGGAGCCACCAACGACACCATGTACGCCGACGCCTGCGGGTGGGACGAGGTGCCCACGAGCCCGACCTACCGAACCTGCATCGGGCCCCAGGGCTACCCAGGAGGAAAGGTCGGTGGAGCCCTGCTCTCGACCTTCACCGTGCGCGTCATCGGTGCCGGCACCGCGCAGCTCACGAGTGCGATCTACGACAAGTCAGGCTCCAGCTACCACTACAACACCGACTTCACCGTCCGGCCGAACCTCCTCGTGGTGACCGCTTCGGCGCCACCTGCCACGACGACCACGACCACGACGACCACGACCACGACGACCACCACGACCACCACCACGACATCGCAGCCGCCCGCCTCGACCACGATCCCCGACGGGGCCACTACGGCGCCGGCCACGGCGACGCCGGCGCCGGCCGCGGCCGGGACGGCGGCAGGGACGACGACGTCGCAATCCCGGACCGGCCGCACGAGTGGCGCCGCGGCGGTTGCCACCACGGGGCGGTCAAGCACCGCCCCGATGTCCCTCTTGGGCACCACGCTGCTCGCCATCGGGCTCGTTGCGGTCGCGGCCGCCCGTGTCGGCGACAAGACGATCCCGCCGACCTCGTTCGAGCGCTCGCTCCATCACCTGCGCCGGACTCTGCACGG
>JAHWJU010000212.1:0-1553 GCA_019348255.1 Actinomycetota bacterium | reverse complement strand
CGGTGGATGTACGAGCGGCGGGTAACCGAGCCACGGCTGACCGCCCGCGGGTGGGCTGACCTGCCCCCGGTCGTAGAGGTGGCGCTGGCGGCCCTCTCCCGACGCTACGGCGTCGAGTTCTCCTCCGTCGGGTTCAACCTCTACCGTGACGGCCGCGACAGCGTCGCCTGGCACGGTGACCGGGTCGCCCGTGACCTTCCCTCCGCGGTGGTGGCCATCGTGTCGCTCGGCGGCCGCCGGCCCTTCCTCCTGAGACCGCGGGGCGGCGGCCGCTCGAGGCGCTTCGACGTCGACCCCGGCGACCTGTTGGTGATGGGCGGCGCATGCCAGCGCACATGGGACCACAGCATCCCCAAGCGGGCCGCCGCCTACGCCCGCATCAGCATCCAGTTCCGTCACGCCTATTCCTGAACGGGAACTGTGAGCTGCGATCATTGGCGCATGCGATACGCCGCGGCCTCCGCTGAGGAACAGCTCCTCGTGTCTCGGTCCCTCCACCGTCCACAGCAGGAGCAACGAGAACCGATCGGCACGATCCATGCCATTGACCCGCAGGCGTCCCACGCCTCGTTGATCACGCTCTGCGGGGTGGACGCCGATGCTCTGCGGAGACTCGACGGATGGACCTTCGACGCCACGCCGTCCCCCCGGAAGTGCCCCATCTGTGTTGCGAGAGCGAGCCAGCGGGAAAGCGGAGCACTGTGATCGTCGTCAACACCGAGAGCGTCCCGGGCCACGAGATCGTCACGCTCGTCGGGCTCGTTCAGGGAAACACGATCCGGGCCAAGCATCTCGGGCGGGACATCGGCGCTTCGCTGAAGAACCTCGTCGGCGGGGAGCTGCGGGCGTACACGGAGCTGATGACGGAGGCCCGGCGACAGGCCATGCAACGGATGATCGACCACGCCACCACCCTCGGGGCCAACGCCATCGTGAACGTCCGTTTCACGACTTCGCAGGTGGCCAACGGTGCAGCCGAGCTCTACACATACGGCACTGCCGTCGTCGTCGCGCCGGTCGCGTCCAGGCCTGACTGAGGTGCCGTTCGACCTGTTGTCCGGCTTCGTCCTCCCGGTCCTGCTCCTGGCACTGGGGGGCGCCGTCGGGAGGCTGCAGGACCATCGCCACGAGCGGTCGCTGCGTCGGCGGGAGGCCGACCTGGGCGGGTTCGTCGTGACCGTCACGGCCCGCATCCCGGGCCGGCCAGAGCCGACGTGGGCGACACTCGTCCTGGGCGAAGTGGTCGTCGCCTCCGACTACGGCAAGCAGTTCGTCGCCCGGCTTCGCAACCTCATCGGCGGCGAGGTCCGCTCCTACCGGCGCCTGATCGATCGCGGGCGACGAGAAGCTGTGCTCCGGGCCGTCGAGGATGCCCGTAGCCGTAACGCCGTCGGGATCGTCAATGCCCGGTTCGAGACGTCGATGATCACTGCCAACGCGGCCGAGGTGATCTGCTACGGCACCGCCATCGGCGACTGACGCTCACGGATGGACAACGGGCGGAGGGGGTGGGATTCGAACCCACGGGGCTCTCGCCCTCCGGTTTTCAAGAC
>JAHWJU010000211.1 GCA_019348255.1 Actinomycetota bacterium | reverse complement strand
GAAGGCCCGAGCAGGACCACGAAGATGCCGGGGAAGACGCACAGCACCATGGGGAACAACAGCTTGACGGGGGCCTTCTGCGCCTCCTCCTGTGCCAGCTGCCGACGCTTGATCCGCATCTCTTCGGACTGCGCCCTGAGGATGCGGGCGATCGAGACGCCGAAGGTGTCCGCCTGGATCAGGGCGAGGACGAACGACCGCAGCTCGGGTACGTCGGTGCGGGCGTCGAGGCTGCGTAGGGCGTCGGCCCGCCCGGCGCCGGCCCGGATCTCCCCCAGCATCCGGGCGAACTCGTCCGACAACGGCCCCGGCAACTCCCGGACCGTCCTTTCCAGGGCCTGGTCGAAGCCGAGTCCGGCCTCCACGCTGATGGTGAGCATGTCGATGAGGTCGGGGAGCCGGACGCGGATCGCCTGCCGCCGCTCCTCCATCCGACGGTTCAGTGTCGCCTCCGGCCCCAGCAGGCAGATGACCCCCAGGAACAGCAGGACGATGACCTTGGTCCGCGGTGGTGCGGGCAACAAAACCACGAACAGCACCAGCGGCGGCAGCGCCGCCACCGTCAAGACCCGGATGGCGCGGAACCGGTCGAGGTCCTCGGGCGCCGGCCGTCCGGCGACGATCAGCTTCTTGCGCACACCCTCCATGTAGCCCGCCGGCATGAAGCTGCGGCCCACCGCCACCAGCGACCGACCCACGGGTTGGAAGACCCGCTGGACCAGCGGTACCTCGAGCTCGCGCTGGCGCAGGTCGGTCTCGTCGTATCCCTCCAGGGCCTTGAGCGAGGACCTTATGGTCGAGCGCTCTTCGGCCCCCGACAGCACGGTCCACACCCCGAGGGCGACGGCGGCGAAGACGGCGCCCGTGATGAGGAGCAGCGTGGGATCAGACATCGATCTGGATCACCTTCTTCATCCACCAGAAGCCCGCCACCGTGAGCAAGACGGCGGCGAGGATCATCAACCTGCCGAGGGTGGTGGTGAAAAGGATGTTGATGTAGCCGGGGTTCAGCACGGTGATGGCGACCCCGATGACCAGCGGCAACGCGCCGACGATGATCGCGCTCAACCGGCCTTCGGCTGTCAGCGCGCTGACCTCCCGCCGGAGCCGCTCCCTCGACACCATCGTCTCGGACACGGAGCTGAGCAACTCCGCCAGGTTCCCGCCTACCTCGCGCTGGATCCGGATGGCCATCACCACCCACTCGAAGTCGGGGCTGCCCATCCGACCGGCTAGGTCCTCCAGGGACAGCTCGAGCTCCCGCCCGAGGCGCGTCTCCAGGACCACCCGGCGCAGCTCGCGGCCCATGGGGTCGGCGACCTCCTCGGCCACCGCGTCGAGCCCCTGGAGCAGGGAGTAGCCGGCCCGCAGGGAGCTGGCCAGGAGCTGCAAGGTGTCGGGCAGCTGCTTGGTGAACGCGCCTCGCCGACGTTCGGCCAGCAGGTTCAGTATGGCGATCGGAGCGAGGGCCCCCACCACCGCAGCCGCCAGCCCCAGCACCGGCCCGCCGGCCACGAACACCACCAACGTCAACAGCGTGAGGCCGGCGCCAAAGAAGAGCACCCCCTCCTGGGCCTTGATCTTGAGGTCGGCCTGCTCGAGCTTGGTGTCCAGCCGGGCCAATGCCCCCGTCCCACCCGCCAGCCGCGCCGTCGTCTCCACCGCCCGGCGGAGCGAGTCCGGCACCATCCCCCGCTCGGCCTGCTCGGCCCGGACCGGATCTGGTGCACCTGCGCTGTAGGCCCGCAGAACCTCCTCCAGCCCCCGGCCCTCACGCCGGAAGGCCAGCACGGCAACACCAGCAGCAGCGGCGGCGAGGGCGGCCAGCACGGCGACGACGACCGGCCCCAACGGCCCCGCGAGCGGCGCCGGCGTCGTCGGGATCTCGACCGCCCGCGGCTGGGCCACGGAGCCGAGGCTCACGCTGTTGAAGGGCACCGAGGCGGTGGCGCTCGCCGAGCCGATCTTGAGGCCGATCTCGAGCGGACTCGCCGATGCCTTCGATGTCCAGGTCAGCTCGTACTGGTTCTGCAGCACCCGCTGGAGGTTCTCGTAGACGGCCGCCAACTGGCGGGCGTCGGCTGTCTCGGCGAAGTCGCCCCCAGTGGAGTCGGCCAGGGCTCGCAGCGCCGGCACGTCGGAATCGCCCGGTCCGGTTATGGCAATGGAGAAGACCCCGGCCTGGGCTCCGCGCACGGCGCCCAGTGCGTCCTCGGGCCCCGAGCCCGAGACCGTGTCTGCCCCATCCGACAGCACCACCAGGTACGGCAGGAGGTCGCTCCTGTCGGCGAAGAGGTTGGCGCCGAGGCGTACCGCGTCCCACAGCGCCGTCTCCCCCGACGGCGCCAGGCCCTCGATGGCCGCGGTGAGCAACCCGGGGTCGTCGGTGAAGTTGACAGCCACCCGGGGACTGTTGCTGAAGGCCACCAGGGCGATCTGGTCGTTCGGCAGCTTGCGCTCGACGAAGCCGCGTGCCGCGATCTTCGCCTGGTCCAACCGTCCGCCGGCTGCCATCGAGCCGGAGGTGTCGATCACCAGGACGATCCCGAGAGGCGTAGTCGACTGGCCCACCGGGACCACGTCGAGGTCCTCCACGAGACGCCCGTTCTCCCGCACGGCTACTCCCGCGATGTCAGGCCGGGGGCCGGCGAACAGCGCCGCTACCCGGACCACCGGGAAGTCGCTGGCGTCCACCTTGCGGATGCTCAACTGTTCCGCCCCGCCGGCGGGTGCGCCGGAGCCGACGGCGAGGGAACAGGTGACGACGGCGAGGGCAAGGGCGGCGACGCCCGCCCGGTGGCGCGTGGTCGGCATCAGGTGACGAGGTCCGGCCGGACAGGGCCCTCCGGTTCGAAGAGGTCGAGGTCGAGTGGCGTTCCGTGGTCGGCCATCCGCCTGGCGAACAGTGGTTGCAGGCCCGTGGGCTTGAGGTGCCCGCGGAACAAGCCGTCGTCGCCCACGCCCATCCCGAAGTCGAAGAGGAACAGGTCGCGGGTGACGACGTGGTCGTCTTCCAGGCCGGCCACCTCGGTCACGTGCGTCACCCTGCGGGTCCCGTCCCGCAGTCTCGAAAGGTGCACGATCACGTCGAGGGCGGCCACCATCTGCTCGCGAATGGCCCTCACCGGGAGGTCGAAGCCCGACATCAGGGTCATGGTCTCGATGCGGGAGAGCACGTCGCGGGGGCTGTTGGCGTGGATGGTCGTCAAGGAGCCGTCGTGGCCGGTGTTCATGGCCTGGAGCATGTCGAGGGTCTCCCCCGCTCTGCACTCCCCCACCACGATGCGGTCGGGTCGCATCCGCAGGGCGTTGCGCACGAGGTCGCGGATCGTGACCTCGCCCCGACCCTCGATGTTGGGCGGGCGCGCCTCCAGCGGAAGGACGTGCACCTGGGCCAGCTGGAGCTCCTTCGCGTCCTCCACCGTGACGATGCGCTCGTTCGTGGGGATGAACGACGACAGCACGTTGAGAGTGGTGGTCTTGCCGGTACCGGTGCCCCCCGAGACCACGATGTTCAGGCGCCCCTTGACGCAGCTCTCGAGAAACCGGGCCACCGGCTCGTTGAAGGTACCGAAGGAGACGAGGTCCTCCACCGAGAACGGCTCGGCCGCGAACTTGCGGATGGTGAGGAAGGGGCCGCCGATGGCCAACGGGTGCACCACCGCATTCACCCGTGAACCGTCGGGCAGGCGGGCGTCGACCATCGGGGTCGACTCGTCGATGCGCCGGCCGATCTGGCCGACGATCTTGTCGATTATCCGCCGCAGGTGGCTCTCGTCGATGAAGGTGGTGCCGGTGCCCACGATCTTGCCGCCGCGTTCGACGAAGACCCGGTTGGGGCCGTTGACCATGACCTCGGTGACG
>JAHWJU010000059.1 GCA_019348255.1 Actinomycetota bacterium | reverse complement strand
AAGGCCGCGACAACGACCAAGAAAGCCACTCCGACCAAGAAGGCTGCCGCAGCCGCGGCTCCGGCCAAGAAGTCTCCGGCCAAGAAGTCTCCGGCCAAGAAGGCGCCGGCAGCAGCGAAGTCCCCGGCGAAGAAGGCCACATCGGCTGCCAAGGGCGACATGGCCAAGAAGGCGACGTCAGTGGTGAAGGAGACGGCCAAGAAGACGGGCGGCTCCGCCCGGACCGCGGCCAAGAAGGCCACCGGCTCGAAGAAGGCCTCCAAGAAGTAACGAATCCCGATCGACTCGACGGAGGGGGCCCTTTGGCCCCCTCCGTCGCGTCAGAGGTCGGCCATGATGCGAAACGCTTCGCCCTGGGCGAAGCCGGCCTTGGCGCCGTGGTCCGCCAGCCGGCGTCGCACCCGCTCGCGGAACCCGGCCGTCTGCTCGTCCGAGGCGGGGTCGTCGATTCCCATGGTGGAACGGAACTGGCTGGCGTGGGCGAGGAGGGCTGTCAGCTTCGTGTCGACGAAACCCTCCACGTCCTCCACGTGGTCGGGCTCCTCCGCTTCCCACAACAGCAGAGCCGTCGGGCGATGGTGGGCGAGGCTCTGCTCGGGGAAGAAGTGGGGGTCCCGCGCCGCGACGATCCCGTCGGTGGCCAGAAAGCCGGCGTTGCGGTGGTCGGGGTGGAGGCGGTAGCGACGCCACGGGTCGTGACCCAGCACCACCTCGGGGCGGCACCGGCGGATCCAGTACGCCACCTCCCATCGTTGGCGCAACCCCGAGTCGAGCTCGCCGTCGCGCCAGCCGAGGAATATGCACTCACCGCTCCCGCCCAGGGCCCGGGAGGCCTCCCGTTGCTCTTCCTGACGCCGGGCGACCAGCTCGGCCTGGTCCTGCTCCGGGTCCCACGATCCCTTCGAGCCGTCGGTGCACACGAGGTGCACCAGCTCACAGCCTCCGGCCGCCCACTTGGCCAGCGTCGCCCCCGCTCCGAACTCGATGTCGTCGGGATGAGCGCCGATGGCAAGTGCCCGCGCCGGCGTGGGCAGGTTCGTGCTGATCTCCATCGCCGTCAGACGGGAGCCGGAACGGGAAGGTCCTCCGGGATGTCCACGTCCCACTGCAGTTCGCGCACCCGCGCCACCCGCAGCTCCAGCCCCCGCCGCCTCGCCTCGTCGCGGTGGCGGGCGAAGGAGCCGGGCCCGTAGGCGAAGACGAAGCCGGCCTCGCTCGGCACGCAGGCGACGTTGGTGCCGTCGTCACGGCGGTCAGGGACGAGCGTCACGCCCTCGAACCCCGACAGCCGCGGGAGGTCGGTGGCGGCGGGCAGATCGCCGTGGGCGACGATGACGTGGCCGAAGCCGGCGCCGGCCAGGACCTCGACCCCCCGCGTCACGGCACCGTTCAGCCCCAGCGCCGGCGTCCAGACCACCTCTGCGCCCATCGCCGTGGCCCAGCGGGCGACCTCTCGGTCTTCGCAGGCGACGTAGCAAGGCAACGGCCGCGCCGCCTCCAGCACTGCTTCGGCCATCGTGCGGGCCAGCGTGGCCCGCTCCGCGGCGGCGAGCACCGGGGCCAAGCGGACCTTGGCCGCGGGGAATGCCTTCACCGGCACCAGCACGGCCGAACCACCGTCACCCATTCCGGCCGAGTCTAAGAGAGGGGGCGCCTAGGTTGAGGAGGTGACTCGGAAGGTGGCCGTCATCGGCGCCGGATCGTGGGGGACGGTCGTGGCCTCCATCGCCGCCGTCAAGACGCCGACGGTGCTCTGGGCCCGCCGTCCCGAGACGACAGAGGAGATCAACCGGCACCACCGCAACTCGGCCTACCTGGGCGACCACGAGCTCCCCCCTTCGCTGCGCGCCACCCAGTCGCTGGAGGAGGCGGTGAGCGACGCCGAAGTGGTGGTGATGGGCGTGCCCTCGCACGGCTTTCGCGCCGTGCTGGCCCAGGCGGCACCGGTGGTGCCGCCGGGGGTACCGGTGATCAGCCTGGCCAAGGGAGTGGAGCAGGGTTCGTTGAAGCGGATGAGCGAGGTGATCTCCGAGCTCCTGCCTGGCAACCCCGCCGGCGTCCTCACCGGGCCCAACCTGGCCAACGAGATCCTCGCCGGCTACCCGGCGGCGAGCGTGGTGGCCCTGCAGGATGCGGGCCTGTGCGCCAACCTCCAGGCCGTCTTCGCCACCGACGCGTTCCGCGTCTACACGAACCCCGACGTGATCGGGTGTGAGGTGGCGGGGGCTCTCAAGAACGTGATGGCGATCGCCTCGGGCATGGCAGACGGGATGGGCTTCGGCGACAACACCCGCGCCGCGCTCATAACCCGCGGCTTGGCCGAGCTCACCCGCCTCGGGGTGGCCCTGGGGGGTCATCCCTTCACCTTCTCGGGCCTGGCCGGTATGGGCGACCTGGTCGCCACCTGCATCAGCCGCCACAGCCGCAACCGCTATGTCGGCGAGCAACTGGGGCGGGGCCGCAGCATCTCCGAGATCGTGACCGACATGAAGATGGTGGCCGAGGGGGTCAAGACCTCCCGTGCGGTGGTGGACCTGGCGGCGCGCCACGGGGTGGAGATGCCGATCGCCGAGCAGGTGGTGGCTGTGCTCTACGACGGGAAGAAGGCCACTGAGATCATCACGGCATTGATGCAACGGGAAGCGAAGCCGGAGCTGCCCGGCTTCGGCTCGACGTGAGCCGGTGAGCCTCAAGTCGTGGGCGTTGCGGCGGGCCATGGGCCGGCTCCGCATCACCGACGACATCGTCCGCTACCTCACGACCTTCCAGCGGCTGGGCGAGACGGTGGAGGTCGAACTGCCGAGCGAGCTCCTCCCCGTCGGCGCCCGCACCGTCTTCCGCGCCGTGCGCACCCGCGCCGCCGCCCAGTTGGGGGTGGACTGGGTCTGGCCGCACTGGCTCGAGCGCCAGCTCGACCCGACGTCGGCCGCCTTCGTGCCGCGGGGACATCTGCCGGTGCTGACGAACGTCACCCTGCGCAACTGGACGGCGGTGGGGACGGTGGGGTCGACGGCCAAGGGCATCGTCGACCCTCGCGGGTTGCTGACGCCCTGGTACGACGGATGGTCGCTCGACTGGTGGATCGGGGCCGAGGACCGCTGGCACTTCCCCTCGCGGGAGGTAGCGGTCCGCCAGTCCCCGGTGGAGGACACCCCCGTGGTGGAGACGGTCATGCGGGTGCCCGGCGGCGATGCCGTGCAGCGGGTGTACGCCATCGCCGGCGAAGAGACGCTGGCGGTGGTTGAGATCGTCAATCGCAGCCGCACCCCGTTCGCGGTGGCGCTCGCCGTGCGCCCCTACAACCCGGAGGGACTGGCCGTCGTGGAGCGCATCGCGCTGCACGGCCGAACCGTCACCGTCGACGGGCGGCCCGCCCTGTTCCTGCCGAAGGCCCCGCCGGCCACGGCCGCCTCCACCTTCCACGACGGCGACTGTGCCGGAGCGGTGACGTCGGCCCGGACCACCGAGCACTTCCCCGACGGTCTGCGCTGCGACGCGGGCTTGGCTCAGGCCGCCTTCGTCTTCCCGCTGGCCCACTCGGCGACGCTGCGGGTGGCGGTCCCGCTGGGGGCGGAGCGGCGTAGCCGGCGCCGGCGGCTCAGTCGGCGCCGCGCCCGGCGGGCTCTGAACGTGCCCCACCCGCTCCCGCCCAGCGAGACCGTGGTCCGGGGCTGGCAGGCCCAGACGGAGCACCGGGGGATGCGCCTTGTTCTGCCTCCCGGCCGCCTGGCATCTGCCGTGGAGGCCAACCGCAGGTACCTCCTGTTGTTCCACGAGGGCGGCGACGTCGTGCCCGGCCCCTTCACATACCACCGCTTCTGGTTCCGTGACGCCGCGTACCTCCTCGCCGCTCTCGACCGCTACGGCTTCCACCGGGAGGCGGCAGAGGTGATCCGCCACTTCCCGGCGCGCCAACGGGTGGACGGCTTCTTCTTCAGCCAGCGCCAGGAATGGGACGCCAACGGCTCGGCGATCTGGTCGATGGCCGAGCACTGGCGCCTCACCGGCGACCTGAGCTGCATCGACGTCGACTCCGTGGCCCGAGGGGCCCGGTGGATCGAGCGCAAGCGCCACGCCAAGCGTCGCCGCAAGGACCCTGCCCTGCGGGGGCTGATGCCGGCCAGCATCTCGGCCGAGCACCTGGGCCCCTTCGACTACTTCTACTGGGACGACTTCTGGTCGTTGCGAGGCCTGCGGGACGCGGCGGTGCTGCTCGGCGCCGCCGGTCAGGCGAAGCTGGCCTCCGAGGTCGCATCCTGGGCGGCCTCGTTGGAAGCCGATCTGGGCGCGTCCATGGCCATGGTGGCCGAGCGCACGGGCAGCCTGGTGATCCCTGCCGGCCCCCGCCGTCGGGTCGACACCGGCATCATCGGCTCCCTCGTCGCCTGCTCGCCCTTGCAGCTGCTCCCGCCGCACCACCCGGGCATGGCGGCGACGGTCGAGGCCGTCCGTCAGCGCTTCTGCGTCGGCCCCGCCTTCTACCAGGGCATCAGCCACACCGGCCAGGGGACGTACCTGACGCTGCAACTGGCCGCCGTCGAGCTGGCCGCCGGCGACCGCCGGTGCCTCGAACGGCTCCAATGGCTGGTCGAGCTGGCGACGCCCACCTTCACCTGGCCGGAGGCCATCCATCCGACGCTGGGTGGGGGATGCATGGGCGACGGCCACCACGGCTGGGCCGCGGCCGACTTCCTCTCGCTCGTGCGCAACCTGTTGGTGACAGAGGTGGAAGGGGGGCTGGTGCTGGCGGCCATGCTGCCCGGTGAGTGGCGGGGCCAGGCCGTGGAGGTCCACGACGCCCCCACCCACTTCGGGACCCTCTCCTTCGCCATCCGGTGGCACGGCGACCGGCCGGCGCTGCTTTGGGAACTGGACCGCCGCAGCGGAAGCGATCCGGTGACGTTGCGGGCACCGGGGTTGGACCCGCAGTGGTCGACGACGGAGGATCGGGGCGAGACGCTGCTGTCGGCGTCGCTCTCTGTCTCCTGAGCGGGAGCTAGGGGGCGAGATGGGCGGTGGCGATGCGCCACGGCCCGAGTGGGAATGCTTCTTCGAAAGGCTCCAGCGGTCGACCCCGGAGGTCGACGAGCCAGCCCCGCCGGCCAGCGACCCGCACCGTGGCCGGCTCGGGCGTGGGGTTGAAAACGCGTAGCTCGATCCCGCCGCCGGTGCGCCGCAGCGCCGACACCTGGGCGCCGTCGAGCTCCAGCTCCAGCGCCGATCCCGCCGGCGGGCGCCACCCTCCGCCCGAGGCCGTGACCACCTGGAGCGGGACGAAGGCCTCGTCCACCAGGCGGTAGGGGTTGGCGTCGCCGACGTGCAACCCGTAGCGAAGCTCCACCGGTCCCTGCAGCTGGGGCCCCTCGAGGGGGAGCTCGGGGCCCGCCGGCTCCGGCCTCGTCGGGATCGGCCCCCGCGACAGCCAACCCGAACTGCGCAGGAGCGTGAGCGCGAGGGCGGTGCCTTCGTCCAGGAGCTCGTACTCCAGGAGACCTTCGTGAACGACCGTGAGCCCTCCGGCCGACACGAAGCGCCGCGAGGGGAAGGTGGGCAGCGGCGCCTCACTCGGCCCACCCTCGGCCTGCAATCCCCGTTCCACCACTGCGAAGGCGCACTCGGCGTGGCTGACGGTGGCCCCACGGGGGAGAGGGAACAACGCCCGCAACCGGTGGTCCCGGCTCTGGTTGTCGAAACGTGTCGTGACCCGCACCAGGTCCTGGCCGGCGTGCAGTTCCAGGCGCGTGTGCACCTCGGTGACGCGGGTGCCGATGCGCCGGCCGCTCTCGTCGTCCAGCCGGCGGGGCCAGCGGTAGGTGCAGGTGATCCCCAGGATGCCCCGCACCGGTCCCGCCTCGACCACCTCGACCGTCACCGACTCCGGCTCGTCCACCACCAGGTCGTGGCCGGGCGGGCAGTAGTTGTAGGTGTCGCCGGCGTCCCCGCCGTCGACCAGCCGGCCGAGGCCGGCGACGCCGTCGACGGTGAAGGTGCCGGAGTGGGGATCGGCGGTGACGGTGGTGCAGCCGTTGGCCATGGTGGTGCCCTCGATCGACACGGCCCCGGTGGCGGCGACCTGGTGGCCCGACCAGGCTCGCCAGCCGTAGCCGGGAACCTCCTCGACGCGGGCCAGCAGGCGCTGTACCGGCGGCCGGTGGATGCGCACCCGGTACCACTCCCGCTCGCTCGCCCCGAGGCGGGCGTACAGGTCCCGCCTGGTCTCCTCCACCCTGCTGTCGGCGGGCGGCACCGTGCCCAGGTGCACCACCACCTCGGGTTCCGGCAGGTCCTCCTCCAGTGCCAGAGCGGTGACGAAGAAGGTGTCGTCGAAGCGCTGCCCGCGGATCTGGCCCAACAGCGCAGCTACGTCGGAGGACCGCACCCGCCTGGTGGTTGCCGGCGCCGCGCCGGCGGCATCCAGCACCTGTGTGCCCTCGATGGCCACGTCGTGGGGCAGCACCACCTCGACCACACCGGACCGCGAGTGGGCGGAGGGGTTCACCACCACGGGCCCCTGAGCGGCGAAGCTCGAAGCCAGCTCGCGCCGCGCCACTGCGCTCAGCCCTTCGGCTATCTGGCGGGCTTCGGCGTAGCGGTGGTTGACCGCCGCCACCACCTCGTCGTTCGAACAGGCGCAGATGGAGTCGTGAGCGGCGTTGCGCACCACCTCCCGCCATGCGATCTCCAGCAACGACGCCGGCCACTGCTGTGGGGGGAGGAACAGCGCGCACAGCGGCTCGGCCAGCTGCTCGAGCGCCCTCTCCGCCCTGGCCGCATGCTGCTTGGTGTCGACCCGGTTGGAGGCGACTCCCATGAGCAGGTTGGCGCGCGCCCCCGACCGCAGCTCCCCCGTCCACGACGCCAGCCCCTCGGTGGCCGCATCGGGACCGTTCAGGTACTCGCTCAGCGATGTGACGACGAAGCGGTAGTCGTCCTGGATGGCGTTGGCTTCGGCCACCACCCGGCCCAGCCAGGGCTGGGGCACCTGGTGGTCCGTCCCGTTGAGGAAGAGGATGCCACCGACCAGCAGGGACCCGAGCTCGGCCTCGTGCGCGGCGACCCGCCGGACCAGCGCTTTGGCGTCATCGGGTATGGCGGCGCCGTTGCCGTAGCCCCCGCGCGCCAGGTACTGCGCCCTCACCGTGGTGCCGTCGGGACTGCTCCACCAGAAAGCGGTGCGGTCGACGGCGGCGGGAACGCCCCGCCACACGACGGCATGGCCGAAGCCGAACTGGCTCAGCAGCTGGGGCATCTGGGCGATGTGGCCGAACATGTCGGGCAGGTAGCCGACGTCCATGGCTCCGCCGAACGCCGCGGCCCTGGCCAGCCCCATCTGCAGGTTGCGGATGTGGGTCTCGCCCGAGACCAGGAACTCGTCCGGCAGCGTGTACCACGGTCCCATGGCCAGCCTTCCGCTGGCGGCCAGCCGCCTCAGCAGCGGCTCCGCCTCCGGTCGCACCTCCAGGTAGTCGTCGACGACGGCCATCTGGCCGTCGAGCAGGAAGCGGGCGTAGGACAGGTCCTCCTCCAGGCCGGGCAGGAACCCGTCCAAGAGCTCGACCAGGCGGAGGCGGAACGTCTGGAACGCCGCGTACCACTCGCGGTCCCAGTGGGTGTGGGGGACGATGGCGACGGTCCGGGGAGCCACGCGCCTCAGGCTAGGGGTACCGGTCCGCCCACTTCGGGCAGCCTGAACGTCGCCTGGCGGAGTCGAGACTGCCCGAACTCGCACCGGTACCCACGCCGGCGCCGGCGACGTAGGTTCTCCCGGCGATGGAGGCCTCAGCGAGACACTTCCAGCTGATCACGGCCGTGGGCTCCGAGGCCGACGCCGGCCGGCTCGCCACCTTGCTGGTCGAGCAGCGGCTGGCGGCCTGCGTGCAGGTGGTTGGGCCGGTGACGAGCACCTACTGGTGGGAGGGACGGGTGCAGACGGAGGCGGAATGGCTCTGCCTGGTCAAGACCACCGCCGCCGCTCTGGAGCCGGCGATGGAGGCGATCCGAGCCGAGCACTCCTACGACGAGCCGGAGATCACGGCGACGCCGATCGTGGCCGGCAGTCCCGGCTACCTCGGCTGGATCGACCAAGAGGTGCGGCCGGCGCACGGATAGGCGCGGGCAAGACCGGTAGCCGGGGGTGCGAGGATGGACGGGTGATCGACGACTGCACCACCGACGTGCCCCTGCGGCTCACCGAATGGACCTCGTGCGGAGGCTGTGCGGCCAAATGGGGGGCGGCACCTCTGACGGCGCTGGTGCGGGAGCTGGCCGCCTCCGCGGACGGGTCTTTGCTGGTGGGCCTGGCGCCGTTCGACGATGCCGCCGTCTACCGTCTGAGCGACGACCTCGCGCTGGTGTCCACGACCGACTTCTTCCCACCACTGGTGGACGACCCGGGCGACTTCGGGGCCATCGCCGCTGCCAACGCCTGCAGCGACGTCTTCGCCATGGGTGCTCGGGTGGTGCTCGCGCTCAACATCTCGGCCTTCCCCGAGCGCATGCCGATCGAGGCGGTGGAGGCCATCCTCCGGGCGGCCGGAGCCGTCGTGGCCGAGGCCGGCGGCGCAGTGGCCGGCGGCCACACCATCCGCTCCGAGGAGCCGATCTTCGGCCTGGCCGTGCAGGGGCTCGTCCACCCCGACCGGGTGTGGACCAAGGCCGGCGCCCGCGCCGGAGACGCACTCGTCCTGTCGAAGCCGCTGGGGACGGGGATCGTGCTCGCCGCCGGGGCCGAGGAGGACAAGGCGTCGGCCATCCAGCGGATGAAGACCCTCAACCGGGCGGCGGCCGAGGCCCTGGCCTCGCTGCCGGAGGGCGAGGCGCCAAGGGCGGTGACCGACGTGACCGGCTTCGGCCTGCTGGGCCACGGCTGGGAGATGGCGGAACGCTCGGAGGTGGTGCTGCGCTTCGACTCCGCAGCGCTTCCCCTGTACGCCGGCGCGCTGGAGGCGGCCGAGGCCGGTGTTCGCACCGGAGGTGACGCCCGCAACCGGGCCCACCTCGAGCACCGCGTCCAGTCTTCGGCGCCCGTCGCCCTGGAGGCCATCGGCTACGACCCCCAGACCTCGGGAGGGTTGCTCGCCTCGGTGACGCCCGCCTCGGCGGCCCATCTGGCCGAGACGGCGGGGTTCAGCATCATCGGCGAGGTAGTCGCCGGATCGCCGGGCGTCGAACTGCGCTGATGCGGGGGTAACGTCGCCGGCCATGGCCGTGTCGCCTCCGGCGTTGCGCATGAAGCGGAACCCGACCAAGAAGCACGCCCCCTCTCTCGTGCTGGAGCGGGAGCTCTGGGCGGCTGGGAACCGGGTGGTGGTGGGGGTGGACGAGGTGGGCCGCGGCGCCTGGGCCGGGCCGCTCAGCGTGGGTGCCGCGGTGCTGCCCCAGGACCGGCGGGTGTACAAGGTGCGCGACTCCAAGATGCTCACCGAGCCCGAGCGGGAGCGCCTCTTCGCCCGGGTGGCCGAGTGGTGCGTGGCGTGGTCGGTCGGGCACGCCAGCCAGGAGGAGTGCGACGGCCTCGGCATGACGGTGGCCCAGAAGCTCGCCGCGTCCAGAGCCATCGACGGCCTCGGTCTGGGCGAGCCGGACAAGGTGCTGGTCGACGGGCACTGGGACTTCGTGGCCCGCGGGAGCACCCAGCGGGTCATCAAGGGCGACGCCACGTGCCTGTCGATCGCGGCGGCGTCGATCCTGGCCAAGGTCACCCGCGACCGCCTGATGCGCCTGGAGGCGCCGCACTTCCCCGCCTACGAGTTCGATCTCAACAAGGGGTACCCCTGCCCCCGCCACAAGGCCGCGTTGCGGGCCTGGGGCCCCACCTCGATCCACCGCCGGAGCTGGATCTTCATGGAGCACCTCCCGTGGGGGACGCGCCCGGCGGCCCCGCCCATCGACGTCCAGCTCGACCTGTTCCAGGAGGAGACATGAACATCGCCAAGACCCGACTTCTCGCCATGGCCGTGGTGGCCGGCCTCGCGCTGGCGGGCTGCGGGAGCAGCGACGACGCCGAGACCGGAGGGGGTGGCCACGGCGGCGAGCATGCCGGCATCAAGACGATCAAGGAGGGCAGGCTCACCGTCTGCTCCGACGTCCCCTATGCCCCCTTCGAGTTCGAAGAGGGCGGGCAGCTCAAGGGGATCGACATCGACCTGGTCAAAGCCATCGCCACCAAGCTCGACCTGGAGGCCGACTTCCGCGACACCGACTTCGACGGCATCTTCGCGGCGTTGGCCGCCGGCAACTGCGACATGATCGCCTCGTCGGTGTCGATCACCGAGGAGCGCAAGAAGGAGAACAACTTCTCCGACGGGTACTTCGAGATCAACCAGTCACTGCTCGTTCGCAAGGGCGACGAGTCCAAGTACAGCGACTTCGCCTCGCTCAAGGGCCGCACCATCGGCGTGCAGTCCGAGACGACGGGGGCGGAGTTCGCCACCGCCCAGGCGGCGTCGGCCGGAGTGGAGGTCAAGGAGTTCACCGGCGCCGACGAGCTGTTCACCGCCCTCAAGGCGAACCAGATCGACGGGGTGGTACAGGACTTCCCCGTCAACTCCTACCACGCGGAGACCACCGGCGACACCGTCGTGTCCAAGGTCTTCACCGAGGCCGATGAGGAGGAGTACGGCTTCGTCATCCCCAAGAAGAGCACGGCGCTGCTCGAGGCGGTCAACGAGGCGCTGGGCGAGCTGCGCAGCGACGGCACCTACGCCAGGGTGCTCGAGCAGTACCTGGGAGAGAAGGCGCTCTCCAGCTGAGCACCTTCCTCGACGAGTTCTTCAACCTCGACGTCATCCGGGACATGCTCCCGGAGCTGATCACCGAGGGTGCCAAGAACACGCTCGTCTTCACCTTCTTCAGCTTCCTGGGTGGGCTGGCCATCGGCCTCCTGGTGGCGCTCATGCGTCTCAGCCGCCGGAGGTCGCTGCGCTGGCCGGCGGCGGTGTTCACCGATCTGCTGCGGGGGTTGCCGGCGCTGCTCACGATCATCTTCATCGGCTTCGGCATCCCCATTGCCACCGGGTGGCAGTTCCCGTTCCCCAAGTACTTCCCGGGCTGTCTGGCTCTGTCGCTGGTGGCCGGTGCCTACATGGCCGAGACGATCCGGGCCGGCATCGAGGGGGTGCCGCGGGGCCAGATGGAGGCGGCCCGCTCCCTGGGGATGCCGTATCCGGTGGCTATGCGACGGGTGGTCCTGCCGCAGGCTTTCAGGCTGATGGTGCCGCCACTGACCAACGAGTTGGTGCTGCTGTTCAAGGACACCTCGCTGCTGGCGGTGCTGGGCACCCTGGCCGGCGGCAAGGAGATCACCAAGTTCGCCCGCGACTTCGCCAACGCCCGCTCCAACAGCTCGGCGCTGGTGGCCGGCGGGATCGCCTACCTCGTGATCACCCTCCCGCTCATCCGCCTGGTGGCCCAGCTCGAGAGCCGGACGCGGGGGGCGCGATGACGTGATCAGCATCACCGGCCTGCGCAAGTCCTTCGGTGACCACGAGGTGCTGCGAGGCATCGACCTGGAGGTGGCGGCACGGGAGGTCGTCTGCGTCATCGGCCCCTCGGGCTCCGGCAAGTCGACCCTGCTGCGTTGCATCAACCGCCTGGAGGAGCCGACCGCGGGCCGGGTGGTGGTCGACGGCGTGGAGGTGACCGGGCCTGGCGTCGACCTGGACAAGGTGCGGACGTCGATGGGGATGGTCTTCCAGCAGTTCAACCTGTTCCCGCACAAGACCGCGCTCGGCAACGTCACGCTGGCGCTGCGGACGGTGCTCGGCATGGACAGCGGGGCGGCCGACGCCCGCGGCCGCCAGATGCTCGAGGTGGTGGGGATGGCGGGCAAGGCCGACGCCTACCCGGCGCGGCTGTCGGGGGGGCAACAGCAACGGGTGGCCATCGCCCGGGCGCTGGCCATGGAGCCGAAGGTCATGCTCTTCGACGAGGCCACGTCGGCCCTCGACCCCGAGCTGGTGGGCGAGGTGCTGGGTGTGATGCGCAAGCTGGCCGAGCAGGGCATGACGATGGTGGTGGTCACCCACGAGATGGGCTTCGCCCGCGAGGTGGCCGACCGGGTGGTGTTCATGGACGACGGGCTGGTGGTCGAGCAGGGCCCGCCGGCGGCGCTGCTGGGCTCGCCCCGGGAGGCCCGCACCCGTTCCTTTCTGGCCAAGGTCCTGTAGTCGGGCCCGGCGCCTGGGGCGGGGTTGGCTGGCGCTACGGCGCCGGCCGCGGCTCCTTGGGCAGGCCGAGGACACGCTCGCCGATGATGTTCTTCATGACCTCGTCGGTGCCGCCGGCGATGCGCATGCCCGGCGTCCCGAGGACGTACTCGGCCCACGCGTAGGTCCCCCACTCGCCGGTGTCGGCGATGAGCCGCGCCCCGAGAGCGTCGCTCACGAACTTCGACAGCTTGGTGAGGTTGTCGGTCAGCGCCAGCTTGGCGGCTGACAGTTCCGGCCCCGGCAGCTGGCCCTGGTCGATCTTGGCCATCGCCCGCTGGCTGGTGTAGCGGGCCACGGCGAAGCTGATCCAGAGGTCGGCCAACTGCTGGCGCAGGATCGGGTCCTCGGCCTTGCCCAGGAAGCGCAGCAGGTCGATCAGTCGCCGCATCTGCCAGAACCGGTTCCCGAGGCCGGCGCCGGCGCCGATGGCGGCTCGCTCGTTGAGCAGAGTCGTGAGGGCGACGGTCCAGCCCTGGTTCACGTCGCCCAGACGCTGGTCGTCGGGCACGCGGACCTCGTCGAAGAAGACCTCGTTGAACGAAGCGCCGCCCGTCATCTGGCGCAACGGCCGAATGTCCACGCCGGCCGCCTTCATGTCGACGACGAACCCGGTGAGGCCCCTGTGCTTGGGGAGGTCGGGGTCGCTGCGGCAGATGATCTCGCCGATGTCGGAGAACTGGGCGCCGGAGGTCCACACCTTCTGCCCCGTGATCAGCCACTCGTCGCCGTCGCGTACCGCCTTCGTCTGCAGCGACGCCAGATCGGAGCCAGCCGCCGGCTCCGAGAAGAGCTGGCACGCCACGACGTCGCCCCGGTACATCGCCGGCAGGTAGCGCTGCTTGGCCGCCTCCGTGCCGTGAGCCAGGATGGTCGGCGCCACCATGCCGAGGCCGATGCCGAAGGGCACCTGCGAGGGCGTGTCGAACCGGGCCTCGAGCTCGGCCCAGATGCGCTGGTACGAAGTTGGTAGGCCGCGGCCGCCGTACTCGGGCGGGCCGGTGATCCAGCCGAAGCCGGCGTCGTACACCCGCCGGCGCCAGTCCCTGGCCTCGGCCACCTCGGCCAGGTCCTCCTCCAGCGTCTTGTCCGGGAACAGCCC
>JAHWJU010000008.1:2489-39042 GCA_019348255.1 Actinomycetota bacterium | reverse complement strand
CCCGGTACGGCGGTGGGCGCTGAGGGACTCGAACCCCCGACCCCCTCCTTGTAAGGGAGGTGCTCTAACCAGCTGAGCTAAGCGCCCGCCCGGTCAAGGCTACCGAGCGGGCGCTAGTGGCTCGTGGCCCGGCGGTGGCTGTCGTACGCGGTGGGACTATGCCGACTGTGCCACCTGGGGGTTCTTGGGCGGACGCCCCCGCTTGCGCTTCTGGGGAAGGATCTTGCCGTTGAGGAAGAGCTGGCCACCCCAGACGCCCCACGGCTCCCTCCGCCGCAGAGCACCCTCGAGGCAGAGGCCCCGGAGCGGGCACAGCTGACAGATCGCCTTCGCCCGCGCGATGTCGTCGATCTGCTCGGAGAAGAACAGCGCCGTCATCGTCGACGCGCCATCCCGACAGCGGGCCGACGTCCAGTCCTGTTCCTCTTGCGCTGTTGCGACCTTCCACTCGGCGAGCATCTCGCCTTCCTCCTTCTTCTTCAGAGCCGAAGTTGTCCTTTTGCACGAACCTGGAGAAACAAAAAGGCCGCCGGCTGAGCCGGCGGCCTCTGGGCCTTCAAGGTTGCGGGAACTGGACTAGCCAGTTCCGCCTCCTCGACCCTCGGGCCGCCCGGTGGTGCCATTGGGCACACGGGTGCCGTGGAAGCCCATGTGGCCGTCCGCGGCGAGGTGCCCAACGGGAATGACCGGCGGGACGCACGCCAGCGCGCCGATGCCTGCCATGCCCTGCGGCTTGTAGGACCAGCGGATCAGCACTCGACGGCGCCCTTTCCGGTACGTGCAGCGGGAACTTCCCGGCTTTCGGGATTCGACCACGGGCTGCTCCTCACGTCAACCGTTTTTTGCGGCACCGGGATCCCTGGCCGCCAATAGCTGCTCCAACAAGGCCTGAGTGGCGGCCCCGTACGGTGTGCGGCGGTCGGTGTGCCCAACGATGACGAGCTCTCGATCCCATGCGTCGGCCACCACTGCTCCTGCCTCCTGGCAGATGAGGAGGCCGCCGAGGTAGTCCCAGGGGCCATGGGCGTCGCGACTGCAATCGATGTAGGCATCGAGCGCCCCATCGGCTACGGCACACAGATCGAGCGCCGCCGCCCCCAGAGCCCGGAACTGCCTCCAGCCGAGGTGCCGGTGCGGGTAGCCGGAGACCCCGACCACGGCGCGACCGAGGTCGGTGGTCGACGCCGCCCTTATCCGGCGCCCGTCGCGGAAGGCACCATCACCCCGGACGGCTGAGTAGCTGGTCCCGGTGGCCTGGTTCACCACCAGGGCGGCGGACGGTCCCGCGGCATCGACAGCGCAGAGGCTGGTGGCGAACCAGGGGATCCCCCGTGCGGCGTTGGTCGAGCCATCGACGGGATCCAGCACGACCAGGATGTCGCGGTCCTCATGATGCAGGCCGGACTCCTCGCTCAGGACCCCGAACCCTGCTTCGTCCAGGATCTTCAGCGCCACCTCGTCGGCGGCGAGGTCGGTGTAGTACTGCGTCGCCTTCTCGGTTCCGGCCAGGCCCCAGTCCTCGAGCCCGTCGAGCACCTCTCGGATGGCGCCGGCCACCGTCTCCAGCACTGCCACCATGTCTCCTCCGCCACGCATTGGGGCGACGCTACCGGGAGGTGGGTTGTACGGGGGCCATCGGTAGTGTGGGAGTCGAGATGGCCGTCATCGACACCGCCGGCTACGTGGCCGAGCTCAAGGATCACGCCACCGACCACGGGTTCCACGTGCACGACGAGCGGCACTTCGTGGAGACCTACTCCCTACGTCAGGCCTGGGAGGTGGACCTGCACCCCGAGGAGGGCTGTGGCGGGCCGCTCGACCTGCATCTCGCCCTCGAGGTGGACCCTCGGGTCCTCCTCGCCTTCGAGGATGTCGTCATGGGTCTGCCCGAGGAGGCTGACCCGCCCGATGAGTTCCACTTCCCACTCACCTTCACCTGGGGCCTTCCCCCTCTCCCCCAAGGTCCGGACCTACTGCAGCTCGCGCTCGAGCTGAGTGGCATCGGTGGCGTCGACCTTCCCCTCGAGGTCTCCGGCATCGATGCCTTCCCGTCGGCTACCGACCCGCCGGAGAGGCGCATAACGGTGCTGGCCCGACAGCAGGTCTCGCTGGCCCGGGTGCTCGCCGGCGAGGAGCTGCTCTGCGACGTCTTCGATCGATGTCTGGCGGTGAGTCAGTACCTGCTGGAACGGGCGCCGAAGTGGCTCGAATGAGGGCGCGTCAGCGGCTGAGCCGGCTGCTCAAGGAGCGCAGCACCACGAGCATCGCCAACGCGGCGGCGGCCCCGACGACGGGCCCGCCCTCGCCCGTCGAAGGCAGCACTCCCGGGTCCGGACGGTCCGGCAGCGGGTGCTCGGGCGCCGGCGTCGGCGCCTGCTGAGCTCGCTGCCGGACAGGCCAGACGCCGTTGGTGACCCGGATGTTGAAAAAGCCCCGGTGGCCGTCGGAGTACCAGATCTCGGACCTCTCGGGTACGAAGACCGCGCTCGACATGGCGTAGTTCGAACCGGGAACCCCGCCCGGTCTGATGGAGGCTGGGTCGACAGGGGCGTTGAAGTACGCGATCTCCTTGGGCGAATAGGGGTCGCTGATGTCGAACAGCCGGAGCCCCGAGAGGATGAACGTACAGGCGACCACCCCGGGATCCTGGCGGGACGGAACCGAGCAGTAGTGGCCGGCGTAGCCCTGGTAGATCATCGTCGCCCCCGGGTCGTCCACCTGTGACGGCCGGTTCTCCGCCAGGTTGACCTCGAGCTTCATGTTCGAGATCACCGCTGGCTTCGTCTCGTCGGAGATGTCGATGATCCGGCCGGCTCCCACGTTGTCGCCGCTGGCGAACTCGTCCATCTCGATCAGGAACGGGCGACCGCCGACGGTGACGGGGACGGTGACCTGCGGAGTGCTCTTCGTCGGCCAGGTCAGGCGGGCGACCTCCCGAACCTGTGGGTTCAGGACCCGAGACTGGATCTGGCTGACGTCCAGTATCACCAGCCCTGAGCGGTCGGCGAGGTAGGCGCGCGTGCCGTCGTCGCTGACCGAGAGGCCGTGGGAGCGGTAGTTGCCCGTCCACAGCGACACCGGGACCGAGGGATTCGACAGGTCGACCGCCGTGAGGGCGCCGCCGGGAAGGCTCCCCCCGGCGTCGAACGACGCCGAGTAGTAGGTGCGGCCGTCGGGGGCGAAGGCGCCTTCGTGGCCCAGGCCTGCTATCGGAGCGCTCGACTTGAGCACCGGGTACCGGCAGTCCTGGGTGACGTCGTAGACGTCGATCACTCCGGGGTAGAACCCGGGATTGGCCGTCACTGCGACGAGCAGTCCCCGGGCGCTGTTGAGGCTCATGGATTCATGCGGCGACTGCATGGCCGGGGTGACGAGCGATGTCGTGCGCACCGGCCCGGCCGGGTCGGCCATGTCGAGGACGTACACGCCGGTGCCGTCCTGGCCGGCTGCCGCCGCGTCTCTCGGGAAGAGCAGAGTCGTGTCGTAGTAGGCGCACTCGTGGCCCGCCCCGTCGACGTAGCGCTCCACCTTGTAGCCGCCGCTTGTCCCGTACGTCCCGACGGCCTCGGTGTTACAGCTGAAGCCTCGCGCCGCTCGTCCACTGTCGACGTCTGCCTTGCTCACCCTTCCTTGACGATCCGTCTCCGGGTCGGAGCCCGGGCCGCACTGGGCCCGGGGGGTGGCGCCCGGACCTTCGGGGGAAGCGGCCCGGCCCATGGCGGGCCGCCCCGTGACCGCCAACACGAAGACAATGGCGGCGGCGACCGTTCGTGCGGATGTTCTGACCAAGGAGACCTCTCTCGGGCCCGCCCAGCCCTCCATGGTGCGACGCTTCCGCGCCTTATTCCAAACCCGCCTGGGCCTGGCGGTGGGCCCGGCTGGGATCGAACCAGCGACCAAAGGATTATGAGTCCCCTGCTCTGACCACTGAGCTACGGGCCCTACGAATGCCTCGACGTCGGACGTAGAAGCTCCGGGGCTGGGACTCGAACCCAGAACCGTCGCATTAACAGTGCGCTGCGCTGCCGATTGCGCCACCCCGGAAGGAAGAAGCGACGATAGCAGCGCCCGAACTCAGGCCCTGATCATCCGTGGCGCCTCGAGAGGGTTCTCAACGGCGGGTGGACGGGGTAGACAACTGCCATGAGATTCCGCGCAGGGCTCGTCATCGGCTTCGGGGCCGGCTACTACCTCGGCACCATGGCCGGCCAGGAACGGCACGAGCAGATCAACCAGATGTTCAGGAAGGTCAAGCGCTCCGAGGCCTTCGACGTCGCCACCGACAAGGCAAAAGAAGTCATAGACCTCGGGGTCGACAAGGCCAAGGACGTGGTCGAGCAGCGCACCGGCAACGGCAACGGTGCGGCTTCTCACACCGACTCCCCCTACACCGACCCCCGCCTCCAGCCTTAGCCGCGCCGGGCCCAGCCGGCGCCGCGCCGCGGCGTCGGCCTCTACTCCGCGTCCAGATAGTCCCGCAGCCGTTGGCTGCGGATGGGGTGGCGCAGCTTCGCGAGCGTCTTGGCCTCGATCTGGCGGATGCGCTCGCGCGTCACCCCGAACTCCCGTCCCACCTCCTCCAGGGTCCGCATCTGGCCGTCGTCGAGGCCGAAGCGGAGCCGGATCACCTCCTGCTCGCGATCGGATAGCTGCGCCAGCACGTCTTTGACCGCCTCGTTGAGCATGGTCCGAGCGGCTGCATCGGCAGGGACGACGGCCTCTTTGTCCTCGATCACGTCGGACAACGAGAAGTCGTCCTCGTCTCCGACAGGTTGTTCCAGGCTGATGGTGTCCTCACTGATGCGGAGGCACTCGCGCACCCTCTCCTCGCTCATCCCCAGGCGCTGCGCCAGCTCCTCGAGCGTCGGGTCCCGTCCCAGCTCCTGCACCATCTGTCGCTGAACGCGCCCCACCTTGTTGATGGTTTCCATCATGTGGACCGGGATGCGGATCGTGCGGGCCTGGTCGGCGATGGCGCGGGTGATCGCTTGGCGGATCCACCAGGTGGCGTAGGTCGAGAACTTGAAACCCTTGGTGTGGTCGAACTTCTCGACGGCCCTCATGAGGCCGAGATTCCCCTCCTGGATGAGGTCGAGGAACTGCATGGGGCGGCTGCGGTAACGCTTGGCGATCGACACCACGAGACGCAGGTTCGCCTTGATCAACGCCTCGGTGGCCTCGACGCCGTCTTTGATCACCCGGCGCAGCTCCGCCAGTTCGGGCTGAGCCGGAGCAACGTCGCCTTCCACCGCCCGCAGCTCCATGAGACGCTGCGTTGCCTGCAGACCCCTCTGGACCCGCTCGGCCAGCGACACCTCCTGTTCGGCGGACAGCAGAGGGACCTTGCCGATGTCGCGCATGTACATGCGAACGAAGTCGCTGGAGCCTCCCCCCCTGTCGTCGTCGAAGTTGGAGGCCGCACCGCGCGGCCGAGCCTGCGGCCGCGTCGCCGGGGCTCGGCGCAAATCGACGGCCGGAGCGGCGTCGGCTGCGGCAGTTGCCGCTTCGACGACAGCCACGGCCTCGCGCACCGCCTCGTCGGCCTCGGCCACCGTCGGCGTGTCGTCGATGTACTGGATCCCCTGCTGCTCCACCTGGCCCACGACGTCGGTGATGAGCTCAGGGCTGAGCTCCACCGACTTGAGCACGCACATCAGGTCGTCCGAGGTGATGGTTCCGTGGGCCCGGCCGGCGGCGAGGAGCGTTCGGAATGCTTCGGCGGGGACGCCGGGAGGGACCGCGGGAGCCGCCGTTCCTTCGGGCGCCGTCATCCCCCCTCCTTCTCGAACTCCACGAGCCAGGCTACCAACTGACCGGCGGCACCGATGCTGGTTTCGTCCTGCCACAACTGCTCCGTGGTGAGCTTGAGCCATGCGATGGTCGGCGCGTAATCCGTCGGTGTCTGCGACGCTCTCGCCTGGGCCTGAAGGCGCAGGATGGCACGCTGGGAAGCGCCCGCGACCAACAGCCTCATGACGTCGTCAGGGTCGGCCTCGGCGTCTTCGACAGCGAGCCGTTGCAGCAGTGCCCCGGCCTCGGGCCGGGCACGAGAGATTGCCTCTTCCAGGCGCGAGGCCTGGCACAGTGCCCTGAAAGCAGCCAGGTGCACCTCATCGGCGAACAGCACCTCCTCGAGCCGGTGGGCCACCGACTCGGGACGGTGCACGGCCAGACGCAGGGCTTGTATCTCCGGCCCGGCAAGGGGCCGCGACGGGTTCTGGGAGCGCTGGTCGACGTTCAACCTCGTGCTCGTCCGGCGGTTGCCGGCCGATGCCAGATGCTCGCGGAGGCGCTGCGAGTCGATGCGGCACGCATCCGCCACCCTCATCACGTACTGGTCTCTCAGCAACTCGCTCGGGTGCTCGGCAATCACGGCAAGCGCCTCTTCGGCCGCGTGGGCTCGACCTTCGGCGGTGCGAAGGTCGCCGCGGCTCAACACGCAATCGAGGCGGAACTCGAGGAAGGGCTTGGCTTCTTTAACCGCCTGCACGAGTGCCTCCGGATCGTCGCGGCCGAGGTCGCCGGGATCCGAACCCGGTGGCAATGCCAGCACCGCCACGTCGACCTCGTACTTCTGCTCCCACTCATAGAAGCGGGAGGCCGCGTTCTGACCCGCGGCGTCGGCGTCGTAGGCCAACACGATGCGGGTGGCGAAGTTCTTGAGCAGCCGGAAGTGCTCGTCGGCCAGGGCCGTGCCACAGGTGGCGACGGCGCGGGGCAATCCGGCTGAGAAGAAGGCGATGACGTCGGTGTAGCCCTCGCACACGATGACCTCGTCCACCCGGCTCACCTCCTCCTTGGCCCAGTTGAGGGCATAGAGGGTGCGGCTCTTGGAGTAGAGCTTCGTCTCGGCGGAGTTCTTGTACTTGGGCCCGTTGCCTCCAGGAAGGATGCGCCCGCCGAAAGCCACCGGTTTGCCGGCGGTGTCGAAGATGGGGAACATCACCCGGCCCCGGAAACTGTCCTGGGGGCGCCCCATCCGGTTGGTGAAGCCCAGCCCCGTCTCTTCGAGGATGTCGACGGGAGCCCGCAGCGTACGCGCCAGTGCGTCCCACTCCTCGGGTGCCCAGCCGATGCGAAACCGCTCCACGATGTCGCGGTCGTACCCCCGAGAGCGCAGGTAGCCGCGCGCCGCGCCGGCGTCGGCGCCGGTGAGGAGCCGCTCGTGGTACCACGCCACCGCCCGCTCCATAGCCTCCGTCAGCACCTGCTTGCGGGCCCGCTCTCGACCCCCGCGCTCGTTGTCGTAGCGCAGGGTGATCCCATACTTGGCTGCCACCCACTCCACTGCGCCCGCGAAGTCCAGGTGCTGGGTCTCCTGGACGAATCGGAAGACGTTGCCGCTGGCCTGGCACCCGAAGCAGTAGTACAGCTTCTCCTCGGCGTTCACGCTGAACGACGGACTCTTCTCCGCGTGGAAGGGGCAGAGTCCCTGCCAACGGCGGCCGACCTTGCGAAGCTGGGAGACCTCGCTCACGATCTGCACGAAGTCGGCGGCGTTGCGAACCTGCTCGATGTCCTCGTCGAGGATCCCCAAGCTCTTGCTCCTCAAGGCGGAGCCAGACCGGCTCTTTTGGAACGACGGGTCGACGGTAGCAGCGGGGCGGACGGCAGCACAGCGGCCTCGGCGACGGGGCCGACGATCTAGAGCAGGCGGTCGAACCAATCGATGATCAGTTCGAGCCGCTGCATCCGGTGTCGAGGCGACCCGGCCCGCGAGAGCTCGTGGCTCTCGCCCGGGAACCGGACGAACTCGACATCGCGGCCTGTCATCTTCAGCCGCACGTAGAGGTCCTCCGCCTGCTCGACAGGGCACCTGAGGTCGCTCTCGGAGTGCAGGATCAGAAGGGGGGTCCGCATGTCGCGGAAGTACGTCACCGGCGACTGGCGCAGAAACTCCTCGGGGTCATCCAGGTGGCTCGAGCCGATGTAGCCCGCCGGAAAGAACGAGCCGATGTCGGAGGTGTGGGCGAAGGTGAAGAGGTTGTTGCAGGCCCGCTCGGAACAGGCGGCCTTGAACCGGTTGGTGTGGCCGATGAGCCACGACGTCATGTAGCCGCCATAGGAGCCGCCGAGGACCCCGAGTCGGTCGCGGTCGATGAAGTCGAAGTTGGTCACGGCCACGTCGAGCACCGCCATGAGGTCCTCGTAGTCGGCGCCGCCCCAGCCGGTGCCGGGATCCTCCACGGCCTTGGGGCCGCGGATGCCGCGCGCGAAGCGTTCGCTGTAGCCCGACGAGCCGCGTGGGTTGCAGTAGAGCACGGTGTAGCCGGCGCCGGCCTGCACCTGGAACTCGTCGAAGAAGCGGTTGCCGTATTGGCTGAAGGGGCCCCCGTGGATGTTGAGCAACGTCGGGTAGCGCCGCCCCTCCTCGAAGCCCCGAGGCCGCATTAGCCAGGCCTCCACCTCGGTGCCGTCGGAGGAAACGGCGGTGAAGCGCTCCGGGGGCGACAGTGCATGGGCTCGTGAGAACCCAGCCCCATGGTCCGTGAGTCGACGCTCGTCACCGTCCACGACGGCGAAGACCTCGCTCAGCCGCGTCGGCTCGCTCGCGACGAACGCGAGGGTGCCGCCGGCGGCGTCGAAGCCGGTGATCTGGCGGTCGCCGCTGACGACCGGTTGCGGGGGCTGCCCGTCGAGGCCGACCCGGTACACAGAGACGTTGCCGGCCTCGTCCACCTGGAACAGCAACGACCGGCCCTCCCACACCGGGTCCCGGGCCTGGGCCAGGTACGGCGCGCAGTGCAGGTCGAGGTCGGTGGTGAGGAGCTGCTCGGAGGCTCCCCCGCCGGACAGGTTGATCACGCCGATCTGGCCATGGCGCGACATCGAGTGACGATCACCCCATACGAAGGCGATGGTGCTGCCATCGGGGCTCCACGATGGGCTGCCGTGGGTCGTGACGCCGGAGGTCAGTTGCTCCGGCTCGACGCCGCCGGCAACGGGTACCCGGTAGATGTTGGTGCTGAGGTCGGTGTCCCAGGTTGCGGTACGAGCGCCCGAGAAGGCCACCCATCTCCCATCCGGCGACACCGCCAGACCTGTGTCCTCGTACGGGCCGGAGGTGAGAGAGCTCACTTGTCCAGCATCGGGTCCCTCCGTCACCACTGCCAGGACGTGGCGAGGCCTGTCGATGATCCACCCCACGCTGTCCAGCCGGTAGGCCAGCCGGTCGATTCGCCGGGGAGGCCGGTCCTTGTCCTTCTCCGGGGCGTACCGCTCCTCGTCCCTCTCCCTGGCGGTGAAGATCAGGCGCCGGCCATCCGGCGCCCATACCAGGTCCTCGATCTCCTCCGGCCACTCCAGGAGCGGTTGGGGGTCGTCCGTCTCGTCCCCCCACGGCCACACGGCCAGGGTGCAACCGATCTCCTGGCGGCGCACAAAGGCCAAGCGGGTTCCGTCGGGCGCCCAGCGGGGCCGCGAATCCCGAACGCCCGTCTCACTCAATTGGCGGGGCGGGAACTCGCCCATCACCGACGCCACCCAGATGGCGCCGCGGTAGTCGTTGGCCTCGAGGTCGACCGTGATCACGACGTAGGCGACCAGCCGGCCGTCCGGGCTCACCCGCGGGTCGGCCACCTCGACCAGCCCGGCGAGGTCGGCCGGGGTCATCTGCTTCCGCTGTCGGGTCTAGGCAGTGGATTCAGAACCCGCGCCCAGCACGGCCTGGGCGGCGGCCAGCCGGGCGATGGGCACCCGGAACGGCGAGCACGACACGTAGTCCAGCCCGGCCCGGTAGAAGAAGTCGATCGACTCCGGGTCACCGCCGTGCTCGCCGCACACTCCCAACTTGATGCCGGGCTTGGCCTGACGGCCTCGCGAGACTGCCATCTCCACCAACTCGCCCACGCCGGCCTGGTCGAGGGTGTCGAAGGGGTTGCGCTTGAGCAGCCCCTGTTCGAGGTAGGCCGTCATCATGCGGCCCTCGACGTCGTCGCGGGAGAAGCCGAATGTCATCTGGGTGAGGTCGTTCGTCCCGAAGCTGAAGAACTCGGCGTGCTCGGCGATGTCGTCTGCTCGCAGTGCGCCCCGCGGGGTCTCGATCATGGTGCCGATCGTGACGTCGATCGGCTTCTTCACGCCGGCAGTCGCCTCGGCGATGGCCCCCTCCACCCACCCCCGCGCCGCCGCCATCTCCGGGCCGCTCACGGTGAGGGGGATCATGACCTCGACCACCGGCTTCCCCCGCTTCTTCACCCGCTCGGCGGCCGCCTCCATGAGCGCCCGCACCTGCATGGCGTAGAGCCCCGGCTTGATGACGCCTAGGCGGACGCCCCGGGTCCCCAGCATCGGGTTGGCCTCCTCCCAGGACTGGGCCACCTCGTACAGTCGCCGTTCGTCGGCGGTCAGGCCGGTGGTGGCCTCCTTCACCATCAGCTCGTCGGTACGAGGAAGGAACTCGTGCAGCGGCGGGTCGAGGAGGCGGACCGTCACCGGAAGGCCGTCCATCGCCTCCAGGATCTCCTCGAAGTCGGCCTTTTGCACCTGGCGAAGCTCCTCCAGCGCCGCCGACTCGTCGGCGGGCGTGTCGGCGAGGATCATCCGTCGGACCACCGGCAGCCGGTCCTCCCCCAGGAACATGTGCTCCGTCCGGCACAGCCCTATCCCCTCGGCGCCGAAGCTCCGGGCATTCGTTGCGTCGGCACCGGTGTCCGCGTTGGCCCGCACGGCCAGCTTCCCCTTCCGCACCTCGTCGGCCCAGTCCAGGACGACATCGAACTCGGGCGGAGGTTTGGCAGCCAGCAGCTCGACCTCTCCGAGCACCACCTCGCCGGTCGTGCCGTTGACCGAGATCGCATCTCCTTCGAGCACAGTGGTGCCGCCGGCGGTGAACGACTTCCCGCTGATCCTGATCGCCTCGGCGCCGACCACCGCCGGCTTCCCCCATCCGCGAGCGACCACCGCGGCGTGGCTGACGAGGCCCCCTCGGGCCGTGAGGATTCCCTCGGCCACGATCATCCCGTGGACGTCCTCAGGCGAGGTCTCGCTGCGCACGAGGACCACCTTCTCGCCCCGTTCCGCGGCCTCGGCTGCGGCGTCGGCGGTGAAGTACGCCCTGCCCACGCCGGCGCCGGGAGAAGCCCCGAGGCCCTTGGCGATGACCGGGAGGTTCGTCACCGCGAACTGCGGGTGCAGCACCTGGTCGAGGTGCTCCGCCGTCACCCGCTGGATCGCTTCCTCCTTGGAGATCTTCCACTTGCGGCCCTTGGTCATCTCGACCGCCATCCGCAACGCGGCGACACCGGTGCGCTTGCCCACGCGGGTCTGGAGCATCCACAACTTGCCCTGCTCGATGGTGAACTCGGTGTCGCACATGTCGCGGTAGTGCCGCTCCAGGCGCTCGAAGATGGCCAGCAGCTCCTTGTAGATCTTGGGAAAGCGGGCCTCGAGCGCGGACAGCGGCTCGGTGTTGCGGATGCCGGCGACGACGTCCTCCCCTTGGGCGTTGACCAGGAAGTCGCCGTAGGCGCCGGCCGCACCGGTGGCGGGGTCACGGGTGAAGCCCACCCCCGTTCCGCTGTTGTCGTCGCGGTTGCCGAAGACCATGGCTTGGACGTTGACAGCGGTGCCCAGGTCGTGGCTGATCTTCTCCTGGTTGCGGTAGGCAATGGCGCGCGGCCCGTTCCACGAGCTGAACACGGCCTCGATGGCACCCCGCAGCTGGTCCTGCGGCGCCTGGGGGAAGGCCTTGCCGGTGTGGGAGGCGACGATCGCCTTGTAGCGCTCGCACAAGCGGCGCAGGGTGTCGGGGGTGATGTCGGCATCGGCTTTTACCCCATCCCACTCCTTGGCGCTCTCCAGCAGCCGCTCGAACTGCTCACCTTCGAGCCCCAGCACGATGCGGCCGTACATCGCGATGAACCGCCGATAGGAGTCGTAGGCGAACCGCTCGTTGCTGGTCTGCTTGGCCAGGCCCTCGACGGAGTCGTCGTTGAGCCCGAGGTTCAAGACGGTGTCCATCATGCCCGGCATCGAGAACTTGGCCCCCGAGCGCACGCTGACCAGCAGTGGGTCGGCCGCGTCCCCCAGCTGCTTGCCCATGGCCTTCTCCAGCTTGGACACCTGCTTGGCGACCTCCTTGTCGAGGTCGCGCGGCCAGCCGCCACGCATGTAGTCGCGGCAGGCATCGGTGGAGATGGTGAAGCCCGGCGGCACCGGCAGCCCCAGGACCGAGGTCATCTCGGCCAGGTTGGCGCCCTTGCCCCCGAGCAGGTCCTTGAGCGACATCGGGGGCTTTTTGTGCTTGTGGTCGAATGCGTAGACGTATGTCACGGGCCGCAGCCTACGGGAGCAGGGCCGAGAGGTTGGGGGCCGCCGCTCAGAGGGCCAAGCGGTCGCGCAGCTCGCCCACCAATGCCTCGACCGGCACGCGCACCTGCTCGAGGCTGTCGCGGTCGCGGATCGTCGCGGACCGGTCCTGCAGCGTGTCGAAGTCGACGGTGACGCAGAGGGGCGTTCCGATCTCGTCCTGACGCCGGTAGCGCCGGCCGATGTTCTGGGTCTGGTCGTAGTCACACATGAAGTGGGGCTGCAGCAGGCCCAACACCTCGCGGGCCGGAGGCACGAGCTGGTCGTTCTTCGACAGCGGGAGCACCGCCACCTGATAGGGCGCGATCCGGGGGTGGAGGTGCAGCACCGTTCGCTTCTCGCCGTTGACCTCGTCCTCGTCGTAGGCGGAGAGCAGGAACGCCATCATCGACCGGGTGGCCCCGGCCGCCGGCTCGATGACATGGGGTACGTAGCGCTCCCCCGTTGCCTGGTCGAAGTACTCCAGCGGCTGGCCCGAATGCTGCGCGTGCTGCTTCAGATCGAAGTCCGTACGCTGCGCCACACCTTCCAGTTCGCCCCAACCCCACGGGAACTGGAACTCGATGTCGCTGGTGCCGGTGGAGTAGTGGGACAGCTCTGCGGGATCGTGGGCCCGCAGCTGGAGTCGCTCCTTGGGTATGCCGAGGTCGACGTACCACTGCAGTCGCTCGCCGCACCAGTAGTCGAACCAGGTGGGGCCTTCGGCTGGCGGCACGAAGAACTCCAGCTCCATCTGCTCGAACTCACGGGTTCGGAACACGAAGTTCCCGGGCGTGATCTCGTTGCGGAAGGACTTGCCGATCTGTGCGATCCCGAACGGCGGTCGCTTCCGCGACGTCTCGAGGACGTTCTTGAAGTTGACGAACATCCCCTGAGCCGTCTCGGGGCGCAGGTAGGCCACCGACGCCGCGTCCTCCACCGGGCCCACGAAGGTCTTGAACATGAGGTTGAACTGGCGCGCTTCTGTGAGGGTCCCCTTGTTCCCGCAGTTGGGGCAGACCTCGGTGTTCTTCAGGTGGTCGGCGCGGAAGCGCTCCTTGCAGTTGCGGCAGTCCACGAGCGGGTCGGTGAACGTGTCGAGGTGGCCGGACGCCTTCCACACCGCCGGCGGCGACAGGATCGAGGCGTCGAGGCCGACGACGTCGTCCCGCAGCTGCACCATCGAACGCCACCACGCGGCCTTCACGTTGCGCAGCATCAGCGACCCCAGCGGGCCGTAGTCGTAGGCCGACCGGAAGCCGCCGTAGATCTCCGCCGACGGGAAGATGAAGCCCCGGCGCTTGCAGAGGTTGACGACGGCGTCCATTACGTCCGGCATGGGCGAACAGTACCCAACTACTGCTTTCTCCTCGGTTTGGTTTCCGCGCGGTGGGTACATCGCCAGCAACGGACCGTGAAAGGAGAACAACATGGGGCTCGTCGCCCTGCTCTTGATCCTCGCCCTGCTCGTCGGTGGCCTCGGGCTCTTCATCGAGGGCCTCAAGTGGCTCCTCATCATCGCCTTGGTGCTGTTCGTGGCCAGCTTCTTCACCGGGTGGCGCGGCCGCAGCGTCGTCTAGCGCCTCATTGACCTTTGGGGGGAGGTTGGCCGGTGGCCATGGGTGGGGCCTCCCCCACGAGGACGTTCCCGGGGCTCTTGAGCCGTCGCTCGATGTGGTTCTCCACCGCACGGATGGCCAGCTGCTCGGCCTCGGCGGTCGCCGGCGTCGGACGCTCCGCCAGCACCGCTGCGAGATCACCCCCGAGCATCCTGGCCACCAACTGCAGCGTCTCCGGACTGACCGGCTGGCCCCGCCGGCAGACCCGGCACAGTGCCCCCCCCTGGCTCAGGTCGAAGGCGACGAACGGGCCGCCGGAGCCGCACGTTGCGCAGACGTCGAGTAGCGGGTGGATGCCCTCCTGGGACAACAGCTTCCAGTAGAAGCCGGCGACCAGGGCCGCGCTGTTGCGGGCCGCCAGCGACCGCAGAGCACCGATCAGCATCCGGTAGAGAGCGGGGTTGGGCTCACCCTGCTGCGACACCTGGTCGACGGCCTCCAACACCGATGTGGCCCGGCCCACCCGTCCGACGTCCTCCCGGATGGTCCGGAAGTGGTCGAGGGTCTCCACCTGGGTCACCGTGTCGAGCTCGCGCCCCTCATACAGCTGCAAGGCCACGTGGGCGATCGGTTCGAGCCGCCCGCCGAAGCGGCTCTTGGTCTTGCGGACGCCCTTGGCCACGGCCCGAACCTTGCCGCGGCCCTCGGTCATCAAGGTCACGATCCTGTCGGCCTCTCCGAGGCGGATCGTGCGCAGCACCACCGCCGACTCCCGGTAGAGCGCCATCAGTCATCCAGCTCCTCGACACCACCGAAGCGGCGGGTACGGCGTTGGTATTCACGAACCGCGTCGAACAGGTGCTCCCGGCGGAAGTCGGGCCAAAGCACGTCGGTGAAGACGAGCTCGCTGTAGGCAAGCTCCCACAGGAGGAAGTTCGAGATCCGGAACTCACCCGACGTCCTCACGACCAGATCAGGGTCGGGCATCTCGGGCTGGTACAGGTTGGCCCTGATGGCCTTCTCGTCGATCTTGTCGGCAGGTACGCCCTTTTCCACCAGCGCCCGCACGGCGTCGACGATCTCGGCACGGCCGCCGTAGTTGAAGGCGATGCACAGGGTCATCCGGCGGTTGCCGGCTGTCATCTCGAGGGCCTCGTCCATCCGTCGGACCAGGCGCTTGGGCACCCGCCAGTCGCGGCGACCGGCAAAGGTGATGCGGACGCCCCGCTCGTGCAGCTCGTCGCGCCGGTCGGTGAGAATGCGCTCGTTGAAGCCCATCAGGTAACGAACCTCGTCGATGGGCCGGCGCCAGTTCTCCGTCGAGAAGGCATAGACGGTCAACCAGCGCAGGCCGAGATCGAGGGCTCCCTCGACGGTGTCGAACAGCGCATCCTCTCCGGCCGCGTGCCCGTCGGTGCGCCTCAGACCCCGCCGGGTGGCCCATCGGCCGTTCCCGTCCATCACGCAGGCGACGTGGGCGGGAATGCGCGACGGTTCTATGCCGGCCGGAGTCACCAAGGCGACGGTAGCGCGCCGTGCCGCTGCTCCCGGGGCAGACCACGACACGTCGCCTGGCTTGCCGGTACCCGCCGCTGGGTAGATCCGGCGCCATGAAGGAGCGTCTGATCGGGCCCCTCGTCGCGAGGTGGAAGTGGTTCGCGACGGCGGTCCGGGTGCAGGAGCGATTCAGCGAGGTCCACGGCGGTTATCTCGCCGCCGCCATCACCCTTGCGTCCTTCCTCTCCATCTTCCCTCTGTTGCTCCTGGCGGTTGCGGTGGTGGGATACCTCTCCCTGGGAGCCGACATCCCGGCCCAGATCATCGGGCGGCTCGGGCTGACGGGCGAGGCGGCCAGGGCCGTCACCTCCGCCATCGCCACGGCACAGGCGAGCCGCAAAGGTGCCCTCGGCATCGGCGCCGTCGGGCTCCTGTGGTCCGGCCTCAGCATGGTCGCGGCGATCCAGTACGCCTTCGACAACGTCTGGCAGGTGAAGGGGCGGGGAATGAAGGACAAGCTGGCCGGCCTCCTGTGGCTGGGCGGAGCGGCTGTGATCATGAGCTTGTCTTTTGCGCTGACCGCTGTGCTCACCCGGGCGCCGTGGCTGGCGCCGCTTTCCATCCTGTTGGGCCTCGGCGCCAATTTCGCGATGTGGCTCTGGACCCTCAAGGCACTTCTCAACCTGGTCGTTCCGTGGCGGGCCCTGGTGCCGGGGGCCGTGCTCGGGGCGGTGGGGCTGGAGGTCCTGAAGTTGGTAGGGGGGATCTACGTTCCCCGCCTGATGACGCAGACCTCGGGGCTCTACGGCTCCATCGGGGTCGTGTTCGCCATCCTGGCCTGGCTGTTCTTCTTCGGCCGCCTGGCAGTTCTCGTGGCCGTGCTCAGCGTGGTGCGGTGGGAAGAGGACAACGGGACCGTGACGGTGGAGATCGAGCTGCCCAGGCATCCCGACACGGTTGCCGTCGAGGCCACCCGGGCCGGCGAGGCGAAAGACCCGGTGCAGGCGCCGGCCTAGCGGCAGTGGTGGCTAGGCCAGGAACTCCCGGAGGGAGCGCTGGATCATCGGCGTGGCTGCCACCGGGAGAACCACCATGCTGGCTCCCTCGTCCATTTTCAGCGGCGAGCGCCAGATCGCCTGCACCTGGTGCGCCAACGACCGCAGCGCCCGCCGGTGGGCATGGAGGGCCGGCTTCCACTCACCGGGCACCCGCTCGCTCAGCACCTGCAGCGTCGGGTCGCTGTCGACGCCCAGCTCGAGTGCCAGTTCCCGGGAGACGATCGCCCGATGGAGCTCGAGGCTGCTGATGGAGCGGAGCAGCTCGGTAGCAGTCGGCGAGGAGGCAGCCGGGCCGCCGCCGAGGCTGTCGGCCAGAAGGTGGAGCACCTCGGCTTGGCGCGCAAGCAGGCCGCAGAGCTGCTCGATCGCCGAAGGGATCACCGCACGATCCGACGACACAGCCCGGTCCACGCCTGTTGATCGGCCCGGCCCCGGCCGGCGTGAGGGTTGAGGCCCCTAGTTCTTCGGCACTAGTCGGTCAATGGCCCCCGCGGCGGTCCAAATGACGCGATCGGGCTCTAGTAGTACCGACGTCCGCCACGGATGATGTCGGGGTGACCACAAAACGGCGCAGGGCGGGCGAAGCCGACGTAGAGGACGGGCTCGTGCGAGACCACCTTCACCTCGTCCGCCGGGCGGTGGCCGAACTGGCGGCGAGGATGCCGCGCCACGCAGTGCGAGACGACCTCGTGTCGGCCGGCATGATCGGCCTAGCCCAAGCCGCCCGCAGCTTCGACGGAAGCCGGGGCGTCCCCTTCCACCGCTACGCCGGCACCCGGATCAAGGGGGCAATGCTCGACGAGTTGCGCAGCCAGGACTGGGCCAGCCGTCCTGTCAGAGCCAAAGCGCGCCACATGGGCCAAGCCGCCGACCGGCTGACCGCCCGCCTGGGGAGGGCTCCCACCACGGGCGAGCTCGCCGAGGCCATGGGGACAGATCTCGCCGCTGTCGAGGGGCTCGTCTCTGACATCCACCGCGCCACGGTTCTCAACTACGACGGAATGATCCCGAGTGGCGAGGGCGACTCGCTGTTGCTCGTGGAGGAGGGCAACCCCGAGCTCGAGATTCTGGAGCGGGAGCGCAATGCCTATCTGGTCGACGCGGTACGGGCGCTGCCGCCACGGCTGCAGACGGTGGTCATCGGCTACTTCTTCCAGGACCGGGCCATGCAGGACATCGCAACGGAGCTCGGGGTCAGCGAGTCCCGGGTGTCGCAGCTGAGGGCGCAGGCTCTGGACCTGCTGCGGGAGGGCCTGAACAGCCAGCTGGATCCTTCCCCCCTTGCCCCCGAGGTCCCGCTGGGCCGCGCGGCGCGACGCAAGGCGGCGTACTTCGCTGCCATCGCCGCCTCCTCCACGCCCCGCGATCGCCTCGGCTCGGCGCCTCGACCCGCCCCCGCCGCTGCCTGCGCCTGACCACCGGTCGCCGGTCGCCGTCCACCGGAAGGCGTGTCCTCGGCTGCTCCTACGCTGGGTGCCGTGAACGAGGTTCGGGAGGCACTGGCGCGGGTGGTTCAGGCGCTTCCCGGCGGAGGTGAGCCCAGGCCGGGCCAACAGCAGATGGCGGAGGCGGTGAGCGAGGCGCTGGCGGAGCGACGGCACCTGATCGTGCAGGCCGGCACCGGCACCGGGAAGTCACTGGCCTACCTGGTCCCGGCGATCCTGTCGGGTTCCAAATGCGTCGTGGCAACGGCCACCAAGGCTCTCCAGGACCAGCTGGCGGGCAAGGACCTGCCGTTCCTCCAGGAGCACCTCGGGCTGCCCTTCGAGTTCGCCGTCCTGAAAGGGCGGTCCAACTACCTGTGCCGCCAACGGGCACTCGAAGTGGCCGGCGGTGGCGAGCAACTGTCTCTCGACCAGGTGGACGAGGCCGAACTGGGGGTGGTGGGCAGACAGGTGATCCGGCTTCTGCAGTGGTCGACCACCTCGCCCAGCGGTGACCGCAGCGAGCTCGACTTCGAGCCGTCCCCGCGGGCGTGGGCGCAGGTCAGCGTCAGCGCCATGGAGTGCCCGGGCGCCTCGCGCTGCCCTTCCGGCGAGGCCTGTTTCGCGGAAGCGGCCAAAAGCGAGGCCGCGTTGGCTGACGTGGTGGTGGTCAACACCCACCTGTACGGCATGCACCTGGCCAGTGGGGGCCACGTTCTTCCCGAACACGACGTGGTGGTCTTCGACGAGGCCCACGAGCTGGAGGACGTGGCCGCCGCCAGCCTCGGCTTGGAGATGGGCGCCGGCCGGTTCCGGTCCCTGGCCCGCAGCGGCCGGCCACTGCTCGCTGAGTCCCAGCGCTCTCTGGCCGACGACGTGGAGGCGGCCGGGGAGCAGTGGGAGGCGCTGTTGGGGCCCCTGCGGGGCGAGCGCCTGCCCGCCGGCCTGGGGGACGAGCTGGCCACGGTTCTCACGGTGGTGACCGAGCGCGTGGCCCGGCTAAATGCAGCGGTGCGAAGGTCTGACGGAGACGACGCCCGCCGCAACCGGGCCGTGCAGGCCGGCGGACACCTCGCCGACGACCTGGCCTTGCTGGCCGACATACCGAGCACCTACGTCTCATGGGTGGAGGGGCCGCCTCACGCTCCCGTGCTTCGGACTTCGCCGGTGGACGTCGGGCCGCTGTTGTCGGAGAAGCTGTGGGGCGGGGTCACCGCCGTGCTGACCAGCGCCACCATCCCGCCGCTGCTCGGCCGCAGGGTCGGCATCGACAGCGGCGCCTCGACGGAGATCGACGTCGGGAGCCCATTCGACTACACCCACAACGGGCTGCTGTACTGCGCCGCCCACCTTCCCGACCCCCGCCACGCCGGCTACGAGGGGGCCATGCACGACGAGCTGGAGGCGCTGATCCGCGCCGCCGGAGGGCGGACGCTCGCCCTCTTCACCAGCTGGAGGGCGATGACCGCCGCCGCTGACGCACTGTCCGGCCGGCTCCCGTGGCGGGTCCTCACCCAGTCGGACCTGCCCAAGCCGGCGCTGCTGGCGGCCTTCGCCGGCGACGAGACCTCGTGTCTGTTCGCCACCATGGGGTTCTGGCAGGGAGTCGATGTCCCGGGCAGCGCGCTCTCACTCGTGACGATCGACCGGATCCCATTCCCGCGCCCGGACGAACCGCTGTTGCAAGCACGGCGCGAGCGGGCCGGCGGCGGCGCCTTCCGGATGATCGACCTGCCCCGGGCGGCCACGCTGCTGGCCCAGGGCACGGGGCGCCTCATCCGAGGCGCCACCGACCGGGGCGTGGTGGCGGTCCTCGATCCCCGACTGGCCAAGGCCGGCTACCGCTGGGATCTCGTGCGGGCCCTGCCGCCGTTGCGTCGGACCCGTCACCGCGCCGACGTCGAGGAGTTCCTGGCCCCGCTCCGGGACTAGAAGCCGAGGCGCTCTAGAGCTTTGGCGTGGCGCTGCCAGTCCTTGTCCACCTTGACGAACAACTCGAGGTAGGCACCCGGCGCCAGCTGGCGTCGCACCGCCTGGCCAACCTCTTTCAGGACCGAGCCGCCCTTGCCGATCACGATGCCCTTCTGGGACTCCCGCTCGACCAGGATCTCGCAGCGGATGCGGGGCCACTCCCACTCGGTCACCCGGGTGGCGATCGAGTGGGGCAGCTCCTCCCGGGCCACGGCCAACAACTGCTCGCGGACCAACTCGGCCACCCAGAACGCCTCGGGCACGTCGGTGACCATGTCGTCGGGGTAGAAGGCAGGCCCCTCCGGCATCCTGGCCACGATGGCCTCCACCAGTTCGGCCACGCCATCACCGGTACGCGCCGACACCGGGAAGTACTCGCTCTTGCCCAGCCGGCCGGCCGCCGCCAGCTGGGCCAGTACCTGCTCGCGGCTGGCGATGTCGATCTTGTTGACGACCACGAAAGCCTCGGCAGGAACTCTCTCCGACACGAAGCGGTCGCCCCTGCCGACGTCGGCGGTGGCATCGAGCACGAGCACGACGGCATCGACGGAGTGCAGTGCATCCTCGGCTGTGTGGTTGAGGCGCTCACCCAGAAGTGTCCGGGGCTTGTGGATCCCGGGCGTGTCGACGAAAACGACCTGGGCGTCCGGGCGGGTGAGGACGCCGCGGATCTGGCTCCGGGTGGTCTGGGGCTTGTCGGACACGATCGAGACCTTGGTGCCCAGGATCTCGTTGAGCAACGTCGACTTGCCGACGTTCGGCCTGCCGACCAACGCCGCGAAGCCCGAGCGCATCAACCCTCGACCGGCTGGGGCACCTTCGTGATGCGGACCCGCCCGATGCGCCGGCCCTGCACCTTCTCCGCCGCCAGCCGGTGGCCGTCGTGCTCGACCGTCTCGCCCTCGGCGGGGACGTGGCCCAACAGGTTGAAGACGAAGCCGCCGATCGTGTCCCAGTCACCTTCGGGGAACTCGGCACCCAGCAGCTCGTTCACCTCGTCGACGGCCATGCGGGCGTTGACGCGGTAGGACCCGCCGGGGAGGGCTTCGATCGCCGGCTCCTCCACGTCGAACTCGTCGACGATCTCGCCGACCAACTCCTCGATGAGGTCCTCGAGCGTCACGAGCCCGGCGGTGCCGCCGTACTCGTCCACGACGATGGCGATGTGGAACTTCTCCCGCTGCATCTCCCGCATGAGCTCGGACACCCGCTTCGTCTCGGGCACGAACTGGGCGCTGCGTACCAGCTCGCGCACCGGCTTGTCCCCCTGGTCGTCCTGCACCGCCTTCATCAGGTCCTTCGTGTAGACGATGCCGGTGATGTCGTCGATGCCCTGGTCGTAGACGGGGATGCGGCTGTAGCCGGCCGAGATGGCCACCTCCAGTACGTCGCTCACCTTGTCGCGTCCCTCGACGGCGACCATGTCGGGGCGGGGCACCATCACCTCCCGGGCCACGGTGTCGCCGAACTCGATGATCGAGCGGATCAGAGCCCGTTCCTCCCGCTCGATCACCTGGTCGTCGGTGGCCACGTCCACCGTCGCCAGCAGCTCCTCCTCGGACACGAACGGGCCCTGGCTGAGCCCCTTGCCCGGCAGGATGAGGTTGGCCAGCCCGATCAGGGCGCGGGCCAGCAGGCGGATGGGCGGGAAGTTGGCGATGGCCGCCACCACCGGTGCCGCCAGCAGAGCCGCCCTCTCGGAGTTCTGCACGGCCCACGTCTTCGGTGCCGCCTCAGCCAGGACGAAGATGACCGATACCTCCACCAGGGTGGCCAGTGCCACGCCCACGGCACCGAAGCGCTTGAAGAGGATGCCCACGAGGATGGAGGCGACGACGTGGCAGGTCAGCACCAGGAGCAGGACCGGGTTCAAGAAGCGTTCCGGATGCTCCACCAGCCGGGTGAGCACCTTGGCACCTCTGCGTCCCTCGTCCTCCAGGGTCAGCGCCTTGATGCGGTTGATCCGGGTGAGACTCGTCTCCGCCAGGGCGAAGAAGCCGGCGAGGAGGATGAGCCCCAGCACCGCCGCCAGTATCACGAGGTCGCTGCCGGTCATGGCTTCTGGTGGAAGCGGCTGAGCAGCTCCTGCTCGCGCTTTTCCATCGCCTCTGCTTCCTCGTCGTCGGCGTGGTCCATACCCAGGAGATGGAGGATCCCGTGCACGATGAGCAGCGCCATCTCGTCGTCGTAGGTCCCGGCATGGGCCGGCGCGTTGCGGAGGGCCACCCGCGGGCAGACCACCACGTCTCCCAGCATCAACGGCATGTCGGCTGGCTCGGAGGGGCTGTAACCGGGGCCGGTACCCCCCGCGTCGGGTGAGCGGCCGCCCTCCACCGGGTCCTCGTCGATCGGGAAGGCGAGCACGTCGGTCGGCCCATGCTTGCCATGGAAGCGCTGGTTGAGGTCACTTATCGCTTCCTCGTCTACGAACAGCATCGACAACTCGGCATCACCGCGGACGCCTTCGGCCTCGAGCACCTGCTCGGCCAGCCGCGCCCAGCGCACGGCGTCCACCGGCTCTTCGGTCTGTTCATCGGCGACGAACACCTCCACGCCCACGGTTATGGCACGTCTGCGGTCATGGCATGCCGATGGCTAGGGCTTCACGCCGAGGGAGCGCGCATGGTCATAGGCGTTGACGATGTCCTGGACGATCCGGTGACGCACCACGTCGCGGGCGTCGAGGCGGATGAAGGCCAGGCCGTCGATCCCGATGAGGATCTGCTCCAGGTTGATGAGGCCGGACTTGCCGCCCTCGAGGTCGATCTGGGTCACGTCCCCGGTGATCACCACCTTTGAGCCGAACCCGATCCGGGTGAGGAACATCTTCATCTGCTCCGGTGTCGTGTTCTGGGCCTCGTCCAGGATGATGAAGCTGTTGTTGAGCGTGCGCCCTCGCATGTAGGCCAAGGGAGCGATCTCTATTGCCCCCTTCTCCATCAGCCTGGGCACGGCGTCGGTTCCCAGCATGTCGAACAGCGCGTCGTACAGGGGGCGCAGATAGGGGTCCACCTTGGCCATGAGATCGCCGGGGAGGAAGCCCAGCCGCTCGCCCGCCTCCACCGCGGGGCGGGTGAGGATGATGCGCTCGCACTGCTTGGCCTGGAGGGCCTGCACCGCCAGCGCAACGGCCAGGTACGACTTGCCGGTGCCGGCGGGACCGATGCCAAAGGTGATGACGTTGGAGCCGATGGCGTCGGTGTAGCGCTTCTGGCCACTCGTCTTGGGCCGGACCATCCGTCCCCGAGCCGATTTCAGGATGTCGGCGGTCAGTATCTCCGACGGCCGTTCGTCGGCTTTGACCATCTCGATGGTCCGCCCCACGTTGGTGAGGTCCAGGGCGTGGCCGGACTGCAACAGCAACACCAGTTCTTCGAACAGGCGCGCCACGCGCTCCGCCTCGTTCCCCTCGAGGGTGATCTCGTTGCCCCGGACCAGGATGGTGGTGCCACCGAACGCCGTTTCCACCAATCGGAGCAACTCGTCGCGCTGGCCCAGCAGACCCACCATGAGGTGGTTGCCTGGCACGAGGACCTTGACCTGAGAAGGGGTGGTACTTGGGGGGGTCGGCACGAATGTATCTACGGCGACTTTACCCTCAGCCAGGAGGCCAACCCATCGTTCTGCCGCCGAGAACATGGAGGTGTAGATGGCCGATGGTGTTGCCGCTGTCGGCGCCGACGTTGAACACCAGGCGGTAGCCGCGATCCGCCAGGTCCTCCTGCCCGGCTACCTGACGGGCTGTCTCGAACAGCTCGGCGAGCATCTCCGCGTGCTCCGCCCGCAGATGGGAGGCATCGGGAACGTGCACCTTCGGGACGACCAGGACGTGGGTGGGCATGGCCGGATTGATGTCTCGGAAGGCGAGGGTGTTCTCGCTGGAGGCGACCTCGCTGCAGGGCAGGTCCCCGGCGACGATGCGACAGAAGAGGCAGTCGGTAGCCACGAAGGCGCAAGCTAATCCCCGGTAGCGTCCTGACCGAAATGGACGACGGCGACAAGGCCTTTCTCGCCGAGCTCGACCGCCTCGTCGCCGACGCGGCGGTCGAAGGTGCCGCCAGGCAACGGGCCCAGAGCCGCGTACTGCGCCAGATCGCCCAGGAGTCAGCTACCTTCGCCGGCGTTGCGCTGGAGCTGGCCGAGCGAGGCGACGTGGTGGTGGCGAGGACGACCACCGGCCGGTCTCACGGCGGAAGGGTTCTGGCCGTCGGCGCCGACTTCCTCGTCCTACGGGACAGCTCCGGCCCACCGGTGGTCCTGGCCATGGCCGGCATCACCTCGCTGCGCCCCCGTCCGGGAACAGGTCCGAGTGACGCCGCCGGCGCCCGGCGGCCGCCCCTGGATGTCCGGCTGGCGGTACTGCTCGCCGGCTTCGCCGGCGACCGACCCAGGGTTCAGGTGATGGCCACCGGAGATCCCCAGCCCCTGGCCGGTGAGCTGCGTGCGGTAGGGCTCGACGTGGCGACGATCCGGATGGATGGTGACGTCGGGCTGCTTGCGCATGTCCCCATCGCTGGTGTGGTGGAGGTCGTTCTGGTCGACTACCACTGACACGGCCCCGGGAACTCAGGGCTGCCCGTCCACCCGCTCCGGGTAGAGATGGGCGAGCGATCCTGGCTGTACCCGCGTGGTTTCCAGGAACGCGTCGAGGTCGCTCGCCTTGACCCGAATCACCCGTCCCATCTTGTAGGCGGGGATCTGGCCCTCGTCGATCATCCGGTAGAGGGTGCGCGGCACGACGCCCAGCCGCTCGGCCGCCTCAGTGGTGCCCAACCATTGGCTCGAGTCGCTCATCGCCCGAAACTGTACCACTTCCTGCGTCCTCTCATGCCATGCCCACAACTTTCGTTGCTCGGCCGGCCCAGGCCGCGGTACGGTTGCCCGCGTCGCGTCCGGGGCCGGCGCCCGCGGTGAAAGGAAGCGCTCAGCATGTCCGATGTCGCCTACGCCCCCCAGCGATCGGCAGGCACCGCGGCCGGCGCCGCTGCCGTCAGCCGTCCACTCCGACGGCGGTCGTCGCTGCCGACCGGCAGGGCGGTGGTCGGCGGCCTGCTCGTCGCCTTGTCCGCCCTCGGAATCTTCGCCGCCTACACCCGCGCCACCGCCGGACCCACCCAAAGCTACGCGGTGGCACGGAGGGATCTGCCCCTGGGTGGAAGGCTCACGGCTGAAGACGTCGTCCTCCTGCCGATGGAGCTCCCACCGGCCATGGCGGAACGCGCCGGCTTTTCGAGCGTCCGATCCCTGGAGGGCGCCACCGTCGTCGGACCCATTCGGCGGGGGGAGCTCGTCCAACCCGGTGACGTGGTGCGGAAGCGATCCGGTCCTGCCGAACTCGAGATCTCCTTCGCCATCGAGGCATCCCGGGCAGTGGCCGGCTCGCTCCGCCCGGGAGAGGAGGTTGACGTTCTTGCCACCTTCGGCGGAGGGGCTGACAGCTACAGCGTGATCGTGGTCCGCCACGCCCGGGTGCTCGCGGCGGTGGGGGGCGGCTCGTCCCTCGCCCAGGGTCGTAGCGAGACCATCACCCTGGCCGTCTCCAGTTCCGAGGAGGCGCTGGCCCTGGCCCATGCGATCAACGCCGGCGAGGTGACCCTCGTGCGGGCGACGGGCAGCTCCGGCTCCGGACCCCCTGGCCAGACGTACCGCGCTCCGGCCCAGGAAAAGCCCCGGAGCGGTGGCGCCTGATGCCTGGCGCCAGGTTCGTCGTACTGGGGCTGGCGCAGGCGCGCTCGGCCTGGTTCCGGTCGGTGGCTCAATGGGCCAATTCCGCTTCGATCCCCGTCGAGTTCGTCAAGTGCATGTCGCAGGTCGAGCTACGTGCTCACCTCGCGTCAGGCCGAGCCTTTTCGGCTCTGCTGGTCGACGGCGGCTTGCCGGGGATAGACCGCGACCTACTCGACGAGGCGCGCACAGCGGGCTGCGCGGTACTGGTCGTCGACGACATGAGGGTTACGCGCGATTGGCACGGCCTCGGCGCCAGCGCCGTCGTCAACCCGATGTTCGAACGCAAGCATCTGATCGACCTGCTGGGTGAGCACACCGTGAAGATCAACCGCGGTGACTCCCTGGTACCGCTGCCGGACGAGACGAGTCCCGCCGCGGCCCGTGCTCACCTGGCGGCAGTCTGCGGACCCGGAGGTACCGGCGCCTCGACCGCCGCCATCGGCCTGGCGCAGGCGCTGGCCTCAGCCGGAAGCGGGCGCGTGCTGTTGGCCGACTTCGCGCTGCACGCGGAGCAGGCGATGCTTCATGACGCACGCGATGTCGTTCCCGGGGTGCAGGAGCTCGTGGATGCTCACCGCGCCGCCCGTCCGCCGCTGGAGGAGCTCTGCAAGTTCACCTTCGAGGTGCAGAGCCGTGGCTATGACCTGTTGCTCGGGTTGCGGCGGGCCCGCAACTGGCCCGCCATCCGACCCCGCGCCTTCGCCGTCGCCTTGGAAAGCCTCACCCTCGCCTGGAGCGACGTCGTCTGTGACGTCGATGCGGACTTCGAGGGCGAAGACGATGGTGGTTCCGTCGATGTCGAGGAGCGTCACCTGATGGCCAGGCTGGCTGTGGGCAGGGCTGACGTCGTGTTCGCGGTCGGGCTCGGCAGCATGAAAGGCATCCACGCTCTGGGCCGGGTCCTCGGAGACCTGCTCGACCACGGCGTCTCACCGGAACGCGTCGTGACGGTGATCAACCGGGCTCCCAAGAACCCCCGCATCCGAGCCGGTATCTCATCGGCTCTCTCCCAGCTCGTACATGGGCGCACGCCGGTGCCGCTGATGACACCGATCTACCTGCCGGAGCGTCGCGTCGACGAGGCGCTGCGGGACGGGGTGAGGCTGCCGCCTGCTCTGACCTCACCATTGGCGGGAGCGTTCCGCGCGGTCATCGGCCGTATGGCAGAACCTCCGCCAGGACCCGCACCTCAGCCCATCCAGCCCGGCTCTCTCGGCCACTGGGCTGCCGATGTGAGTCCCGAGCCGGCATGACCGTCGAGGCCTCACCACTCCAGGAGATCGAAAGGGCCGTACAAGAGCGGGCCAAGGCGATTTCCCTGGACATGGGCGAGGCCGGCGCGACCGACCAGCTTCGGGCGCTCATCGAACACGAGGTGAACCGATGGGCGGAAGACTTCAAGCGCGGCCTGCGGGCCTTCGAGCTTGCCGAGCCCGATCTCGTCGTGGAGCGGGCTTTCCGCAACCTCGCCGGCTACGGCCCGCTCGAGCCGTTGCTGGGGGACGACAACGTCTGGGAGATCATGATCAACGCGCCCGACGCGATCTTCGTGAAGCGCCACCGGGGCGTCAGCGGCTACCACCACGAGTCGTTCCACGACGACGAACACGTCCTGCGTACCTTGACCAAGGTCTTGGACGACGCCAGTGGGTCGCACCGCAAGCTCGATCCGGCAGAGGGCCTACAGGACGCGCAGCTCGACACCGGCGCCCGGCTCCACATCGTCCACGGTGATGTTGGGCGCGACGGCCACGTGATCGTCAACATCCGCAAGTTCACCGGGGTGGCCTTCAAGTCGCTGGAGGAGCTGGTCGAGCGGGAGATGCTGGACGCGCCGGTCGCGGAGTTCCTGCGAGCCTGCGTGAGGTCTCGCCTGTCGGTGCTCTTCGCCGGGGCGCCGGGTTCCGGCAAGACCACGCTGATGTCGTGCTGCACCGCGGAGCTGGACCCGACGTTGAGGGTGGTCATCGCCGAAGAGGTCTTCGAGAGCGACGTGCCGTTGCCCAACGTCGCGCACATGCAGACGCGGCCCGCCCGTGCCGACCGGCGGGAGGTCGACCTGCGACGTCTGGTCGCAGGATTCCTGCGGATGGCGCCCGATGTGGCCATCGTGGGAGAGGTTCGTGACCGGGAGGCGCTGCCGCTGCTGCTCACGCTGTCGTCGGGCGTGAAGGGGTTCACGACCATCCATGCCGGCTCCGCCCGCCAAGCGCTGACACGGCTGCGGTTCGTGTGCCAGCTCTCCGATGCCGCCGCGCAGCTCCCGATGGCCGCCCTGAACAGCCTGGTGAGCGAGTCGATCGACGTGGTGGTCCATTGCACGAGGTGGTGCGACCGGCCCAGGGTGACCGAGGTCATCGCCGTGGAGGATCTCCAGGCGGGAAGGGATTCCGGGACCTTCACCGTCACCGAGCTGTTCTCGCGGGAGCGTCTCGATCAACCCCTGCGCTGGAGCGGCAACCTGCCTTCACGCCTGGCCCGTCCGTTGGAGCTGGCGGGATACGACGTGCGGGCGCTGCTCGACCGGTTCGGCTCGACCCTGGAGCGGGCGGCCCTCGGCTCCCTGAACCTCTCTCCGGGCACCGGAGGTTGAGCTCGCGGTGCTGGGTCTGTTCCTCGCGGTGACCGGCGCCTATGGCGTCTACCTCCTCTACACGGCCATCGCCTTGCGCTGGTCCGGCCTGACCATCGGGCCCTCGATCACCACAACCGGGCGCATCGACACCCGCCGGTTGCGGCAGTGGATGACGCAGGCGGGCCTGGGCGACGTGCGGCCCGCGGAGTTCGCCGGCGTGATGGCCGGGTTGTTCGTCGTGGGAGGCGGGTTGGCCTTCGCCCTCTTCGGGGGTCTGGTGCCCGCATTCGTGAGCGGTGGATTCGCCGCCACTTTCCCGGTGGCGTCGTACAGGAACCGCCGTGCTCGGCGCATCTCCGAAGCTCGCGAGTCGTGGCCGAGGATGATCGAGGAGATCCGCCTCCTCACCAGCTCGCTCGGCCGGTCCATCCCCCAAGCCCTGATCGAGGTCGGACGGCGGGGGCCGATCGAGCTCCGCCCCGCCTTCGCCGCCGCCGAACGGGAGTGGCTCATATCCACCGACCTCGCCCGGACCACGGCGGTGTTGAAGGCCCATCTGGCCGATCCGACCGCCGACGCGGCATGTGAGACCTTGCTGGTCGCCCACGAGGTGGGTGGTTCCGACGTCGACCGGCGGCTGGCGGCGCTGGTAGAAGACCGGATCCAGGACCTTCAGGGGCGGAAGGACGCGGAGGCGAAGCAGGCCGGTGTGCGGTTCGCCCGTCGGTTCGTGCTCATCGTCCCCCTGGGAATGGCGCTGGCCGGTCTCTCCATCGGCACCGGTCGTGAGGCGTACCAGACGCTCTTCGGTCAGCTGCTGGTAGCAGCAGGCATCTTGGTGATCGTCGGCTGTTGGCTGTGGGCGGGGCGGTACCTGCGCCTGCCGGAAGAACAGCGGGTTTTCCAGTGAGGGTCGCCGTGCTCTCGGCACTTCTGCTCTGGGTCGGCACCACCCTGGTCCTTTCGGAGCTGCGGTGGTTCTCCCGAGCCCCCCTTGCAGAGCGGCTGCGGCCTTACTCGCCGGGAGGCCTCGCCGGCCGTGAGCGGACCGGGCTGCTGTCGATGGAATCGTTCCGAGAGGTGATCGGCCCGTTGTCGCGGTCGCTGGGCGAACGGCTGGCCCATGCCTTCGGCGTCAACGAAGATCTGTCGGTCCGGCTCACCCGCATCCACTCCCGCCTCGACAGCACCTCGTTCCGGGTCCGCCAAGTGGGACGGATGACCATCGCCTTCGGCCTCGGCGGCTTGATACTCGTGGCGGTGCGCCCCCCGCCCCTGGTCGGGTTGCTGGTTCTCGTGGGTGCGCCCCTGTTGGCATTTCTGCTTCTCGAACAGCAGGTCGCCTCCGCTTCGGCAGCCTGGCAACGCCGGCTGTTCCTGGAGCTCCCGGTGCTGGCGGAGCAACTGGCGATGTTGCTGTCAGCCGGCTTCTCTCTCGGCTCCGCGCTGAACCGGCTGGCCAGCCGGGGCAGCGGCGCCTGCGCGCAGGACCTACGCAAGGTCTGTGGCCGCATCCGCCAAGGGCTGTCGGAGGTGGAGTCGTTGCGGGAGTGGTCGGCCGTTGCCGGTGTCCGGTCGCTCGACAGGCTGGTAGCGGTGCTCGCCCTCAACCGGGAGGCGAGCGATCTGGGGCGGCTCATCTCCGAGGAGGCCCGAGCCATCCGGCGAGATGTGCAGCGCGAGCTGGTGCAGACCCTGGAGCGCCGAGCCCAGAAGGTCTGGATACCGGTCACCGTGGCCACCCTGGTTCCCGGCGTCATCTTCCTGGCCATCCCCTTCATCGAGGCACTTCGCCTCTTTTCCGGCTCCTAGCCGCCGTGTCAACATTGGCCCCGACCCGTGAAAGGAACGGCCGTCATGACCGATCCCCTGCTCCGCCTCTACGTCTGGCAGCTGACCTTCCGGAGCGACCGTGGCGCGGCAGGAGCCCGGTCCGAGCGCGGCGAGGGAATCATCTCCACGGCGATAGCCGTGCTGATCATGGCGTTCCTGGGTGTGGCGGTGTGGGCCGGGTTCAAGCTCACCCTGGACAACACCCAGAAGAAGATCGACAAGAACATCGAGCAGATCAGCAACTAGTTCCTGCGGCGCCCGGGCCCGGGACCCCACCCGGTGCCGGAGAGGCCGGGAGCGGGCTGCTGCCGACGACGGTGGGAGTGATGGTCTTTCTGCTGTTCCTGCTCCTGGCGGTGCAGGTGATCTACCACCTCTATGCCACCTCCGTGGTCACCGCCGCTGCCCACGATGGGGCTCGCCTGGCCGCCGGCGCCGATATGACGGAGGACTCCGCCGCCGCACGGGCGGCCGCTGGAGCGCACGTCGTCGAGCTGCTGGGTGCCTATGGCCGCGAGCGGCTGCTACCGCTCGAATGGCAATCGGACGAGCAGTTCGAGGTGCTGGTCGTGCGGGGTGAAAGCCCGAGCTTCCTGCCGGCCTACCTGCGGCGTCCTCTGGGGATGGACGAGATCCGGCGCACGGCGCGGGTGCGCAGGGAGCGGGAGGTCCTGCAGTCGTGAGGCCGCCGGGACCAGGAGGCGAGGCGGGGCAGGTGGGAGGCCTGGAGGGGATCGTGTTCGGTGTCCTCGTCTTCGTCATCGGCACCCTCGTGCTTGCCAACGCGTGGGGCGTCTTCGATGCGAAACTGGCGGCGTCCGCAGCTGCGCGGGAGGCGGCCCGGGCCTACGTGGAATCCGCGGGACCGACGGTGGACGACGCGCTGCGCGAGGCTCAATTGGCCGCCGGTGACTCCATCGCCGGCTATGGGCGGGACCCGAGGAAGATGCGGTTCTCCACGGAAGAGGCGCCCCAGCTCCTGCGGTGCGCGCGGGTGACCGTGCGCATCGAATACCCGGTACCGCTGATCAGCCTGCCCGTCGTGGGCCGTCACGGCACGGGCTTCACGGCGCGTGCCCGCCACTCCGAGATCGTGGACCCCTTTCGCAGCGGCCTGCCGGACCGGACCCAGTGCCCGGCTGCGCTGCAACCGTGAAGCTCCGAACCGGTCTCCGTCACCGCGAGAGCGGTTCGGTGCTCATGCTCGTACCCGCGGCAGTTCTGGTGCTGTTGGTCCTCGGAGCCATAGCCATCGATTCCGCCATCGTGGTCCTGGCCCAGCGCGACCTTTCCAATCGCACGGCCGCCGCCGCCAACGACCTGGCCGGCTGGGCCCTGGCGGAGGAAAGCTTCTACCGCTCCAGCGGCGGCGCGGTGCAGTTGGACCAGACCCGGGCGACGGCTTTCGTGGAGATGACGTTCTCCGATTTACGCCGGCCGGCCGGCTACGAGCAGTGGAGCGGCCGGGCCGTCACAGATGGAACGCAGGTGGTGGTGGAGGCTACGGCGCGGGTGCGGTATCTGTTCGCTCCCGCCATCCCCGGCGCTGCCAGGTCCACCACCGTCACCGCCCGCTCAACGGCCAGCGCCCGAAGCGCATGAACATCTTGCTTTTCCACCGTTTCTCCTGATATTCCATGTCACATGGAACCCCGGGTCGAGGAACTGGCGGCGGCGGGAGGGCACATCGCCCACAAGCTCGCCTCGCTACACGAACAGGGTCAGGTTCACGGCGCAGTCGATGCCGACCACGCCGTTCTCGGGCCCCCCCACGCCGTGGAGCTCAAGGAAGGTGGAGGGGCCTGTCCGTCGGCTGCTCCTCACGACGATGTCGTCGCCCTCGGCCGCCTCCTTCTGGACGCCCTCGGTGCCAGTGACCCCTTCCGGGTGCTGCGCCTGACCCTGAGCGGCCGCGAGCAGACAGGTTGGCGGCGCTACTTCCCGGGCCGGCCCTCCCCGTCGCCGGCAGCGAGGCTTCGCGAACTGGCACTGGAGGCGGCAGCCGCGACCGTAGAGGGGCCTACCGCCGCTGAGGTGGGCACCCGCCTGGGACGACTGGCGGACGGCCAGCCAGCACCACGACTGACGAAGCGGGTGATCGGGGCCGGAGGAGTGGCCGTGATCGGAGCGGCCGCTCTCCTGGCGTGGTCGGCGGTGCGCTCACCGCTCGAGGAGCCGGCGGTCGGCCGCTCGGAAGCGGTGTCGGCGCCGCCTGCACCCGTTACCCCCGCCGCGCCGGCCCCTCCCCCGCCCGCCACCCGGCTGTGGCCGTCTCCCCCGATGGACCCGGCGTGCCCCGCCCCGAGCGCGTTCAGCGCCGATGTCGACGGCGACGGTTGCCCGGACACGGTCGAGGTCGCCGACGGCATCATCCGAGCGGGCCCTCGTCGCTGGGCCGTGGGCGCCAGCGACGACGTGATCGTGCTGGGCGACTGGAACTGCGACCAGATCAAGACGCCGGCCCTGCTGCGACCCGCGACCGGTGCCCTGTTCGTGTTCGACCGCTGGGCCACCGACGCAGAGCCGCAGCCGGGCCGGCCGGTGCGGGTGGTAGTGGGAGCAGTGGCGCTCGAGGCGCGCGGGTGCGGTCACGCCGCGGTGCGGTTGTCGGACCAGTCGGTGGTCGTCGTGGCAACCGCGGCCCGCCGATGAACGACCGGACGCAAGCCGCGGCGCGCCTCGCCGCCTGGGTCGTGGTCCTCATCGGCGCGCTCTTGTGCCTGGACCTCCTGGGCTCGGGCGCGATGGCCGCGCCCCCGCTCGGCGCCGGCGCCGACCCGCTCCAGCGATGGCTCGACAGCCGGGGGCCCGCCATCGCCGTCTTCGCGCTGGTGCGCCTCGGCGCCGTGGTCTTCGCCTGGTACCTCCTCGGAACCGCTGTGGCGGCGGTGGTCCTGCGGGCAGCGGGGGTGCTGCGGGCGGCCGCTGTGGTCGAGTCGCTGAGCCTGCCGGTGCTTCGCCGCCTGGTGCAGGCCGCCGTCGGCCTCTCGTTCGCGGCATCCACTCTCGCCCCCGCCGGCGCGGTGACGCCCGCCACCGGGCCGGCCGGCGCGTCGACCGCGGTCGATGCCGCGGCTGCCGGCGCCGCGCCCACCCAGGACGAGGTGCTCATGACGCCTCTGCCGGAGGAGGAGGTGGTCATGCGACGACTGCCGGACGAGGGTGACACCCGGTCCTCCGCCGGCACGCCCTGGACGGTACGGAAGGGTGATCACTTCTGGCGGGTGGCCGAGGAGGTGCTGGCCGCCGCCTGGGGCCGGCGACCGAGCGACCAGGAGACCACGGGCTATTGGAGACAGCTGATCGAAGCCAACAGGGGCCGCCTGGTGGACCGGGACAACCCGGATCTCCTGATCCCGGGGCAGATTCTCGAGGTACCGGACCCTCCGGCGGCCCCTGGTTAGCCGGTGTCCCCCACGGGTAGGTTCAGCTCGGCTGGACCTCCGCGTCCGCTCCTGGGGAGCCCGATGCACAGTCAGTCCTCGAAAACCGTCGACCATCGCAGGCGGGGCGAACGCGCCCAGGGGCCGGCAGCCGGGGAGTGGCCGGCCCCCTTCGACTACCGCTTCAGTCCCAGCCCGGCCGCCGTCCAGATCGTCCGCAGGGCTCTGGGCCAGTGGCTTGCGTCTCACCACCGGGTGAACGTCGACAGCGTCGACGACCTGCTCATCGCCTGCTCCGAGCTGTGCACCAACGCAATGCGCTCGGCCAGTGACACCGAATCATCGGTGGCGGTGCGGGCTTGGTCGGAGAACAAGGCTGTGATCATCGAGGTGGAGGACGGCGGCGGTGGCTTCGCCTGGCCTGTGGAGCACGGGCTGCAGGATGTGCCCGACGACGACGAGCACGGAAGGGGCCTGTTCATCGTGGCCGCCATCACCGACGAGATGCAGGTGAAGGTGGAGCCCCGCCGCACCGTGGTGCGCTGCGTCAAGCGGGATGTGCTCGACCATGCGGCCCCGGCCCGCGACCGGGAGCTGTCGGCGAACTACCGCTCCGAGGCTCCCCCCGGCCAGCCGAACCACTGACGCGACCGGCGGGCGGCGGCCGGGAGCGGACTGGTGCTCACCGCAGCCGCACCGCCACCTCGTCGGCCAGGAGCCGCCCGGTAGGCGTGAGGCGGACCAGCCCCCCGTCTTCGACGACCAGATCACCCAGCCCCGCCCGGGCCTCGGGCGGCAGAGCCCCGGCCGGGACCCCTGCGCGGGTGCGCAGGGCCAGCTGGAGGGCCTCCATTCGCCGATCGGCCGGCGCCAGCACCTCAGAGGCGGCCACCGGCGAGGCGCCGGCCTCGATCGCGGCGATGTAGCGGTCGGGGGTGCGGACGTTCCACCAGCGCCGGCCATCCTGGTGGGAGTGGGCGGCACAGCCGATGCCCCGGTAGTCACCGCCCTCCCAGTACAGGCGGTTGTGGCCGCACTCGTGGCCGGGCCGGGCCCAGTTCGAGATCTCGTAGTTGGCCAGTCCGGCCGCGGTGAGGGTGGCTTCGGCCACCAGGTACTTGTCGGCCTGGGCGTCGTCGTCGGGCTGGCGGTCCCGCTGGCGGGCCAGCGGCGTCCCCGGCTCCACCGTCAGGGCGTAGGCGCTCACGTGGGGCGGCTCCAGGGCCAGCACCTGGTCGAGCGTCCGCCGCCAGTCCTCCAGCGACTCACCGGCCGCCCCATGGATCAGGTCCACGCTCCACGTCCCGAAGCCGGCCGCCTTGACCCGCTGGACCGCCGGCTCGACGACCGCGGGATCGTGGTCCCGGCCCAGCGACGACAGCACCCTGGGGACCATCGACTGCACCCCCAGGGAGAGCCGGTTGACGCCACCGGCGGCGTAGCTGTCGAGTAGCTCCGCGGTCACCGTCTCGGGATTGCACTCGACGGTGACCTCCGCCCCCGGTACCCGCTCGATGGCGTCGAGAACGGACACCAGCAGGGGGGCGGGCAGGAGTGACGGCGTACCCCCTCCGAAGAACACGCTGGTGGCCGGGGGAAGCGCGGCCGCCTGCACCTCCCGCCGGCATGCCGCGGCGTAGGCCTGGTGGAGGTGGTGGCGGTCGGTCCAGGTGGCGAAGGCGCAGTAGTCGCAGCGCCGGCGACAGAAGGGGATGTGGACGTAGACCCCGAAGGGGGGGTCGATGCCGGTCACGCCGGCGTCGGCGGCGCCGGCTACCGGCGAAGGCCCATCTCGTCGAGGCGGCGGCGCATCGTGTCGGTCGACGTCTCGAAGAGGCAGGCGATGGCCCGCAGGTCCTCGGACCGGATGGTGAGCACCCTGCCGTTGAAGTCCTGGCGCTGGACCTGGATCATGCCCAGGTAGCGGGTGAGCATCTCGCGCTCCTGGCCGGCGACGGTCTGGAGGCGGCCCAGGTCGATCGACACCCGGTCCTCGTCGTAGCGCCGGGCGGGCCGGGCGGTGGTCTCGTCCCCCTCGCTGCCGGAGGTCAGGTCGAGCACCTCGTCGTCACGGATCCGGCCGAACTCGTCGTCGTCCTGGGGGAGGAGCTGGTCGACCGGCACCGTGTAGAACTTGGCCAGCCGCTGGAGCCGGGGCACGGAGATGGCCCGCTCGCCCCGCTCGTAGGCTCCCAGCACCGAAGCCTTGAACTCCTGGTTCGAGCTGGCTTCGACCTCCTGCAACGACAGGTTCTTCTGCTTGCGGATGAGGCGTAGACGCTCACCCACTCGTTGTGCGTAGTTTGCCGGCATTGAGTTGTCCGTCATTGCGGGTCGACCCCCTCTGTCCCACTCAGTATTCCACGTCGAGCCCCGGCCATCCCACCTAACGTGAAAAAACCCGAAAAATGAACACGCAGCGAGGCAAGGGATCAGGACCCGGGAACGACGAGCCTGGCACGCAGCGCGCTCAGCAGGACGCCGGCCGCCACTGCCGCCGTCTCCGTCCGCAGTACGTGGGGCCCCAGCCGCACCGTCGCGGGGGCGGTTTTCCGTTCGTCGTCGCTCCACCCTCCCTCGGGGCCGACCAGCACGAACGGCCGGGCCAGACCGGGGGCATCCCCATCGGGATCGGCGATGGCCACGATTGCGCCCTCGGCGGCGGCCAGCGTGGCCACATCGCTCACGGGCTCGACCGCCGGCAGCCAGACCCGCCGGCTCTGCATGGCCGCCTCTCGGGCGATGCGCCGGAGGCGAGCCAGGTGCCTGTCGGCCCGCTCCGGCTCCCAGCGCACCACCGAGCGCGCCCCCACAAAAGGGACGATGCGGTCGATGCCGCATTCGGTCAGCTTCTGGACCGTCCATTCCGGTCGCTCCCCCTTGACCAGGGCGAAGCCGACGGAGAGGGCGGGCGCCGGCGCCGGCGTCCACACCACCTCGGCCGTGGGCTGCAGAGACAGGCCCGCCCCGAGCAAGCAGCGCCGGTGACCTCCCCTGCCGTCGGAGACGGTCATGGTCTCGCCCGGGCGGAGACGAAGCACCCGCTCCAGGTGGTGACGGTCCTCGTCGGCGACCTCAGGCCGCTCCAGGTCGGCCACGAAGAGGTGGGCGGCGACGCGCCCCACCCGGCCCGGCCGGCCCTCCGGAGCGGGGAGCACAGGGCCCGAGCGGCCCTGCTGAGCGGGGAACACAGCGGCGCCGGCTTACTTGAAGGCGCTGCGCATGCGGGAGAAGAAGC
>JAHWJU010000008.1:0-2389 GCA_019348255.1 Actinomycetota bacterium | reverse complement strand
GGGAACACAGCGGCGCCGGCTTACTTGAAGGCGCTGCGCATGCGGGAGAAGAAGCTGCTGTCGGCCGGGGCCACGTTCTCACCCCGCAACTCGGCCAGCCGGCGTAGGAGCGCGTCCTGGTCCTTGGTCAGCTCGGTCGGCGTGTCCACCACCACCCGCACCACCAGGTTGCCCCGGGCCCGACCGCGGCCGGCGGGGACGCCGCGTCCTCTCAGCTCGAACAGTCGCCCGGTCTGGGTGCCGGGCGGGATGACGAGCGTCTCGTGGCCGTCCAGCGTCTCGAAGTCGAGTGAAGCACCGAGGGCGGCCTGGGTTACCGTCAGGTGGACCTCGGCCACCAGGTCCTGGCCTTCCCGGCGGAAGCGGTCGTGCGGCCGCACCCGCACGTGCAGGTAGAGGTCACCGGTGGGCCCTCCCCGGGGCCCGGCGGCGCCCCGGCTGGGGAGCCGCAGCTGCATGCCGTCCTCGACACCGGCCGGCACGTCCACCTCGTAGACCTTCTCCTCGGTCCGCCGGCCTTCGCCGCGGCAGTCGGGGCACGGATCGGCGATGGTCTGGCCCTGCCCCCCGCAGCGGGGGCAGGGGCTCGAGGTCACCATCTGGCCCAGGATCGACTGGCGCACCCGGCGCACCTCGCCCGCACCACCACAGCCGCTGCAGGTGGAGGGCGTCGTACCGGGGCGGCTCCCCCGCCCCTCGCAGGTGCCACAGGCGACCGGGGCCCGGAGGGTGATCTCACGGCGGACGCCGAAGACCGCTTCTTCGAAGTCGAGTTCGAGCACCAGCTCCAAGTCGCCGCCCCGCGCCGGGCCGCTGCGCCGGCTGGCGAAACCACCACCTCCCGCACCGAAGAAGGCGTCGAAGATGTCCCCGAACCCTCCACCGAAACCGAAGGGGTCCCCGGCGGCGCCCACGCGGGCCCCGTCGGGACCGTAGGCGTCGTAGCGGCGGCGGCGCTCCGGATCTCGCAGCGTCTCGTAGGCCACGCTCACCTGCTTGAACCGTTCGTGGGCCTGCTGGTCGTCGGGATTGGCGTCGGGGTGCAGTTCCCGGGCGAGGCGGCGGTAGGCCTTCTTGATCTCGTCGTCGGTGGCGTCGGGGCGTACCCCGAGGAGCTCGTAGTAGTCGGTCGGCATCAGGCGGGTCAGCTCTCCGACAGCCGCCGGCCCAGGCGCTGGCTGACCAGGGCCACCGCGGCCAGTGCCTGGGGGTACTTCATGCGCGTCGGCCCCACCACACCGATGGTCCCCGCCGCCTCACCCTCCACCTCATAGGGCGCCACCACCACCGAGCACTCGGCCAGAGACTCATGGCCCACCTCGCTGCCGATGGCCACCGACAGCCCCCGGTCGAGCACATCTTTGAGGAGGGTCACCACCACATACTGCTGCTCGAGGATCGACAGCACCTGCCTCACCGTGTCGACGGCGTCGAAGGCCGCCACCATGCGGGAGGCACCACCCACGAAGACGTGGTCGGGCTCGTCGTCGTGGCCGTGGTGCAGGGCCGTCAGGGCGGTCTCGACGATGGCGTCGAGGTCCGGATCCCCACAGCTGGGGAGCTTCCCGGCGGCACCGAGCGGGCGGCCCACCAGGTGGGCGGCAAGATGGTTCGAGGCGGCATTGAGGCTGTGCTCCTCGGCGTCGCCCGTCAGCTCGAGCGAGCGCTTCTCGACAACGCCGTTGGAAAGCACCGCCACCACCAGCACGAACCTGGGGGCGAGCCCGACCAGTTGGATGGCCCGAACCGTTGCCGCCTCATGGGGTGGGCTGATGACCACCGCCGCGTAGTCGGTCAGGCCCGACAGCAGGCGGCTGGTGGCGTGGAGCATCTGTTCGAGCTCACCATGGGTCCGACTGAAGAAGTCCAGCACCGCCTGGCGCTGGACCGGCTGCAACGTCCCCTTCGGGGTCAGCTGGTCGACGAAGAAGCGGTAGCCCTTCTCGGTGGGGACCCGGCCCGCGCTGGTGTGGGGCTGGATGAGGTACCCCTCCCGCTCGAGCACCGACAGCTCGTTGCGCACCGTCGCCGGCGACACCTGCAGGCCGCCGGTCTGGACCAGCCGCGAAGATCCCACCGGCTGGGCGGTGTCGATGTACTCCTCCACCACCGCCCGGAGTATCTCGGCCTTGCGTTCATCGAGCATGTCTGGCACTCAATCCTACCGACTGCCAACGCACACCGGGCAGGAGGGTCCTCCGACCGGAGTGGCCTGGGCCCCGCTACTCCTCCAGGCGCAGGGCGGAGATGAAGGCTTCCTGGGGCACCTCCACCCGGCCGATGTTCTTCATCCGCTTCTTCCCCTCCTTCTGCTTTTCGAGAAGTTTGCGCTTCCGGGTGATGTCACCGCCGTAGCACTTGGCCAGCACGTCCTTGCGCTTGGCCTTGA
>JAHWJU010000058.1 GCA_019348255.1 Actinomycetota bacterium | reverse complement strand
GCCTTGCCAAGGTGAGGGTCGCTGGTTCGAATCCCGTCGTCCGCTCCAGTGAACGGCCCTGCTCCGGGCCTACGAGAGCCGGTCGGAAGGCCGGCTCTTCTGCTGTCTGTAGGAGCGTGCTGCACCACACCTGCACCACATGTGGCAGCCGTACGCTGGCGGCGTGTCGGAGCCGCTGTTTCCCGGGATCGACGACGAGAAGAGCCTGACCGCCGGCCAGCGGGCCGTTCTTGACGAGACCCGGCGCATGCTCGAACGCTTTGGCGCGACCAACGGGCCCGCGCTCCGCACGTCGGCTCGGCGCCGCCCTCGCGGGATTAGCAGCCGGTTCTCGGGTCGCAGCTGATGGAGAAGTCACCGGGCACGCCGATGAGCACGATCCTCTTCTTCACCGGTTCGAGGTAGCCGACATCGAAGCAGCGGCGGTCAGGTTCGACCCGATCGATCTCGAACGTCCACCCCGCGTCGACGAGGCGAGGGGCGAGGCGCTCCTGCCAGTCCTGGACCGTGGCGCAGCCGTTACCTGTTGCTTGATACCGGTCATGCAGGCTGACCCGTGCCTCCCGCACCGCGGCACCGACCACCGCATAGTCATCCTGACCGGTCCACTTCCCCATCCCACCTGCGTCACAGGCGGAGTCGCTCTCGGCGATGATCACCTCGATGGTCCCGCCGTCCGAGACGCACGCTGCGAGAGGCGGAGCGGCGATGCGACCGGCGTCCATCCGGCCCGCCTCCCAAAGCGCCTTGCAGGCCTCCACCGGAGGGGTGCCGTCATTGGGAAGGATTGTGGTCACGTCCTCACCGACACAGGCGAACGCGGCTGCCTCGGTGGCGTCGCGGCGCAGCGTGGCCCAGCCGGCGGCGGCCAGCAGACCAACAAGTGCTGGGACTGCGACGAGTGTTGCCGCCCGCCGCTTGCGCCGCACTGGCGGACGCCGGTCGTTCAGGTTCTGTTCTGCTTCTGCGATAAGTGTCATGAGGGTCTCCCGGTGTCGTTGGGTGACTGGCGGCGTGGGCGGCGCCGGCTCCGGATAGAGCCCTCTCAGAGATGTCAGCTCGTCCATGTCACCGCTCCTCTCCTTCACGCCAGTCGACTACCGGTTGTCCGCATCGCGGGAGGAGTTCCCGGAGCCGCAGCCGGGCGCGGCTGATACGGGAACGCACCGTCCCCACCGGCACGCCCAACGCGGCCGCCACCTGCTCGTAGGTGAGGCCCTCCACTGCGAAGAGGAGAAGGGCATCACGTTCGTGTTCGCCGAGCTCGGCGACTGCGCCCGCGAGATGGTGGGTCGCGGTGAGGGCATCCGCACGCTCATCCGCGCGCTCGTAGGCATCTGTACCGATGGCGACGGACGCCCCGGCAAGGCGCTGCAGGGCACGCAAGCGGCGCGCCTCGCCACGTCGGTTGGCGTGCACCAGGTTGGTAGCAATGCCGTAGAGCCAGGGGCGAGCGTCCTGCCACCGGGTGTCGAAGTCGTGCCGCCGCTCGAATCCGATACGAAAGACCTCGCCGGCCAGGTCGTCGGCCGCATCAGACCCGACCCGCCGGGCCAGGTAGCGGTGGATGACGGGGAAATGCCGGTCGAACACGACTGCAAACGCGCGCGGCTCCGCCACAGACCGCACGATCACCTCGGCGTCAGTGACCGCTTCGGACTCGTCGTCGCTCACGCTGGATCTTGTCCGCAGGGAAGGGACGGTTCCATGGGAACGGCCGGATTGCCGGCAGGCCTGGCATTTCGGAAGTTCCCGGCATGATGATCACACCCCGCCTCCGGCCGCCCGGCGGCGACCGTGACGACGGCTCTGGGCGAGGCCGCGACCGCTTGCGTCGAGTTCATCTACGGCGGCCTGTCTGACAATCCTCAACGGGTCGGTGCGCCTCTGCGGTTGGAGCTCGCCGGCAAACACAGCGCCCGCCGCGGCGACTTCCGCGTCATCTACGAGATCGACGAGGACGCTGCCGTGGTGACGATCATCGCCGTGGAGCATCGCAGCCACGTGTACAGAGCACTTTGACGCCGGGCTCTGGGCGAGGGTCTCGAACTCGGCGTAGGCGGTGCCATCGGGTGACACCAGCACGCTGGGGAGATCGCTCGTGTGGTGGCCGTGTGAGGCAGGGGATCAGGTTCCAGTGCCCGCCGGCCTCGGGCGGCGCGCCCGTCCCGCTGACGCGAATGCAAAAGGCAATCCGCGCGACCGGCTGACGCCGACGCGGTGGGCGTGCCACCGGCAGCTGCTCGAGTTGGCGCGCGGGATCGGTGCCATCGGGTGGGGATGTGGGCTCACGCCCTGCGCCCCCGCTTGACGACAACCGGCGGTTGAGCGGTCGACGGCCCCGGGTCTGGAGCACGCAACGCGCAGAGTCGGCGATCGACGGCGCGTCACCGCGGGAACGTCGCGACGGCATCGCGGGGCACTTCGCCGGCAGCAACCGCTTCACCCATTCGTCGCGCCGCCCACGTACGCGCCGATCACTACGCCGGCGAAGCCCGCTGCCCAGATCCCGGCGAGCAGCATCAGGAGCCGGCGCTTCGACTCGGGCTGCTCGACGTCCTGGAAAGAGTTGAGCGGATGCGCAGCAATGCCGCTGCCGGCGGCCGTCGCGAAGGAGACGATCACGATGAACGTACCAATCGCTTCACGGGCGGAGCCGAGGCCGACGCTGATCAGGAAGCCGATGAAGATGACGAGGCCGACAGCGAAACCGAACCACGCTCCGCGGATGGCGCTCCGTCGACTCTGCTCGAAGGAAAGGAAGTGCGTCCGTCGGTGAAGCCGCACGGCCACGTCTTGCCCAGCTGCGGAAGGTGGGAAACTGCCTGATCAATAAGGAATTGGGGTGTCGGCGGGGTGCTCCTACAGTGAGCTTCGGCTGTACGCCGCCCGAAGGAAATCAACGACCTTGGGCCAGGAGTCGGCGCGAGAGGCGGCGACGCCCGCCTCTGTCCCCCGAGGAGGTAAAGCGTCCCGGTGAACCCGTCGTCCGACACGTCCGCTCTAATCACGACGTACCGCCGCCGGGGACACCGTGAGTGGTTGGTGGCCGGGTCCGCTACGCCGACAAGCAGGCGGTGAAGGCAGCGCTCCCGTGAAGGGAGGGGGTGCTCCCGATCCGCTAGGCCCGGTGACGTCCGCCGACCGGCGCCTGGCCCTGGTGGCGCTGGGCACGGCCGTCTTCACGGTGCTTGCCGTGGTTCTCGAGATCGCTGCCGGGGTTCTCGCCAACTCTGCCGTCCCGGCATGGGCCACCCGCCTTGTCCCACTGGCGTGGCCGCGGGTGGCGAGGGTGGCCTGGTGGCTGACGGTGGCGGCGGCAATGGCGACGTTCCACGGATCGCTGCACCGACTCGGTCTGGGCCAGGCCCGGCTCCTGGTCGTTGCGTCGGTGGCACCTTTTTTGATCTTCGCTGCTGGGGTGGCGACCGGTCAGAGCTGGTCCACCTTCCATTGATCGCCAACAACGTGTCCATCACCGGGGGCCGTGCCCCGCGCGGTCACCGTCGCGGCGGCGAACGGACTCGAGCTCGGGAGCGGCGAGACGATCACGCTTCAGCTCGGAGAAGTTTGCGTACCGGACCAGCCAGGACGTGTGCCGCCACAGCTCGACGGCGTCATCATCGGTCGGCACCTCGCTGATGACCGGTCCGAAGATGGCGGGGCCGTCACCGTCGTCGAGGACGATGGTGGGCACACCGAAGCTGCGGGTGCGCTCGCACAGCTCCCGGTGCTCGATCGCCACCTGCTCCGTCGCGGCTTCGTTCTGCGACGCTTCGTCGCACAGGGCTGGATCGAGCCCGACATCGACGAGGGCGGCCTCTACGGTTGCCGGCTCCTCCAGTGGTTCGCCGTGCTCGTGCACGCGCCGGCCGAGTGACTTGTAGAAGCGGCCCACGCCGGCCGCGCCGGCCGCGCCGCGGACCATGACCGCCGTGCGGAGGGCGAGGCCGGACTTCACGTGGGCTGCGGCGAGCTCTTCTGGTTCGTTCCCAGCGTTCTGGAGCTCGAGGGAGAACAAGCCCCAGTCGATCTCGATTACGCCGAGCTCCTCGAGACGTCGGGCCCACCGCGAGGTCTGGTAGCACCAGGGGCAGATGGGGTCGAAGTAGAAGCGAACTCGTTCGGGCATGGGTCGTTCCTTCCCGTAGCCCCGTGATTCACCCCGGTGGCCCGCGGAGAGTCGGTTGCCGGTTGCCCTTGCCACACCCGGTAGCTTCAGGTCGGTATTGCCCAGCCCGACACCGGAGGCATGCCCCAAGTGGAACCCCCCCCGCTCCTGCGCCTGCCGCCAGTGGAGCTGCCCCCGGCCCCGACTGACGACTCGTCCCAGGGCGGTGGCAGCCTGACGGGCCGGGCACTGCTGGCGGTCGCCCTTCTCGCCGGCGTCCTCGTACTAGCCATCGGCCTCGTCGCCGCCCTCGTCGCCATCAACGTCGTCATGTGGAGGCTGGGGAGGATACAGGTCGCTGTCGTCATCGCCACCGTTGCGGTCGTGGCCGCGTTCGGTCGCGCGCTGATCGCCATGGTGAGGCGGCCGCCGGAACCGGAGGACGAGGTGGAGGTCCCGGCCGATGCCGAGCCGGAGCTGCACGCGACGGTGCGGGAGATCGCGGCCGTGGCAGGGGCGGCGCCGCCGGACCGGATCGTCCTCGTCGCCGCCGTGAATGCCTACGTCCGCGAGTTCGGGCCGCTGCTGGGGCTGGTTCCGGGTCGGCGCACGCTGGCCATAGGTACGCCGTTGCTCGACGTGTTGACGGTGTCGCAGCTGCGGTCCGTGCTCGCCCACGAGCTGGGCCACTTCGCCGGTGGGGATACGCGGCTCGGTCCTGTCACCTATCGGACCGAGATCGCCCTTCGCCGAATGATCGAATCACTGCGCGGCCGCGACCTCGCCCAGGTTTTCGTGGCGTACTGGAAGCTGCAGCACCGCATCACCGCCGCGGTGCGCCGGGGCCAAGAGCTCGTGGCCGATCGGGCCGCCGTGCGGGTGGCGGGCCGGCAGGCCGCCGCTGACGCGCTGCGTACGGTCGAGGTGGCGGCGCGGGCGGAGGCCGTGCTCCATCAGGCGTACCTCGGTCCGTTGCTGCAGACGGGTCACCGGCCGACGCATCTTTCCGGAGGCATGGAGGCCCTGCTCAGCGACGAGCGCAGCCTGGAGCAACTCCAGTCCGGTGATGACGACCACCAGACCGACGCCGACCCCTGGGCCTCGCATCCGCCCACGCCGATCCGCATCTCCCGGGTGGCGGCACTGCCCGAAACCGCCGACGCTCCTCCGGACGGCCGCGCCGCCCGCTGGCTGTTGCGAGACCCCGATGCCTGGATCCGCAGCGCCAACGATCGGTGGCTGGCGACGGTGGTGGAGGTCGACCAGCTGGCCCCCGCCACCTGGGACGAGTGGGGAGACCTGGTGGTCGCACCCGAGCAAGAGGCCCGGGCATCCACTGTCGATGCCGTGCTGACCCGTCTGGGTCTGGCTCCGGGCCTCCAGGGGCTCGAAGCGGCTCTACGCGGTGGCCGCGATCGTGAGCTGGCCGCGGCACTGATCAGCGCCGGATGGCGGGCCGGCGGACCCGATGAGCGCGATGCCGTTCTTCGCGCCGCGCTCACCGGCGTGGCCGCCAGGCAAGCGGTGGGGGCGCGGGGCTTTCGGTGGCGGGTGTCGTGGTCGGGACCAGTCGAACTGGCCGGCCCCACGGGCGAGTCCGTCCCGCTGGGTGATCTCGTGGAGGGTGCACTGCAAGGCGAGTGGGCGGCACTTCGCGAGGTGCTCTGCGGTACAGGGTCAGCGGGAGAAGATCCCGCCGCCGTAGCGCCGCCGCCGATCGCGCCCACGCCGGGAGCCGTCGCCGTACTGCCTCCTGCGCCCGTCCCGCCGTTCGCTCCGGGTGAGGATCCGTGGCGCTGGACGCTGGAACTGCCCGGCCGCATCCGCGGGACCAAGGTCCGGTTCGCTCTGTCCGACGAAGCCATCTCGTTCAAAGACGCGACGGTGCGGTGGGACGACGTCGAGTCCGCCCGTTTCCCCTTCAAGTCGACCGAGTCCGGCTTCAGCGTGACGATCGCCTACACGACCATCGACGGGCGGGAGCACAAGGCGACGTGTACGGGGCTGACGAGAAAGACCAGCGACGTCATCGCCCGGGCGTCGGGTTACCTGTGGGAGGCGACGAGGGCAATGGCGGGGCCCCGCCTCGCCAGCCAGATGGCCGAGGCGGTTCGGGCAGGGGAGACGGTGCAGGTCGCAGACCTCGTGTTGTCGCCGGCCGGCGTGGCGCACAAGCGCCACCCGCAACACGTCATCCCCTGGCGCGACCTGCGCGATCCCCAGTATGCGGGTAAGGAGGTCCAGCTGGCCGGATTGGCGGGGACCAAGGCGGTGACGACCAGCCGCGGGGCCCCCAACGCCTTCCTGCTGGACGAGCTGCTCCCCCCACTGCGGGCGTTGTTGGGCTGAACCCACCGGGCGGCGCCGGCCTCAGCCCGTGTTGCGCAACCCTGCCGCGATGCCGTTCATGGTGAGAAGAAGACCCCTGCGCAGGAGGGCATCGGGCTCGCCACTGCTCCGCCAGCGGGACAGGAGGTTGACCTGCAGGTGGCTGATGGGGTCCAGGTACAGGTCACGGACGGCCAGGGTCCGTCTGAGCTCCGGCTGGCGTTCGAGCAGGGCCTTGGCTCCGCTCACTGCCAGCACCTCGGAGACCGTGAGGTCGAACTCCGCTTGGATGACGTCGAAGATGTGGTGCAGCGATGGGTCGACGAGGCGGTCGACATAGCGGCGGGCCACGCCGAGGTCGACCTTGGACAGCACCATCTCCACGTTCGAGACGAAGGTCCGGAAGAAGTGCCAGCCCTGGTACATCTCGGCCAGAACGCCGCCCTCGCCGGCGGCGCGGGCCGCCGCCAGTCCCGAGCCCACGCCGAACCAGCCGGGGACGATCTGGCGGGGCTGCGTCCAGGCGAAGACCCAGGGAATGGCGCGCAAAGTCTCCAGCCCAGAGCTAGTCGTCCCCGCCGCCCGCCGAGCCGGGCGCGAACCGATGTTCAGCCCACTCAGTTCCTCGACCGGGGTGGAGGCCCTGAAGTACTCCGGGAAGCCGTCGCGGGCCAGAAGGGACCGATAACAGTCGGCCGCCGCCGCGGAGACCGAGTCCATGGTCCGGTCCCATCTCGCGAGCACTTCTTCGGACAGCCGCGACGTCTGGTGCAGCACCGTCGCGTTCGCCAGGGCGGCCAGGGTGAGCTCCAGGTTGTGGCGGGCCAGGTTCGGCATCAGGTACTTGTCGGAGATCACCTCCCCCTGCTCGGTGAGCTTCATCGGGCCCTGGACGACGCCGAAGGGCTGGGCCAGAACGGCATCGTGGGCGGGCCCACCACCCCGTCCAACCGTGCCGCCTCGTCCGTGGAAGAGGCGCAGGAGCACGCCGTGGCGCATGGCGGTGTCGCGGAGCATGCGCTGGGCCTTGTGGATCTCCCATTGCGACGTCGTGATGCCCGCCTCCTTGTTCGAATCCGAGTAGCCGAGCATCACCTCCTGGACGTCACCACGGTGGCGGACGACGGCGCGGTAGGCCGGCTCGCACAGCAGCTGATCGAGGATCTCGCCCGCCGAGCAAAGCTCCTGGACCGTCTCGAGGAGCGGAACGAAGCCGATCCGGGCCACGCCGGAGTGGACGTCGACGAGCCCCGCCTCCCGTGCCAGGACCACCGCCGCCAGGAGGTCGTCCGCTCCCTTCGTCATCGACACGACGTAGCTCTCCACGGCATCGCCGCCGAACCGGTCGAGGATCGAGCGAATGGTCGTGAACAGCGAGAAGATGGAGGCCGCTTCGCCGTCGAGCCTGGGGACCGGGCCCATCAGCGGTCGCCGGTTCCCGAGCTCCCGCCCCAACAGTTGCACCCTCTGCGGCCGCTCCAGGCTCGCATACGGCTCTCGGAGGTCGCCCAGACCGTCGATCAGCTCGGCCAGTACGACGTGGTGACGCTCGGCGTGCTCCCGGATGTCCAGCTGAGCCAGGTGGAACCGAAAGGAGGTCACGGTGCGGATGAGCCGGGCCAGGGACCCTTCTGCGATGAGCTGTCCCCGGTTGGCGAGCAACGACTCCCGGAGCAGCCCGAGATCCCGGAGCAGGGCGCCGGCGTCCTGGTACTCGTCGGGCGCCGGCAGCGGCCGAGCATCTGCCAGCCGGCGCTGAGTTCTGCGAAGCCGCTCCCGGATGAACGAGGCCTTCAGGCGGTACGGCTCCTCCGCGTTGAGCCGGCCGTACTGCTGAACGACCTCGGGCAGCTGAGCCGCATCTGCGACAAGGCTCTCTTCGAGCTCGGCGGAGATGCCGATGATCTGGGTCGAAAGGCTCAGCTGCGTGACCAGAGCGTCGACGTTGGCGAGGAGCAGGGCGATACCCGACTCGTGTTGCTGTTCCAGCACGGCCACCGTGACCTCCGGTGTCACGTTGGGGTTCCCGTCACGGTCGCCGCCCACCCAGCTGCCGAATCTCAGGGCCACCGCATCCGGGCTCGGCTCCACTCCTATCCTGCGCAGCTCGCCGACGAAGTCGTCGATCACGCCGGGAACGACGTTGCGGGCCAGGTCCGACAGGTAGAACAGAACCGCCCCCGCCTCCTCGTTCGGGGTGGGGCGCTCCCGGCGAAGCTCGTCGGTCTGCCACAGGAGATCGACCACCTCGGCCAAGCTCTCGTCGATCCGGTCGTGGTCGGCCGGAGCGGTGCGGCTCCGCAACTCGAGCAACTCGCCCACCCGCCGCAGTTTGGTCAGCACGGATTGGCGGGCCAGCTGGGTGGGGTGAGCGGTGAACACCGGCCGCAGCTCGATGCGCTCCAGGCAGCCCTGCAGCGCCTTCACCGCCGCCGGGTCGGCCGCCACCCGATCGGCCAGTTGGCGAATCGCGCTCCCGTTGGCGGCCCGGCCGCGGTCGAGGGCCGCGGCTCGATGCACCTGCTCGGCCGCGTTGGCCAGGTTGAAGTACGACGAGAAGGCCCGGGCCAGAGAGATGGTGGTGGGCAGATCGACGTTGTCGAGCAGCGTCGCCATGTGGTCGGTGTCACCGGCCTCGCGACCCTCGCGGCTGAGGGCGCGAACCCGCTCGACCAGCTCGAGCAGCTCGACGCCGACCTGGCGCACCAGCGTCTCGCCCAGCATCGAGCCGAGCAGGCGGATGTCCCGGCGCAGGGCATCGTCTGCCGCGATCGCTTCCACGTCCCGCAGTCTCGCAGTCACGCAGTTGCAGGACCACCTCTCGGGCTCCTGGTCAGGTGTGACGGCCTCCACACCCTGGTCGTGATGCAGCACACCGACTTCGTGATGCCGGCTGGAGCTCCAGGCGATGGACGGTCTTGCTACCGTCGCTGCGTGGGCGGTCGACAGACTCAGCGCCAGCGCGCCCGCCGCCAGGCGAGACGGGCCGCGGCGGCGGCAGCGGCACGGCGGAGACGGCAACGCTGGTGGGCCGTCGCCATGGCCGCCGTGGTCGCACTGGCGGTCGGGGCCCTGGTGCTGACCAGGGGCGGCGACGACACCGACATGACGTCGGCGTCTTCGACCACGACCGCTCCGCCCGCCGGGTCTGCGTCGGCGGCCGGCAAGCCCTGTGTGGGAGTGTCCGACGAACTGCCCCCGGGAGCCCCCGCCGTTCCGGTCCGCAAGGGTGCTCCTCCCGAAGAGCTGGTGATCGAGGATCTGCAGCTCGGTGAGGGCCCGCCTGTCGCCGCCACCGCGACCATCAGCGTGAACTACATCGGCGTGGCCTGCTCCACCGGGAAGATCTTCGACTCGTCGTACTCCCGCAACCAGCCGGCGACGTTCCCCCTCAACGGCGTGATCCAGGGTTGGCAGGCGGGCATTCCCGGCATGAAGGTGGGCGGTCGACGGTTGCTGGGCATTCCCCCCGAACAGGCCTACGGTGCCGCCGGACGGCCGCCCGACATCCTCGGCGACGAAACCCTCTGGTTCGTCGTCGAAGTGGTTGGCATCGACTCCGCCTGAGATCCCCGCCCACTAGGGAGCGGCGACCAGGTGACGGGCCCGCGCCCGCACACCGTGCTGGCTCCTGATCGACGACACCAGCGCGGGGAAGCCTCCCAGCAGCGCCTGAGCCGGCGTCGCCACCCGCTTGCCCCCTGCCAGCCCGTAGACCACGGGAGCGGTCTCGGCCGCATAGGTGCCGAACATGCGATCCCAGACGACCAGCATCGACCCGAAGTTGCGATCCAGGTACTCCGGGTTCGACCCGTGGTGCACGCGGTGCGTGGCCGGCGTCACGAACACCCAGTCGAGTGGTGTCCGCCGGCGGAGCAGCTCGGTGTGCTGCAGTTGGCCGACCGCCAGCACCAGGGCGCCGATGGCGGCGAAGGCCGCCGGGTGGAAGCCCACCAAAGGTACCCACAGCCACAGCGCCGGCTTGTACACCGACTCCATCCATGGGAGCCGCACAGCGGAGGTGAAGGTGAAGCGCTCGAGGGAGTGGTGCACCATGTGCGAGGCCCACAGCACCCGGACCCGGTGTTCGGCCCGGTGGATCCAGTAGTACTGGAAGTCCCGCGCCACGAACACCCCGATCCACACGACGGGGTTGGTCCAGTCGAGGTCGAACAGGCGGCGGTCGTACACCGCCAGCGCCAGACCGAACACCAAGCCCTTCGACACCAGAGCCTTGGTCGCCAGGTAGGCGGCGCCGGCGACGATCGAGGTGGCGGAGCCGGTGGCGTCGAGGTGTCGCCGCCGCATCCCCAGAAGGTGCTCGCCGACCACCGTGCATGCCACCGACACGGCCAGGAGCGCGACGGCGTGGTCGATGAGCCAGGTGGTGACCAGCGGATCGCTCGGCATGCCTCAGTGTCGGCCCCGCAACCGTCTCTGCACCCCCGGCCAACCCCCCAAACCTCTCTGGGCGGCCGCGCCGATAGGGATGGGCCCGGGGGTACGGTCACCTGATGGTGCAATCCCGGCAACTCGGCGTCCCGGTGCTCGACCCGGTTGCGAACCTCGACTCGCTGGCCTTCGACAACCGCTTCACGGCCGCGCTGCCCGCCGACCCCGACACCTCGAACCGGCGCCGGCAGGTGCACGGCGCCGCCTTCAGCCGGGTCGAGCCGACCCCGGTCCCGGCGCCGTCGACGCTGGCGTGGTCGCCGGAGGTGGCGGAGCTCCTTGGCCTGGCCCCCGAGCTGTGCGCCTCGCAGGACTTCGCAGTGGTCTTCGCCGGCAACCGCGTGCCGGCAGGAGCCGACCCCTTCGCCGCCAACTACGGGGGCCACCAGTTCGGCAGGTGGGCGGGCCAGCTCGGAGACGGAAGGGCCATCGCGCTGGGGGAGGTCCTCGACCGTCACGGCAACCACCAGACACTGCAGCTCAAGGGGGCAGGACCGACGCCCTATTCGCGACGGGCCGACGGCCGCGCCGTTCTGCGGTCCTCGCTGCGGGAGTTCCTCTGCAGCGAGGCCATGCATCACCTGGGCGTGCCCACCACGCGGGCGCTGTCGCTGGTGGCCACCGGCGAGTCGGTTCTGCGGGACGTTCTCTATGACGGCAATCCCCGCCCGGAGCCGGGCGCAGTCGTGTGTCGGGTGGCACCGTCGTTCACCCGGTTCGGCAACTTCCAGCTGCCCGCCGCCCGGGGCGACCTCGAGCTGTTGCGTCAGCTCGTGGAGTTCACCATCCGCGCCGACTTCCCGGATCTCGCCGCCGAGAGCCTCGGGACGTTTGACGAGGCGGTGGCGGCGATGTTCCAAGACGTATGTCGCCGCACCGCCGCCCTCGTGGTGGAGTGGATGCGGGTCGGGTTCGTCCACGGAGTCCTCAACACCGACAACATGTCGATCCTGGGCCTCACCATCGACTACGGCCCCTACGGCTGGCTCGAGAACTTCGACCCCGGTTGGACCCCCAACACCACCGATGCCGACACCCGCCGTTACCGCTACGGCGCCCAGCCCCAGGTCGCCCACTGGAACCTGCTGCAACTGGGCAATGCATTGCTCCAGCTCACGGATCAGGCCGACCCTCTCGAGGCGGCGCTCGACCACTACAGCCAGAGCTACCAGCGGGGCTTTCGCAACATGATGGCCGAGCGACTCGGCTGGGCCCGGCCCCGCGACGGGGACGACGCGCTGGTGAACGAGCTTATGGGTGTGCTGACCTCGGCCGAGATCGACCAGGTGCTGTTCTTCCGAGACCTGGCCCGGGTGCCGGTCGACCGGGACGGCCGGCTCTCCGACGAGGAGTTGATCGCTCCTCTGGCCGATGCGTGGTACCGGCCCGAGGAGCTGGTGGGCGAGGTGCGCGCCCGGCTTGCAGGGTGGCTCCGGCTCTGGGCGCAGCGGGTGGTGGAGGGCGGTCTCGACGACGAGGAGCGACGCCGGCGGATGGATGCTCTCAACCCCCGCTTCGTGTTGCGCAACTACCTGGCCCAGGAGGCGATCGACGCGGCTGAGCAGGGCGATATCTCGCTCATCGGGGAACTGCTCGACGTGCTCCGTCGCCCTTATGACGACCAGCCCGGTCGAGAGCGGTTCGCGGCCCGCCGTCCGGAGTGGGCCCGCCGGCGGGTGGGCTGCTCGATGCTGTCCTGCAGTTCCTGACGGGCGCCCCCAAAGGCTACGGGCGGCGCTGCGCGGAGCGCACCAGCACGGGAGGGATCTCGTCGGTGGTGCAGGTGATCCGCAGGCGGTCGCCCTGCACCTCGACGCCCGTGGAGGTGCAGGCGGTGAGGCCGGTGGACTCGAGGCCCAGCGCCGACGCACCCACTCCGGCGCCGCCCAGGCTGAGGGAACCCCCGGCCGTGATGGTCGGCGTCACGGCGACCGATTGCCCCGCCACCGAGATCCGTACCTCTCCTTGTCGGATGGTGACCGGCAGTCGCGTCGCCGACGCCAGATCGGGCCCGGTGAGCTCCACGGCCACCGTTGTGTCCCGGATGGCGGTGACCTCTACTCCCTCGCGCTGCAGGAGCTTGCTCTGGTCGACGCGAAGGTCGTCGATGTCGATGTCTATGGCGGCTATGCGGAGCCTTCCGGCCACAAAACCCGTGATGTGGACGTTCAGCCTTCCGGCGTTGCCGGAGCCCAGCAGCCCCGGCAGGAACGGGAAGCTGCCGATGGCGGCCTCGGCTGATGTCGAGACGCCGCCTCGCCGCTCGGCCACCGCCTCGATGCGACCTTCGGCGTAGGCCCTGGCCATGAAATCGGCCACGACGGCCAAGACGGCCACGACCACTCCCACGACGACGAGGCGCTTCACCTCCCGAACCTGAGGAGGTCGGGCTCGGCCTCGGACTCGGTGGCGTACCGCGGG
>JAHWJU010000057.1:5198-13337 GCA_019348255.1 Actinomycetota bacterium | reverse complement strand
GGCCAGCAGCTCGACCAGGCTCTGGTGGCGGCGGAAGGGCACGAGCATCACGTCGCCAACCAGCTGCAGGTTCCCCCGCCCGTCGGGCAGCACCCGCACGAATACCAGCCGGTGCCGGATGAGGTGGTGGGTGGCCGCCTTCTCCCGCACCTCGAAGGTTTCGCCGTCGAGGAGGTCTTCGAGCACCAGCGCCTCGTCCAGCCTGAGGTCGGTCACCTCGCACAGCCGCCGGCGGACCCCGACCCACGACTCCACCAGCTCCCGCTCGTCGCTCGGCAGCAGGGGGCCGCGGGCTTCGAGGAACCGGGGCAGCACACCCCCTTCGAACAGGGCCAGGTCCTGCAGGAAGGAGTCCTCGGGGAAGCCGCCCATGGCCTCGGCCACCGCGGCGCGCTGGGGCGGCCGGTGGAGGAACGACAGGGCCTTGTCGTAGAGCCAGGGAAGGCGGGCCTCGATGGGCCAGCCGTTGGCGGCCAGGCAGCACGACTTGGCCTTGCGCCCGGAGCCGCACTTGCAGGGCTCGTTGCGGGGGCCCTGGTTCGGGCCGGGGCGGGAGAACAGCTCGAGCGCCCGCCGCCACGGGTCGTCGGCGGCCACGCCGGCGGTGGCGAGCAGGGCTGCGGCCCGACCGGGCTGCCCGCGGTCGGAGGCGTACCAGGCCGAGTCCTGCAGCGCCGGCCGGTACGACGGGTGGGCGGCGATGGCCTCGGCCAGAAGCTGCTCCTGGCGGTCCTGGTCACCCCGCAGTTCGGCGCAGCTGGCCTGCACCCACAGCGCCGGGCCGCGCTGTCGGCCGCGGGCGGCGCGCAGCCACCGGCCGGCGAGACGCTCCACCCGGTCGGGGCCGGAGTCGGTGAGCCGGTCGACGGCCATGAGGAAGGCGGGCGCGACACCGTCCTCGCTGGCCAGCGCGGCCGCCGCCTCGGCGGCGCCGGCGTCCTCGACGGCGGGGAGCTCCTCGCCGGCGCCGGCTTCGGGCTGATCGAGCGCGCCCACCAGGAGGTTGAGCGCCTCCAGACCGGCGCGGGACAGCCCGAAGGTGACGGCGAGGTGCGCCATCCGGTCCTGGCGGTCCTGGGCCGCCTGGAGGCCGGCCCAGTCGGTGCCGGGCGGCCCCACCAGGCCCTCGTAGTACTCCAGGCCGGCCTGGTCGAGAACGTGGCCCATGGGTGCCGGCCGCCCCGCCAGCAGCCCCGGCTCCTCGTCCAGTGCCGTCTTCAGCACCTCGGTCAAAAAGGCGACCGGCTCCGGCCGCGCCGCAAAGGCCCGGGCCAGCGCCCCGCCCAGGTCGCCGGCGCCGGCGCTGCCCGGCTCGACCGGCTCGACCGGCTCGACCGCCAGCGCCGAGCCGTCCCACCGGAAGGCCACCAGGTCACCGCCGGCCACCGCAGCACCCAACCAGCCCGGCGGCCCCGACAGCACGCACGACCCGTCCTGGCGGTCGTGGACCATGACGGCCACACCGGCCCCCTGGGCCACTGGCAGCTCCGTCACGCCGGCCAGCTCCAAGGCGTCGAGGTCGGGGTGCAGCGCCACCTCGCCCGTGGCCGCCTCCTCGCCCCCGAGGCGGTGGGTGACGACGATCGGGGGAGCGGGCGTGGATTCCACCGCGGCGACCCTACCCCCGCCCATTGTCCCCGCCCGCTCCAGGCCCTACCGTGGCCGCCACCCCTTCCCCCGTCGACTCTCCCGGCAGTTTGGGCAGCCTGAGCTTCGCCAGGCGAACACCAAGCTGCCCGAACTGACAGAGGAGGGGGCGTGTTGCGCACGCTCGATCAGATCGCACGTCGGCAGTACGGGTTGTTGACCCGGGCCCAGCTGCTGCACCTCGGCATGAGCAGGGGCCAGATCCAGCGCTGGCTGGGTGAGGGGCGGCTGATCGCCTGCCACCCCGGGGTCTACCGCCTTGCCGGGGCACCGCCCGGGTGGGAGCAGCGGGTGCTGGCCGCCGTGCTGGCGGCGGGGCCCGGTGCCCTCGCCTCTCACCGTGCGGCCGCCCGCCTCTGGGGGATGGGGCGCAGCGACGTCGTCGAGATCAGCGTTCCCCGCGCTCGCCCCCGCCAACTGGCGGGGGTGGTGGTGCACCGTTCGCGGGACCTGGAAGTGGAGCCGGGGCTGAGCAGGGGACACATCCCCGTGACCCGGCCCATGCGGGTGGTGGTCGACCTCGGATCCGTGGTCGGTCCCGATGTGGTGGAAGACGCCCTCGACCTGGCTCTGGCCAACCGGCTCTTCACGGTGGCCGGCGTCGAGTGGGCGCTCGACGAGCTGGCCCGGCCGGGGCGGCGGGGCGCCGGCGTACTACGCCGGGTCCTTGACGACCGCGCCCTGGGCACCGAAGCAGCTGACGGCCTGCTGGAGCCCCGCATGGCTCGGCTGCTGGTGCGGGCGGGGCTGCCGGCGGCGGCTTTCCAACACGAGCTCGTCCTCGCCGGCCAGAAGGTGCGGGTCGACTTCGCCTACCCCGACCACAGGCTGGCCATCGAGGTCGACGGCTGGTCGAGCCGGGCGTCGGTGCGGGGGCTGCAGGGCGACGACAGCCGCCAGAACCTCCTCGTCCTCCACGGCTGGACGGTCCTGCGCTTCACCTGGCGCGACGTGGTGCGCCGGCCCGAAACCGTCGCCAACCAGATCAACCTGGCTTTGGGCAGGCTGAGCGCCGCATAGCGAAGCTCAGGCTGCCCAGACGTGGGTCAGGCGTCGGCGTCCTCGCCGGCAAGGTCGCCGGCCCGCTGGTTGACCCGGTCGGCCGGCGCTTGGCCCGAGTCCTCCTCGTCGTAGCTCCAGTCGGGCTGCTTGCGGCGCTGCTTCTCGTCGAGGACGAACCGGCCGCCGTCGTCGTCGAAGCCGGCGATGGGGATGATCGGGTCCTCGTCGGCCGCCGGCCCGCCGGTGGTGTGGGCGGCAACGGCGTCACCGAACAGCTCCAGGATGCTGCTCAGGACCCGCTGGTGCTGGCTGGCGAGGAAGCACCGGGCCTCTTCGGCCACCGTCCGCACGTGGTCCTCCACCGCGGTGAGGTCCGGCGGGTCCGCCTCCGAGCGCCTGATGCGGTCGGTGAGCTCGGACAGCGCCCGGCCGTCCTGCTTGCACGGGGTGCACTGGCCGCAGGACTCCACCGCCAGGAAGCGGGAGACGCCGGCCGCCACCGCCGCGAAGTCGGTGCGGTCGTCGAACACGATGAAGCCGGCGGCGCCGAGGCCGGCGCCGGCTTCCTGCATGTCCTCATAGGTCGCCGGCGTCGAGAACAGCGCCGCCGGCAGCAGCGGGTTGGCCACCCCCGACATGGCCGCCACCAGCTCCCGTCCCTCCTCGGGGCCGCCGCCGATCGTCTCGATGATCTCGGCCAGCGGTGTCCCCATGGGGAACTCGGCCACGCCGTGGCGCTGCACCCGTCCCGACACCGTGCACACGATGGTGCCCGGGGACTTCTCGGTGCCCATCTCCCGGAACCAGTCGGGGCCGTTGGCGACGATGCCGGCCACGTTGGCGAACGTCTCCACGTTGTTGACCAGCGCCGGCGGCGCCGCCGTCGAGTCGGAGTCGCTGGCCATGACCCGGCCCGCCGTCGTCTCGGAGAACTCTCCCGCCAGGGAGGTGCCGTGGCGGAAGGGCGGGGCCAGGCGGGGGAAGGGGGCGCGGCCGCCGATGACCTCCAGCAGCGCCGTCTCCTCGCCGTAGAGGTACTCCGAGGGGCCCTCGACCACCGCCACCTCCAGCCCCTCGGTCCAGCCCGCCTCCCGTACCTCCTCGAGCGCCGCCCGCACCCGGGCGATCTCCTCGGTGAAGGTCCCCTTCATGGCCACCACCAGGCTCGTCGCCCCCACCGTGGCCGCCGCCACCACCATCCCCTCGAGCACCCGGTAGGGGTTGCGTTGCAACAGCGTGCGGTCCTTGAAGGAGCCGGGCTCGCCCTCTGCGGCGTTGACCACCACGGTGGGGGGCAGGCTGGGCGAACGGTTGTCGACCACGGCCCGCCACTTGACCCCGGTGGGGAAGCCGCCACCCCCACGGCCGCGCAGGCCCGACGCCTCGATGGCCCGCAGGACGGCGTCGCCGCCCGCCTCCCGGGTAGCGGTGATGGCGGCGCCGCCCCCTTCGGCGATGTAGGCCTGCAGGTCGGGAACCGCCTCGGGGCTCAACACGCGGTTCACCGGGGGCACGGATCGGTCCTGTCCAGGGCGCTCGACACGGCCGCCGACCCTACCCGGCTGCTCGGCGCAGGTGCCCGCCTCACGACCGGAACGCCCCCCGGCGCCGCACCAACACGGCGATGCCGCCCAGCACGGCGGCGATGGCCAGCGCCAACCCGGCCACCCTCACCGCCGATGCTCCCTCCTCCGCTGCGTCGGGGGCCCGTTGGTCTGCGGGTCCCGGCGGCGCGTCCAGGCCCGGCGGCACCGGCACGAACAGTCCCGGCGGTCCCGTCGGCCCCCGCACGAGATAGGGGACGCTGCCATTGCCCAGGAGGGGCAGGAACTCCCGGTTGAGGTCCCAGGCCGGATCGGCCCGCACCGCGAACAGCAGTTGGCGGAGCGGGCCGGCGACGAGAGGTAGCGCCGGCGACGCCTCCGTCAGCGCCGCCGACCTGAGCCGGTACGGCCTGGCGAAGGGCGTGGTGCTCCCCGGGGCCGCCGGCCGCTCGGTCACCTCGAGAGCCTCGACGGTGGGCACCACCACCGGGTGCTCCTCGGTGGGGGCGGTCATGGCACCCCGCTCGTCCAGGCCACGGGCCAGCGCCGCCACCCTGCCCCCCGGGGTCGTCAGGTCGAGCACGAACAACACGTAGGTGCGCACCGCCGCGTCGGGCGGTGGCACTCCCACCGGCGCGAGCGCGGGAACGTGGCCGGCGGCCAGCGCCGGGGGCGGCCGGACGTCCTCGGGAGGCTCGGCCCAACCGATCTCGGCACCACGGGCGGGCACCAGCACGATGGCGCTGTCGCGGCCGGCGCAGGGCTTGGTGAGCGGCAGGCAGACCCGGTAGGCGGGGTCGACGAGTGGCAGGAAGATGCCCTCGCTCGGGATCCCCTTGTCCACCAGGGCGCCGAGGCTGGCGAAGGCTGCGTCCACGGCGGGCGCCGGCGCCGTGGTGGTGGGCTCAGGCGGGGCCGTGGTCGTCGGCTCCGGGATGGTCGTGGGCGGCTCGGTCGTCGTCGTGGTGGTGGGGGCCGTGGTGGTCGGGGGCACCGTCGTCGTGGGCGGGATCGTCGTGGCCGTGGTCGTGGTCGTGGGCGGGGGCGGCGGGGGGACCACGTCCAGGCGGAAGGTCGCCGACGACTCCCGGTCGCGCACCTCCACCACATAGGTGTCGGGTGGCGTGTCGGACGTGGTCGACACGCTGAGGCCGGTGGTCCAGCTGGCCTCGTCGCTGCACCTCCTGGCCACCGAGGCGCCCACCGTCGGCTCCTCGGGCGTCACCCTCACCTCCAGGCAGGTGACGCCGGCAGCCTGCACGCTGACCCTGGCCGAGGCGCCCTGGCCCGGCGTCACCTGCGCGCGCGACGGGGTGATCGCGGTCACTGCCGCCCGAGCCGGTTGCGGCGCCACCGCCAGCCCCACCAGGCACCACAACACCACCGCCCGCAGGCCCCACCGGCTCCGCTGCACCGGATCATCGTGTCAGAAGGCCTGGCGCCGGTCTCCGTCGATGTCGCACCCCCCTCCTACGATCGCTCCTCATGGGCAAGCGCAACCGCCGGCGACGCCGGGAGACGCAGCATCGGGCCGGCCGCGCCGGTGGGGGTGGGCCGGATGCGGCCCAGCACCGGCTCAGGGCCGTCGACGACCCCCGCTTCGTGGCCGATGGCTTCGCCCACCTTGCCGACGCCCTCGCCCGCGGTGACGACCTGGTGGCCGACAAGATCGTGACGGTGCTCGCCGCGGCGTGGGGCCGAGGCGGGGCGGCTGTCGCGGCGACGACGGCACTGCGGGCCGCCGCCGGCGCGGCCTGGGAGCGGGGTTGGCAGCCGGCCGACCTCGTGCATGCCTTCGGGCGCAAGCAGCCGGCCCCCGAGCGCCGGCTTCTGGTGCGGCTGGTGACGGCCGATGGTGCGCCTTGGCGAGGCCACCCCGGCGCCGACGCCGCCTGGCTGCAGCAGCTCGACGACCTCGAAGCCGACCTACGGGCGACGGGCCGGGCCGGTGGCGCCTCCGCCGGCTGCCCGTCGTCGGGCTGCTTCGTGGGCGATTGGGCCGATCAAGAGGGTCTCGGCGCCGTCGACGCCCTTCTCCGCGCCGCACAGCTCCTGGCCGTGCTGTGGGCGGCGCCGCCTCTTCCGCCCGTGGGCGAGCCACCCTCCGCCTGGGGGCGAGAGCCGCGGGTACGGCGGGCGCCGGCGCGGCCACCCGGCCCCGGTTCCGGGGCCATCGACGAACGGATCCTGTCCAGGGTCCGGGCGCTGCTGGCCAAGGCGGAGTCGACCGAGTTCGTGCCCGAGGCCGAGGCGCTCACCGAGAAGGCCCAGGAGCTCATGGCCCGCTACGCCATCGACCATGCGCTCCTGTCCGCCGGCGCCGGCCACAGCTCCACCGACCAGCCCGTGAGCAGGCGCGTGCTGATCGACGACCCCTACGCCAAGGGCAAGGCCAACCTCCTGGCCCAGGTGGGCGAAGCCAACCGCTGCCAGGCCGTCTGGTGCAAGGAGTTCGGTTTCTCCACCGTCTTCGGCTTCCCCACCGACCTGGCCGTCACCGACGTCCTCTACACCTCGCTGGTGAGCCAGTGCAGCACGGCCATGCTGGCGGCCAGCAAGGGCGTGGCCAGCCCCCGGAGCTTCCGCGAGTCCTTCGTCCTGGCGTTCGCGGTGCACATCGGCCGCCGCCTGCGGGCCGCCACGGCGACCACCGTCCAGGAGGCCACGGCCGACCACGGAGACCGCCTTCTCCCGGTGCTCGCCTCCCGCGACGAACAGGTCGAGGCGGCCAAGCACCAGGCGTTCCCGCGTCTCGAGCGCAGCCGGGTGCGCAACGTCGACCCCAGAGGATGGGTGGCCGGCCAGGCGGCCGCCAAGGTCGCCCACCTCGATGTGGGCAAGCGGATCACCCGTTGACGGCCGGGGGCTCCCACCGCAGCCCGGGGAAGCGTCCGAAGTCGTTGTCGTAGGTGATCACGGTGGCGTCGTGCTCGACGGCGAGAGCGGCCAGGTGGGCGTCGCTGACGAGGTTCCCGCCTGTGCCCACGCCGGCCAGCAGGCCGGCCAGGACGTGGAGGTGCCGCGTCGTCGGCTCGACCACGACGCTCGCCGGGGTCGACAGGCGGAGGAAGGCCAGGATCGACACCTCACCGCGTTTGACAGCATGATGCTTTCATCGGTGTGAGGCCACCGCGGTGATGGGCGTGGCCGGTGGATCGGCGCCGAGGCTGCCGGCGAAGACGGCCTCGCCAAAGCTGAAGATCCCACCGTCCTCGGCCACCATGAGGTACCCGCGACCGAACCCGACCATGCCCGTGACCGGCCTGTTGAGGCGGGTGCTGCCCATCGAGCCGTGGAACTGCGCTTCGAAGGCGAAGATGCCGCCATCGGAGGCGACGAGCCAGTAGCCGGTCCCGTCGGGGTCGGGAACGAGCGATTGGACGGGCGCGTTGAGGCGGACGCTCCCCATCGAGCCGTGGAAGGCCGAGTCGCCGAAGGTGAAGATGCCGCCGTCGGAGGCGACCATGTAGTAGCCCCGCCCGCTGGGTGTGGGGACCGAGTCGAGGACCGGCCCGTTGAGCCGCACGTGGCTCATGTCCCCCAGCCAGGCCGCGTCGCCGAAGGGGAGCACCCGCCCACGGGTGGTGAAGAGCCAGTAGCCGGCGCCGCCGGGCACGGCGGAGATGGAGGTCACGCTCTCGTGGGCACCCATCGAGGGGGCGTTGCCGAGGTAGGCGGCGTCGCCGAAGGCGAAGACGCGGCCCACGGCGTCGACCACCCAGTAGCCCCTACCGCTGGCGGTGGATTCGATGTCCACGGCGGTGACCCGCCCCACGGGGGCGTTGCCGAGGTGCGGCGCGTCGCCGAAGGCGTAGACGGCACCGTCGGCGCCGACCATCCAGTAGCCGGACCGAGCGGGTGCGATGTGAGCGGGCGACGATGCGGATGGGCCCGGCCCGGGTGCGCCCGGCGGAGGTGATGGCGGCACCGTCGAGGTGGTCGAGGT
>JAHWJU010000057.1:0-5098 GCA_019348255.1 Actinomycetota bacterium | reverse complement strand
GGTGGACGTGGTCGTCGAGCCCGACGACACGGTCCAGGTGTGCACCGCGGGGGTGGGGTCACTGTTGGCGGACGCATCGGTGGCCCGCACCGAGAAGCGATGGCTGCCGGGACTGAGGCCGGCCACCTTGTAGGGAGAGACGCAGGGCGCCGGCGCGGCGCCGTCGAGGGCGCACGTGAACGTCGACGCCGGCTCACTGGAGATGAATTCGAACCGCGCCGTCGTGGCTGTGGTCGTGGCCGAAGGGGCGTTGGTGATGGTGGTATCCGGCGCCACGGTGTCGGTGATCGGCGCCGAGGCCCACCTGAGAGCGATGTCGCCGCCGGGCTGGAAGTACTCGTCGAAGAAGCTGTCCACCGCGATCATGTACTCGGTGCCGGCGGTGGCGTGGAAGGTGATGCGGGCGTGGGTGCCGCCGGGCGGGTCGTCGTTGCCCTCCACCGGCAGAAGGGGATCGAGGGCCCGGGGGTCAGGCGACCAGGTGTAGGCGCCGACGAGGGTGTCGACGGCGCTCCCGGCGGTGTCGAACGTGAACAGCCCGGTCCCGGGCGCGATCCAGGAGTACCAGACCGATGCCCCGCCGGGGTTGCCACCGTGGAAGGGCTCGCCGCCCTGCAGGGTGCCCCGGAAGTTGGTCCCGGTGACCGATCCTTGCGAGCCGCTGATCACCTGCGCGTCCTGTGTGTCGTCGTTAGCCGGCCACGACGCGTCCACGGTGGTCCAGCTCTGTTCGGCTGGAGTGGGGTCGATGTTGCCGGCCGCGTCGACGGCTCGGACCGAGAACCGGAACGTGCCGGCGTAGTTCTGGTCGGCCTTGAAGGGCGGGGAGCACGGGTAGAACTCCACCGTGTGCAGGCGGCACTCGAAGCGGGTGCCGGGCTCGCTGGCGGTGACGGCGAAGGAGTAGGCGCCGCCGAGACGGACCCGCCCCGATGGCCCGGCCACGATCCGGGTATCGGGCGGGGCGGTGTCCGCCGGAGCCGTGGTGCGGAACCGGACCGTGATGGGGGCGCGCAGCAGCTCCCCCCGCGAGTCCCGGATGCCGGAGACGACGATGCGGTAGGGGTTGGCCGACGCCAGTGGCTGTTGGGGCTGGATGGTGGCCGTGCTCGTAGCGGCGTTGTAGGAGACTCCGGAGGCCACCGCCATGCCGGTCCTGCCGTCGAGGAGCGACACCGTTGCGGTGGACACGGACGCCGGGTCGAGCATGCGTCCGAAGCGGACTGCTGGTGCAACGCTGGTGGCCGCGGCCGTGGATCCGTCGGCCGGGGTCGAGTGGCGCAGCCACGCCGGGTGGAGCGCGGGCCAGGCCGCGGTGAGCTGGCGCTGGACGACGAGCCCGCTCGTGTAGTTGGCGGTGATGACGTCGGGTGCACCGTCGCCGGTGATGTCGCCCACCGCCAGGCCGCTCGACCGGTAGTGGGAGGACTGCGGCACGTCGTGGTACTCGTCGAAGGTGAGCTCGCCCGACGCCGTCTGCAGGAAGACCCCGACGTTGTCCCACCCGCCGTGGGCGCCCACCAGGTCCATTCGCCCGTCGCGGTTCACGTCGGCCGCCTCTATCGGCTCGAGGCCCTCGAGGGTCTGGTGGCTCCTAGGCGGTCCGAGCGTGCCGGCGCTGGTCTGGGGGTGGATGTGGAGACAGGGCCGCCAACAGAACGGCGTCGAAGCTGCGACATCGGCCCGGCCGTCGCCGGTGAGGTCGCCGACGGCCAGGGCTGTGGCGTGGTCATTGGCGCCCTCCACTCCGGCGAGATAGGAGGTGGGGGCGGCGAAGGTGCCGTCGGCGCGCTGGGGGTGCACCCGCAGCTGGGTGCCGGCGGCGGCGACGATGTCGAGCCTGGAGTCACCGGTGACGTCCCCCACCTCGATGTCCACCGTGGCGTCGCCCAACCTCGTGGTGGACCAGCCCGCTCCTGATCGACGGCCCAACAGCAGGTCGGTGCCGGTGGCGACGAGAAGCTCCTGACGGCCGTCGCCGTCGAGGTCGACGATCTCGACCTGGCGGGCGTCGGCCGCGCCAAGTATCCGGGTCCCGGGCGTGAGCTGGCCGCTTCGCTGGTAGAACGCCAGGACGCCGGTCTCGTTGGCCACGGCGGCATCGAGCTTCCCGTCGCCGTCCAGATCGCCGGTGGCCACACCCAACTGCGTGCCCCACCCCGTGGGGAAGCTGACCGGAGGGTCGAACCAGCCGTCAGACCGCTGGGCGAAGACCCAGAGGCGAAGCGCGGAGTCAGGATCGTCGTAGCTGCCCGTGGTCAAGAGGGCGTCGGCCCGGCCGTCGCCGGTGACGTCGCCGATGGCCACCGACTCGCCCGGGGAGCCGAGGTCGTAGGGCTGGTACTCGGTGAAGCGCTGCGGAGGGCTCGTGCCCCGGTCGACGCGGATCGTGTAGTCACCGGGGCTGCGGGTCGGCAGCTTGTTGGCGATCCGGATGTAGTGGCGGCCGCTGGTGAGCACCGACAGCCGGACGTACTCCTGTGTGGCCGTCCCCGTCTGGTCGTGCTCGAGCAGCTTGCGCAGGTCGGGCCCGAAGATCTCTATGGCACTGTCCAGCGCCTCGGCCCGCTCCTGCGCCCAGCCCCGCCGGCCGCCCCCGTAGAGAAGCGCCTCCGGAGGCGTGACCGTGATGCCGTAGAAGCCCGGGTCGGGGACCTCGAAGGCGAACCAGTCGACGTCACCCTCCGGAGAGATGGTGCCGGTGATGGTGCCGGTGGCCTGGACTCCGGGCGCCGGCGCCGCCACCGCGATGAGCGGGGCCCGGTCGGGACCGTCGTTGTCGTCGCCGGGGGGCGCGGCGGCCACCAGCGGGGCAGATCCCAGGGCGGCGCCGGCGTCGAGAACCCCGGCCCCGTAGAAGGGGTCGACGCCGGGGGGGCCCGCGTCACGGGCGGTGGAAGTGAGACGGGAAGCCACGCCGGCCGCGCTGAGGCCGGCGTCGGTTCCCCGCACCAGCGAAGCAGCCGCGGCCACCAGCGCGCTCGCGAACGACGTGCCGGACACGCTTCCGTAGGTCTCGGAGGGGCGGCTCGACATGGTGGTGGCCGCGATGTCGAGGCCGGGGGCGGCGATGTCGACCCAGGCGCCGTAGCCCGATATCGACGCCACGTTGCCCGACCAGTCGGTGGCGGTGACGGCCACCACGGCGGGAATGGCGGCCGGGAAGACGGCGGTGCCGGCTCGGCCGTTGCCGGCGGCGGCCACCACGACCGCACCCTTGGAGTTCGCATAGGCGACGGCATCACGCAATGCCGCGGAGTCGGCGACGCCGCCCAGCGACAGGTTGATCACGGAGGCGCCGCGGTCCGCGGCCCACACCATGCCAGCGGCGACATCGGCGTCCGAGCCCTCCCCGTCGGCGTCCAGGACCTTCACCGGCAGGATGGAGGCGCCCCAGGCGGCGCCGGTGACGCCGATGCCGTTGTCGGGCACAGCGGCGGCAACGCCGGCCACCGATGTGCCGTGCCCGTGGTCGTCGGACGCGTCGGCGTCGCCGTTGACGAAGTCGTAGCCGGCCAGCAGGCGGTCGCGGAGGTCCGGGTGGTCCCGATCGACGCCCGAGTCCACCACCGCGATCACCGGCGTCACCGCCGCGTCCCGGCGCCCCCACGCCTCGGGGAACCGCACCGTCTCCAGGTACCGCTGGCGTCCCTTGCGGTAGTGCGGGTCGGTGGGCTCGGCCAGGGCACGCCGGCGCTCGTTCTTCTCGACCGCCACCACACCCGGCTCCTGGGTGAGGCCGCGGCGGGCCCGGCCGGCGTCGACGCCCGACGTCGTGACCGCCGTCCATCCGATCCGCCCCAGCTGCTCGTCGTGGACCTTTTCCTGGCGACGACTGAGCCCATGAGCGGCCAGCGCCCGCGCCCGCTCCGCCCCTTCGGTCCCCTCCGCGAACTTCACCAAGAGCTCCGGCGCACCGCCGGCACGGGAAGCGGGACCAGCCGTGGCGCGGCCCATCCACACGCCCGGGGCGGCGACGAGCGAGACGACGAGCACCAGCGCACCCCACAACTGCCGTGCTCTCATCGACGTCTCGCTTGGGTACACGCCCGCACCGCCTCTTGGGTTCCCCGACAGGTGTCGGCTGAAGCTAGCGGGGTGATCACCGTCAACAACAGCGGTTGCGGCGCTGGCGGCTCCACCCGCGATAGGAGAGACTGGGGCGGCCACCGGCGAAGCTGTTGGTCTGCCATTCGACCCGGAAGGAGCGGATCCCTCGGCTGATGAAGGGCATCATCCTCGCCGGCGGTAGCGGCACGCGCTTGCACCCCGCCACCCTCGGCATCTCCAAGCAGCTGCTGCCCGTCTACGACAAGCCGATGGTGTACTACCCGCTGTCGGTGCTGATGCTCGCCGGCATCCGCGACGTGCTCGTCATCTCCACGCCGCACGACCTGCCCCAGTTCGAGCGGCTCCTGGGCGACGGCGGGCGGGTGGGGATGGCGCTCAGTTACGCCGTGCAGCCCGAGCCGAACGGCCTGGCCGAGGCGTTCGTGATCGGCCGCGACTTCGTCGGCGACGACACCTGCTGCCTCGTGCTCGGCGACAACATCTTCCACGGCCACGGCCTGCAGCCGCTGCTGTTGGAGGCGGCGGCGCTCGAGACCGGCTGCGTGCTCTTCGGCTACGGCGTGAAGGATCCGCAGCGCTACGGCGTAGTCGAGGTCGACGAGCAGGGTCGCGTCGTGTCGATCGAAGAGAAGCCGGTCAAGCCGAAGTCGAGCCTGGCCGTCACCGGCCTCTACTTCTACGACAACGACGTGGTCGAGATCGCCCGCGACCTCAGGCCCTCGGCGCGGGGCGAGCTCGAGATCACCGACATCAACAACCGCTACATCGACCAGGGCACTGCCCGGCTGGTCGAGCTCGGCCGGGGGATGGCGTGGCTCGACACCGGCACCCACGACTCGCTGCTCGAGGCCTCGACGTTCGTCCAGGTGCTCGAGCACCGCCAGGGCGAACAGATCGCCTGCATCGAAGAGGTCGCCTGGCGGATGGGCTTCATCGAGCGGGACGACCTGCTCCGCCTCGGCGAGCAGCTGGGCAGGTCGCCCTACGGCCAGTACATCGTGCGCCTCGCCACCGACGGCTCCCCCCG
>JAHWJU010000056.1 GCA_019348255.1 Actinomycetota bacterium | reverse complement strand
GCGGAGCCCTTCTCGGCCGCCGGCAGCGGCAACGGCGTGCTGGTGCTGCACGGCTTCACCGGGACCCCCCAGTCGATGCGGGGGCTGGCCAACGCCTTCGCCGGCGCCGGCTTCACCGTCGAGCTCCCCCTGTTGCCGGGCCACGGCACGACGGTGCAGGACATGGCCGGCACCAGCTGGGATGACTGGTCCAGCGCGGCCGAGGCGGCGTTCATGGAGTTGGAGAGCCGCTGCCCGAAGGTGGCGGTGGCCGGGTTGTCCATGGGTGGCACCCTCGCCTGCTGGCTGGCGGCGCGGCATCCGGACGTAGCCGCCCTCGTCGTGGTGAACCCCGCCGTCGAGCCGCCCGGCCAGGCCTTCCTGGACATCCTGAACGGCCTCCTCGACCAGGGCATCGAGGTGACGCCGTCCATCGGCAACGATCTCGCCGATCCCGACGCCCGGGAGCTGGCCTACGACGCCGTGCCCGTGCGCTGCGTGCTCTCGCTGGCCCACGCCCAGGCGACGCTGGCCCCGCTGCTCGGCCAGATCCGCTGTCCCACCCTGATCATGACCAGCCGGACCGACCACGTCGTCCCCACCTCGGCCGGCGACCTGCTGGCCGGGGCCGTCACCGGCCCGGTCGAGCGGGTGTGGCTGGAGCGGTCGTGCCACGTGGCCACGCTCGACTACGACCGCGACGAGGTCGAACGGCGCGCTGTCGCTTTCGCCGCCAGCGCCTTCGGTCGCTGAACAGGGCGATCCCCTCGGCTGCAGGAGGGCGGGGAGGGGTGGCGACGACGGCCCTACACCTAGGCTACACCCTGCGTGTATCATAGGTGTATGGGAAGGGTACGGACGAACATCGAGATCGAGGACCTCTACCTCCAAGTGATCATGGACCGGTACGGCCTTCGCACCAAGACGGACGCCGTCGATCTGGCCCTGCGCCATCTGGCAGGTCAACCGATGACTCGTGACGAGGCGCTGGCCATGCGGGGGGCGGGCGCCATCGGCGAGGTTCCCGAAGACACCACACCCGCTGCGCCCTGATGATCCTGGCCGATACGTCGGCATGGGTGGACTACGACCGGGCAACCGGAAGCGCCGTCGATCAGCGTCTGACGGAACTCATCGAAGGCGACGGTGGAGTCGCCGTGACGGAGCCCGTGGTGATGGAAGTCCTCGCCGGGGCGCGGGATGACAAGAGGGAATCGGAGCTCCGTCAACTGCTCCTGCGCTTCGACCTTCTCCGCTTCGATCCGGTAGTCGACTTCGAGGCGGCGGCGCGCATCTACCGCCGCTGCCGTCGGGTCGGCGTGACGCCGCGGGGGATGGTGGACTGCATGATCGTCTCGGTGGCCCTGCGACATGCAGCGATCCTTCTCGCCAACGACTCGGACATGAGTCAAGTAGCGGGGGTTGTCGGGCTCGCGATGGACGCTTCGATGCGAAGCCGATGACTTCGCCGTTCCCGGCCAAGGGCGCACCTCGTGTTGTTTGCCGAGGCCGGTTCTTCTCCCCCGGAGCCTGGCCCCAGGGAGTGAGCACCGGCGCCGCACAAGACACCAGCCACCTAGGCTCGCGAGGATGCCCGATTCGCTCAGCGCTGACGATGTCCGCCACGTGGCCAGGCTGGCGCGCCTGGACGTGACGGACGAGGAGGTCGAGCTGTTCGCGGGCCAGCTGGCGGCGGTGCTCGACCACGCGTCGGACATCGAGGCTCTCGACACCCACGAGGTGCCGCCCACCGCCCACCCACTGCCGTTGGTCAACGTGCTCCGGGAGGACGAGGTCACGCCGGGGGTCGAGCGCGACGAGGTGCTGGCCATGGCGCCGGCCGCCGAGGAGGGTCGGTTCCGGGTGCCCCGCATCCTGGGCGAGGCGCCGTGAGCGGGGGCGGCGCCCTGGCCATCGCCGGCGCCGTCCGCTCGGGGGAGCGGTCGGCCCGCGACGTGGTCGAGGAGCACCTGCGGGTCATCGAGGCCGCCGAGGGCGACATCCACGCCTTCAACCTCGTGCTGGCCGACGAGGCCCGGGCTGCGGCCGACGAGGTCGATCGGCGGGTGGCGGCCGGAGAGGATCCGGGTCCGCTCGCCGGAGTGCCGGTGGCCCTCAAGGACAACCTCTGCACCCGGGGCATCCCCACCACCTGTTCGTCCCGGATCCTGGAAGGGTGGCGGCCCCCCTACGACGCCACGGTGGTGGAGCGGCTCCGGGCCGCGGGCGCGGTGGCCATCGGCAAGACCAACCTCGACGAGTTCGCCATGGGCTCCTCCACCGAGAACTCCGCCTTCGGGCCCACCCGCAACCCCCGCGACCCCAGCCGGGTTCCGGGGGGGTCGAGTGGCGGCAGCGCGGCCGCGGTGGCCGCCGGCTTCGCTCCCCTGGCACTGGGCTCCGACACCGGCGGGTCGATCCGCCAGCCCGCCGCGCTGTGCGGTGTGGTCGGCGTCAAGCCCACCTACGGCGGCGTCTCCCGCTACGGGCTCATCGCCTTCGCCAGCAGCCTGGACCAGATCGGGCCCTTCGCGGCGACGGTGGCGGAGGCGGCGGTGCTGTTGGAGGTCATCGGGGGCCACGACGCCCGTGACTCCACCTCGATCCCCCAGCCGGCGCCGGCGGTCTCAGCGGTTCTCGACGAGGGTGTGGACGGGCTGCGGGTGGGGGTGGTGCGCGAGCTCATGGACGGCATCGACGGCGACGTGGCCGCCCATGTCAGCCGCGCTGCGGACGCTCTGTCGGCGGCGGGGGCCAAGGTGGAGGAGGTGTCGGTGCCGGCCTGCGTCTACGGGCTCACCGCCTATTACCTCATCGCCCCGGCCGAGTGTTCGAGCAACCTGGCCCGCTACGACGGTGTCCGCTACGGCATGCGCGTCGACGCCGACGACATCACCGCCATGTACGGCGCCACCCGGGCCGCCGGCTTCGGACCCGAGGTCAAGCGGCGCATCATGCTCGGCACCTACGCCCTGTCGGCCGGCTACTACGACGCCTACTACGGCCAGGCCCAGCGGGTTCGCACCCTGCTCATCCGCGACTTCGAGAACGCCTATGGCGACTTCGACGCCCTGATCTCGCCCACCGCCCCCACCACCGCCTTCGCCTTCGGGGCCAAGACGGCCAACCCCATGGCCATGTACATGTCCGACGTCTGCACCATCCCCTCGAACCTGGCCGGGCACCCGGCCATGAGCGTGCCCTTCGGGACCGGCGACGACGGCCTGCCGGTGGGCGTGCAGGTCATGGCCGACGCGCTGGCCGAGCCCACCATGTTCCGTGTCGCCGCCGCACTGGAAGAGGCCGCGGCGTGAGCGAGCGAGAGGCGAGCGGGGCTGGGGCCCTCGACGGCGCCCGCTACGAGATCGTCGTCGGCCTCGAGGTGCACTGCGAGCTTCGCACCCGGACGAAGCTGTTCTGCGGGTGCCCCAACTCCTTCGGCGACGAGCCCAACACCAACATCTGCCCGGTGTGTCTCGGGCTTCCCGGCTCGCTCCCGGTGCTCAACCGCCAGGCGGTGGAGTACGCCATGCGCATCGGCGAGGCGCTGCACTGCCAGGTCCGCCCGAGCATCTTCCACCGGAAGAACTACTTCTACCCGGACATGCCGAAGGACTACCAGGTGAGCCAGTACGACGAGCCCATCAACGTGGAGGGGTGGCTCGAGCTGCCCGCCGGCAAGCGCATCGGCATCACCCGGGCCCACATGGAGGAGGACACCGGCAAGTCCACCCACATGGGCGGCGCCGGCCGCATCGGCGACGCCACCCACTCGCTGGTCGACTACAACCGGGCCGGCGTCCCCCTGGTGGAGATCGTGAGCGAGCCCGACATCCGCTCCGCCGACGAGGCGCGGGCTTACGTCTCGGAGCTTCGGGCCATCCTCGTGGCCACCGGAGCGTCCGACGGAAAGATGGAGGAGGGATCGCTGCGGGTCGACGCCAACGTCTCGGTGCGCCCTGCCCACAGCGCCACCTTCGGGACCCGCTGCGAGATCAAGAACATGAACTCGCTGAGGTCGCTGGGACGCGCCATCGACTACGAGGCGGCCCGCCAGGTCGACGTGCTGCAGGCCGGCGGGCGGGTCGTGCAGGAGACCCGCCACTGGAACGAAGACGAGGGCCGTACCTCCTCCATGCGCTCGAAGGAGGAGGCCTACGACTACCGCTACTTCCCCGAGCCCGACCTGGTGCCTCTGGTGCCCGACGAGGCATGGCGCGAGTCGGCTCGTTGCGCTCTGCCCCCGATGCCGGGGGAGCGCCGGCGGGCCTTGGCCGAGGCTGCGGGGACCGACCCCGCCTCGGTGGCCCTGCTGGTCGAGCTCGACCTCGACGGTCTCGTGGTCGAGGCCGTCGCCGCCGGCGCCGACGCCCGGATCGCGCTCAACCGGGCTGCCAACGAGGTGGCCGCCGACCTGGAGGGGGCCCGCCGGCTCTCGCCGGCATCGTTCGCCAAGGTGGTCTCGATGGAGGCCGCCGCCAAGCTCACGGCGACCCAGGCCAAGCAGGTGCTGGCCGCGCTGCTGGCCGGCGAGAGCGACGATCCCGAGGCGATCGCCGCCCGCCGGGGCTTCGAGGCCATGGACACGACGGCGCTCGAGATCGTGATCGACGAGGTCATCGCCGCCAACCCCGAACCATGGGAGCGCTTCAAGGGCGGCGACCCGAAGGTGGCAGGACTGTTCGTGGGCCAGGTGATGAAGCGCACGAAGGGCAAGGCCGACGGCAAGGCCGTCACCTCCATCCTGCGGGAGCGGGCCGGCGGCGGCTGAGACGACGTGCTCTAGGAGGCCCGCTCCCCAGCCGGGGCGTCCGCGGCGTGACGGGACTCGATCTGGTCGACCAGCGCGGCGACCTCGTCCAGGTACAGCTGCGCGAAGCGGGCGGCGGCGTCGCCACTCAGCAGCCGGTGCCGGTAGCGGAAGGCCAGGTGCACCCGGTCGTCGATGGTGACCGCCCCCACCGTCAACCCGAGCGGCATCCGGGCCGGCGGTGAGAACCAGGCCTCGACGACGGCCCCGGCGTCGGCACCGAAGGAGACCGGCTCGTCGAGCCGGCCCATGTTCGACAGCATGGCCGTGTCGACCAGACGGTCCCCGGACAGGGGCAGCGCCATGACGAGGGTCTGCTTGGCCCACAGCGGCAGCCGTCGCGAGTGGTCCAGGAGTTCGAGCAGCCCGGTCCCCATTCCCGTCGCCTTCTTCCGCCGGGTCTGGGCCGTCACGGCGCGGAGGGCGGCGTCGCGATGGCGCCGGTGGCGAACGCTCGTCGACACCCTGGCCGGTAGTGAGAAGTTGCCGACGATGTCGTGGCGCCACTGCGGGGGCCGCAGGTTGGCCGGCACCAGCACCCCGATACGCCGACACCGCTTGCCGTGGCCTTCGTTCCAGCGGCCGATGGCCAGGTGCAGGGACGCGAGTAGGACGTCGTTGACGGTGGCGTCGTCGTCGAGGCCGACGAGGGCCTGGGTGAGCGACTTCGAGAGAGCGAGGTGGTGGAACCCGTAGCCGGCTTCGTCGGTTGCGCCGTCCGGTGCCACCCGGGCCGGGCGGCTCACCAGGTCCCGGGCCTTTTCGGCCAGTGCCAGCCGCCGGCGGATGCGAATGGCGCGACCTGCACTTGTCAGCCGGCCCAGGTGCTCCCTCGCGTCCGCGGCACCGACCTGGGGGGCGGGGTCCTCATCGCCGGCATAGGCGTTGGCCACCGAGCGCAGGACCCGAAGCGCTCCGTAACCGTCCATCGCCGCGTGGCTGGCGTTGAGCATCAACACGTCACCTTCGGGGTGACGAGCCAGGCGGGCCCGCAGGGGCGGCGACTCCGCCAGCGGCACCGGCAGGCTCTGCAACTCGGACCGGATGGCGGACAGGGCTTCGTCATCAGGGCACTCCACCACCCGGAGGGGGTCGATGTCGGTCCCGGGCCGGATCTCCCAGTGGTCCTGGTGCAGGGACCGCCGACTTGGCGCCTTGCGGGCGCGCGCCATGTCATGGCGGGCCATCGCCTGGGAGAAGGCCTGCCGCAGGCGGGACTCGTCCAGCCGGTCGGGCACCCGCACCTCGAGCTGGATGCTCCACGGAGCGGCTTCGCTGTCGATGAGGTGCACGGCCTCGTCGACGACGCTGAAGGGGATCTTCATCTCCCCCTCGATGATCTCGGGATCGATCCCCGAGGCGGCATCGTCGTCGTCGATCCAGATCAGGTCGCACTCCAACCGGCAACGGTGACGCCGGCGCTGGCCCCGCAGCAGTCGTAGGCCGTCGTCGGCCATTCCCTGCAGGTTGTGGGCCGCGGCCCTGGTCCAGGAGTAGCCGATCGAGCCGTCGTCCCGGGCCCGCAGGGGGGAGATCCGGTCGATGTGGGCCGAGACCCGGCTGCCGTCGATGATGACGTGGAGGCTGCCGGTGGGGGACAGCTCCCGGAAGGATGCCTTGCCGCAGTGGTAGATCCGGCCGAGGCCGGTGTCGCGCCGGAAGCCGGGGTCCCGCTCCAGGGCGCGGGTGAGAGGATTTGAGGCCGTGGTGAGGCCGGGGACGGGCTGTGCCATCAGGCGCCTCCTGTGGTCGGGGGGCAGCTTGTGAAAACCGTCACATGCAGACTACACCCTGAGGCCGGGTGCCTCCTGCGATGCCGGGACTACGGCGGGATGTCCCTCAGCGGACGTCGATGCGGCGCAGGAACTGAGCGGTGGCTGCCAGCGCGAGTGCCGCCAGCACCACCGGGACGGCGATGGCCACGCTGGTCGACGCGCCCAGGCGGGGCGGGGCGTGCCCCGCCACCTCGGCCAGGATCGAGCGGGCGTAGAGCAGCACCGACAGACGAGCCGGTCCGGTGCCACTGCGGGCCACGAACCCTTCCCAGATGAGCACGTACGCGAGGCCCCACGCCAGCGCCCGGCGCACCACCAGACCGAGACCCATGAACAGCGTGCTGTAGGCGACGACGGCAACCAAGGAGGCGAGGGCGGCGCCGGCGACGAGGTCGGCTCCGCCACCGGCGACGGCTGCGGCCAGCGCGGTGGGAACCACGGCGAAGGGAACGGCGATGGCGACGGCCCCGGCAAGTGCAGACGCGGCCAGCTTCCACCGGGCGACGGGGCGGTGCCACAGATAGACGAGGGTGCCGTCTTCGGCCGGGTCGCCGAGCGCGGCGGCGCCGAAGACCAGTGCGGTGAGGGGCACGAGCAGGGCCAGGCCGTAGTTGTCGACCAGGCCGTAGGCAGCCTCAGCCCGGTCGAAGGGGCTGGCGGACCTGTCGATGGCAACGGCGAGGCCGACGGCCACGGCGGCAACGGCGCCCAGGGCCAGGACCCGTCCGCGGGTCACCTGCGTACGCAGGATCAAAAAGAAGATGGCCGCCACCGACTAGCGCCGGCCCACGAGGTAGCGGAAGACGCTTTCGAGGTCGTCGTCGAGGGCCACCACCTCGACCAGGCGCGCCCCCTGCTCGCGGGCGACGGGCGCAAGGCGGTGGCGGAAGAGGGCCACGTCGACGGTGTCCACGACGACGACATCGTCCCCCTGCACCCAGGCGCCGGTGGCCGCGCCCGAGGAGATCAGGCCGGCCGCCACTGGCCGGGGCCGGTCCGTGCGGATCCGCAGCCGGTGGGGGCGGTCGTCCATCAGCTCGCGGATGGCACGGAAGTCCCCCTCGGCGGCCAGGCGACCCTGGGCGATGACCAGCACGCGGGAGCCGAACCTCTCCACCTCCTCGAGGACGTGGCTCGCCACCACGACCGTGCGGCCCTCGGCCGCGACCTGTCGCAGGAGGTTGATCATGCCCAGGCGTTGACGGGGGTCCAGGCCCTCCAGCGGCTCGTCCAGGATGAGCACCTCCGGTTCGTGCACCAGCGCCTGGGCCACCTTCACCCGCTGGCGCATCCCCTTGGAGTAGGTGCGTAGCGGGCGGGGGTCCCGGGGGTCGAGTGCGACCTGGCCGAGCACGCTGTCGACCGCTGCCTCCGGCTGGTGCACGCGGTGCAACTTGGCGGCCAAGGCCACGAACTGGCGGGCCGTGAGGCGGTCGAACAGGGCCTCCTGCTGGGGCACGAGCCCCATGTGGCGGGCCAGGCCCACGTCACGCCGGGGCACCCTGCCCAGAATCCGCACCTCCCCCCGTGAGGGGGCGGTGAGCCCACACAACACCCGCAACAGGGTCGACTTTCCGGCGCCGTTGGGGCCGAGCAGGGCCGTGATCCCCGGGCCGATCCGGCACGACACCTCCGACAGCGCCACCACCGCGCCGAACCACTTCGAGACGTCGGCCACCTCGATGACGGCGTCACGCTGCTCCGGGGCCAGGGGCGTCACCGCGTCACCTGCAGCCGGCGGTACCGCAGCACGGCTACGGCCGCGCCGGTCAGTGCCCACGCCGCCGTTCCCGCCGCCACCACCGCCGTGTCCACGGCAGCGAAGCGGGTGTCCGACTCTCCGTAGATGCGGGCCACGACCTCGAGTGACGACCGCACGACGTTGACGACGAATGCCTCTGCCGGGGCCCCCAGGCCGGCGACGAGGATGCCGCCCACCACCCCCGACCCCAGGAGCAGGAAGATGATGCCGGCCGAGGCCAGCGCCCGGCGGTCGGTGAGGCTGGCCACCGCCATGGAGATGGCGGTGAAGACGGCGGCCAGGGCCACACCGGCGGCCACGATCCGCCCCAGCACCTTCATCACCTCGATGGGGCCGTCCGGCCCGACTCCCTGCAGCGTCAGGCCGGCCAACAGCAGCAGCAGCGGCCCGACGGTGACGGCGCCGATGACGATGGCCACGGACGCAGCCTTGGCGGCCAGGTAGGTCATGCGGGTGAGCGGCGAAGCGAGGTAGAGGCTGAGCACCCCCGAACGGCGATCGGGGCACAGCGCCTCGGGGGCGGCGAAGGCGACGAACAAGACGATGGCCGACACGATGAAGCCGTAGTAGTCGGCGTAGTCGGGCACGAGCTGACGGGCCTGCGCCCGGCCGCCGAAGCGCCCGAACAGGGCCACCACCCCCAGGAACACCGTCGCCGGCAGGTAGGCGAAGACGATGCTCATGAGCGGCAGTACCTTGGCGCGAGCGGGCCGGCGCAGCCCGAGGATGCGCCGGAGGGTGTGGGCCATGAGGCTGCGCATGGCGTGCCCCCGACCCTGTCGCACGCCCTCGAAGCGGCGGTACCCCCGCTCCAGGATGCGGGCCTCGGGGCCGGCCCGCTCGCTCACGCCCCGCCCTCACCGGCGGCCAGGAAGACGTCCTCCAGGCTGGCCCGGCGGCGCTCGATGCGCCGAACGCCCAACGAGAGGTCGACCAGCGCGTCGCGGACGACGTCGTAGACGGCATCGCTGTCGAGGCTGACCACGACCGAAGCGCCGGCGGCCACGCCGCTCACCCCGTGCCGGGCCAGCTCGCCCACCAGCCGCTCGGCCGCCGGCGCACCGGCGTCCACCTCGACCAGCAACTCCGGACGGTCGCCGCCCCTCAGCTCGCCCAGAGGCCCGCTGCGCACCACCCGGCCGGCGTCGAGGATCAGCACCGCGTCGCTAACCCGCTCGACCTCTTCGAGCAGGTGCGACGAGAGGATGACGTTGAGCCCCAGGTCGTGGGCCACCCGCCGCACCAGCCCCAGCATGTGCTCCCGCTGGACGGGATCGAGGCCGTTGGTGGGTTCGTCCAGCAGCACCACCTCGGGGTCATGAGCGATGGCCACCGCCAATTTCACCCGCTGGCGCTGCCCGGTCGACATGGTCCCTACCGGCCGGAACCGCTCCTCGCCCAGGCCCACCTCCCACAGGGCGTCGCTGGCCCGCGTCTGTGCTTCTCGCGCCGCCAGCCCGTGCACCTCGGCGAAGTGCCGCACGACGTCGTGGGCCCGCACGTCGCCGGGTAGCGCCTCGTGCTCGGGGGCGTAGCCGAGGCGGGCGCGGACCTGGGGGCCCAGCCTCCACGGGTCACGCCCCAGCACCTCGAGGCGGCCCTGGTCGGGTCGGTGCATCCCGAGCACGAGGCCGAGCAGCGTCGTCTTGCCGGCGCCGTTGGCGCCGAGGAGGCCGGTGATGCCGGGGCCGATCTCGAAGGTCGCGCCGGAGAGCGCCTGTGTCGTCCCCCAGCGCTTGCCGACTGCCTCGGCGCGCACGATGGGGACCACCCGGTCACGGTAGACGTGTGGGGAGCGGGATCGGGGGCGGCTAGTGTTCGTGCTGCCCACGACGTCCCCGCGGGCTCGGCGGCTGGTGAAGGGATGGACGTATGAAGCCCAGGATCGGCCTCTTGTTGTTGGTCGGCGCGCTCGCGCTGGCCGGATGCGGCGACGGCAACGACGACACCGCGGCGTCCACCGACACCAACTTCTCGGGCAAGGGTGGTGCCGAGTTCTGCCAGAGGGCGCGCGACTTCGAGGAGAACACCAAGAGCACGGGTGACTCCTCTACTCCCGACGGGCTGAAAGAGGAGTTCGAGCAGCTCTCCAGGGCCATGGACGACCTCGTCGACGAGGCGCCGAAGGAGATTCGAGCCGACGCCGAGAAGGTGGGTGGCTACTTCCAGCGGGTCAAGGATCTCTACGAGAAGTACGACTACGACGCATCCAAGATCCCGCCCCGGGAGTCCGACAAGCTCAACGCCGAGGATCCGAAGGTCAAGCCGGCCAGCGAGCGGCTGGAGTCTTACTTCGAGAAGGTGTGCAAGATCGACAGCGACGGCGACGGTGACACCGACGGGGTGCAACAGGACGACGCCGGCGGGAGTGGAGAGGAGCCGGCGCCCGACAAAGAGCCGCCCGCCACCACCGTGGCCGGGTAATCGCCCGCCGCCTCTGCGGCACCCGCGTAGTCTGCGCCGATGAGCCAGCGCCGCAAGCCCCGCAGTTCGGAGGTCACCGAGGGCTACGAGCGGGCACCGGCCCGGGCCATGCTGCGGGCGATCGGCATGACCGACGACGACTGGGACAAGCCCCAGGTGGGGGTGGCGTCGTCGTGGAACGAGGTCACGCCGTGCAACATGCCCCTCGACCGGCTGGCCAAGCGGGCCAAGGAGGGGGTGCGGGCGGCCGGCGGGTTCCCGATCGAGTTCGTCACCATCGCCGTCAGCGACGGCATCTCCATGGGCCACGAAGGGATGCGCGCCTCACTCGTCAGCCGCGAGGTCATCGCCGACTCCGTCGAGACGGTGATGCACGCCGAGCGCTTCGACGCGCTGGTGACCTTCGCCGGCTGTGACAAGTCGCTTCCGGGCATGCTCATGGCCGCGGCCCGCCTCGACCTGCCCTCGGTGTTCCTCTACGGCGGGTCCATCCTCCCGGGCCGCATCCCCGACGACCCGCAGGAGCGGGCGCTCGACATCGTGAGTGTCTTCGAAGCGGTCGGGGCCCGCTCGACGGGGGCGCTGAGCGAGGAGGAGCTGGGGCTGATCGAGCGTCACGCCTGCCCCACCATCGGTTCCTGTGCCGGCATGTTCACGGCCAACACCATGGCCGCGGTGGCCGAGGCCATCGGCATGGCCCTGCCGGGCTCGTCGTCGCCGCCGGCCGTCGATGCCCGACGCGACGAGTTCGCCTACCGGTCGGGCGAAGCGGTGGTACATCTCCTCGATGCGGACATCCGGCCCCGGCGGATCATGACCAAGGCCGCCTTCGAGAACGCCATCGCCGTGGTGATGGCGGTGGGAGGTTCCACCAACGCCGTCCTGCACCTGCTGGCCATGGCCAACGAGGCCAGGGTCGACCTCGGGCTGGAGGACTTCAACCGGGTGGGCCGGCGGGTTCCTCACATCGCCGACACCAAGCCCCACGGCAAGTACCACATGAGCGACGTCGACCGCATCGGCGGGATCCCCGTGGTCATGCGCGAGCTCCTGGAAGGCGGGCTCCTACACGGCGACTGCCTCACCGTGACGGGGCGGACGGTGGCCGAGAACCTGGAGGCGCTGGCGCCGCCCCGTCCCGATGGCCTCGTGGTGCATGCCCTGAGCGACCCCATCCACGCCGACGGTGGCATCGCCGTGCTCACCGGGAGCCTCGCCCCCCGGGGCGCGGTGGTCAAGGTGGCGGGCATCGACCACCAGCGCTTCGAAGGGCCGGCGCGGGTCTTCGACGGCGAGGACGGTGCCATGGAGGCGATCCTGGCCGGCGCCATCGAGCCGGGCACCGTCGTGGTCATCCGCTACGAAGGCCCCAAGGGGGGCCCGGGCATGCGCGAGATGCTGGCCGTCACCGGCGCCATGAAGGGCGCCGGCAGAGGGGGCGATTGCGCACTGCTCACCGACGGCCGCTTCTCGGGGGGCACCCACGGCTTCTGCATCGGCCACGTAGCCCCCGAGGCGGTCGACGGCGGCCCCATCGCCTTGGTGGCCGACGGCGACCGCATCGTGGTGGACGTTCCGTCCCGGTCGATCGATCTCCTGGTGGACGAGGCCGAGCTGGTGCGGCGGCGGGAGAGCTGGAAGATCCCGCCTCCCCGCTACACCAGCGGCGTCCTGGCCAAGTTCGCCCGCCTCGTCACCGGCGCCGACCGGGGAGCCATCACCGAGCCCTAGGCAGTCCGCCGCTCGGCATCCAGATGGCCGCTGCCGCCGTAGACAGGTGAAAGCGAGACAGTTGGTCGAAAACGTGAACTGTGCAGACGATCCTGTGAAGCCGGGCGGCCTTGGACGGAGGCGGCAGCCCCTGGCCCCCCAGGACGAGGCCGACCTGGTCGCCGCCGACCCCGGGACGCTGCTTCGGGCGCTGGAGAACAGTGACCGCTTCCGCCGCGACACCGGGCTCGGCGCCATCTACCACCCCGGCAAGCTGTCGTTCCGCGAGGTGCGACCCACCGACAGCATGCACATCATCATCGACGGCGACAGGATCTCGGCCCACATCGACGACATCTCGCCGTTCAAGTGCCGGCCCGACGGAACGGCGCGCTACTCGCTGTCGCGCATCGTGGCCCACAACCTGGCCGGCATGAGCGCCGACCTCCTCCGCCTGGTGCGGGGGGGCCTCGGCCGCCAGCGGTGCAAGCTCGAGTGCGAGCGGGTGTGGGTGGACGACGAATCCCAGGAGTGCGGCGGCTAAGGCCTGCGGATCTTCTGCTTGATGAACCCGGCGATGGTCCCGGTGGTGGTCTCGACCTTGTGCACCTTGCGGACGTGGTCGGAGATGAGCTTCATGAGCTCGTCCTCGGTTCCCGCTTTGGCCTGCCACCTGCAGGCGTGACCGATGTCTTTTCAGCGGAACTGGTAGGGCATGGCGGCCTCGGGTGGCGATCGACGGGGCGGTGCGCCGGTGGGCGACACCGGCTCAGGTTCGGTGCCGACGCAGCCTCTGGATGCCCGAGTGAGGCTCCCGGTCAGGTCACAGCAGCCATGCCCACCACCGGGCGGTTGAGCTTCATGGCCCCGGTGGAGCCGAAGAAGC
>JAHWJU010000055.1 GCA_019348255.1 Actinomycetota bacterium | reverse complement strand
CCGCCCGGTTGGAGGAGTAGAGCAGCTCTCCCACGCCCACCCGGCCGTCCACGACCAGTCGGCCGGTCATGCCGAAGCGAAGCCCCAGCGCCGGGGTTGGGGCCCCGGTCGGGCCGGCCGACACGGCCGGCGTGGGGTTGGGGCCCCACGCTTCGGAGGAGACCGGGGTTGGGGCCCCGGTCGGGTCCATATCGAGCACCAGGAGCTTGCCGATCCGCCGCGCCGTGCTGAAGCGCCGGCCCACCAGTGCCTCCCGCACCTCCCGCGGACCGATGCCACCCTTCAGGTACCAAGGGTCGGGGGCCTCCACCCCCACGATCTCCCGCCCGAGAGCCCGCTCGGCGGCCAGTCGCCGGTACGCCTCCACCTCGGGCAACTCGGGCACGGCCGGAACCGTAGCCAGGGGCCATGGGTAGGCTCGCGGGCGGTGGACCTGCTCGTCGTGGTCGGAGACGTCGATGTCCCGGAGCGGCTGCAGGCCCGCGCCGGACATGTCATCCGGGTGACGGAGCTGGCGGCGGCGGACATCGCCCACGCCCGCACCCACATCCCCCGCAGGGTGGCGGTCGTCGGGCCCGCCGCCGCGGCAGTGGCGCTGCGCCAGGCCGGCCTGGCCGTCACCCTCTACACCGACGACGATGTCTCGCCGCCGGGAATCCCCGTGCGCCCTCTCAACGATCCCGGCCCGCCGATCAGGGCCGCGCCGTCGCTCATCGAGCTCATCGGGCACACGCCTCTGGTCCGCCTCGACCGCATCGGCCGCGACGTCGACTGCCACCTGCTGGCCAAGCTGGAGCTGCTCAACCCGGGGGGAAGCGTCAAGGACCGGCCGGCGCTGGCCATGGTCGAGCAGGCCGAGGCCGACGGTCTGCTGCAGCCGGGCGGCACCATCGTCGAGCCCACCTCCGGCAACACCGGCGTGGGCCTGGCCATCGTGGCCGCCCGCCGGCGCTACCGCTGCATATTCGTCATGCCCGACAAGATCGCCTCCGAGAAGGTCGCCCTCTTGCGGGCCTACGGGGCCGAGGTGATCGTCTGCCCGACGGCCGTGCCCCCCGAGCACCCGGAGTCGTACTACTCGGTCTCGGACCGGCTGGCCCGCGAGATCCCGGGAGCGTTCAAGCCCGACCAGTACTCCAACGCCATGAACCCTCAGGCCCACTTCCGCTCCACCGGCCCCGAGATCTGGGAGCAGACGGGCGGGCGCATCACCCACCTGGTGGCGTCGATCGGAACCGGGGGCACCATCTCGGGCCTGGGCCGGTACCTCAAGTCGAAGAACCCCGACATCCAGATCGTCGGGGCCGACCCCGAGGGCTCGGTCTACTCCGGCGGCGCCGGCCGGCCCTACCTGGTGGAGGGCATCGGCGAGGACTTCTGGCCCTCCACCTACGACCCCTCGGTGGTCGACCGGGTGGTGATGGTCAGCGACCGCGACTCCTTCCTCACCGCCCGCAGGATCACCAAGGAAGAGGGGATCCTGGTGGGCGGCTCCTGCGGCACCGCGGTGTCGGCGGCCCTGACCGTGGGGCAGGGCCTGGGACCGGCCGCCGTGGTGGTCGTGATCTTCCCCGACTCGGGCCGGGGCTACCTGTCCAAGCTCTACAGCGACGCGTGGCTGGCGGACTACGGCTTCCTTCGCTCCGCCGGCCAGACCGCCGGCGACGTCCTCGAGTGCAAGGACGAAGACCTTCCCCGCCTGGTGCACGTGCATCCCCAGGAGACGGTCCGCGACGTCATCGGCGTCCTGCGCGAGTACGAGGTGTCGCAGGTGCCGGTGGTCAGCGCTGAGCCACCACTGGCCTTCGCCGAGGTGGTGGGTTCGGTCCACGAGCGCCAGCTGTTGCAGGCGGCCTTCGACGACCCGGGCCTGCTCGACAAGGAGGTGGCCGCCGTCATGGCGCCACCCCTGCCCACCGTCGGCTCCGGGGAGGCCGTCGAGCTGGCGGTGGAGCGGATGGAAGGTGCGGGCGCGGTGCTCGTGGTCGACGCCGGCCACCCCGTCGGCATCCTCACCCGTTCCGACCTGCTCGACTTCCTGGCCTCCCGGTGACTCCCGCGGCCCCTGGCGACGGGTGGGGCTTCGAGACGGCCGCCATCCACGCCGGCCAGCCGCCGGACCCGGCCACGGGGGCGGTGGTCCCTCCCATCTCGCTCGCCACCACCTTCGCCCAGGAGGCGGTCGGCCGGCACCGGGGCTATGAGTACGCCCGCTCGGCCAACCCCACCCGGACGGCCCTGGAGACCTGCCTGGCCACGCTGGAGGGTGCCGGCTTCGGCCTCGCCTTCGCCAGCGGGCTCGCCGCCGAGGACGCCGTGCTGCGGAGCATTCCCGACGGTGGCCACGTGCTGCTCGCCCCCGACGTCTACGGCGGCACCTGGCGGTTGCTCTCGCAGGTCCACCGCGAGCGGCTGCGGGTGAGCACCTGCGTCCTCGACGACCCCCGAACCCTGGCCGCGGCCTGGACGGACGACACCCGGCTGGTGTGGCTCGAGACGCCGAGCAACCCGCTCCTGTCGATCATCGACATCGCCACGGTGGCCGGGCTCTGCCACGAGCGGGGCGCCCTCTGCGTCGTGGACAACACCTTCGCCACGCCCTACCTGCAGCAGCCACTGGCCCTGGGGGCGGACGTGGTGGTGCACTCCACCACCAAGTACCTGGGCGGCCACTCTGACGTGGTGGGCGGGTTCCTGGCCGTGGACGACGGCGCGTTGGCCGACCGCCTCCGGTTCCTGCAGAACGCGGTGGGGGCGGTGCCGGGGCCCTTCGACTGCTATCTCGTCCTGCGGGGACTCAAGACGCTGGGGGTGCGCATGGAGCGGCACTGCGCCAACGCGGCGGCCGTGGTCGAGATGCTCTGCGGGCACCCGGCGGTCTCCTCCGTGCTGTGGCCGGGGCTCCGGGACCACCCCGGCTACGCCGTCGCCGCCAAGCAGATGCGGGGCTTCGGTGGTGTGGTGTCGTTCGTCTGCGCCGGCGGCGAGGCGGCGGCGCTGGCCGTGGCCGAGCGGACGCGACTGTTCACGCTCGCCGAATCCCTGGGGGCGGTGGAGTCGCTCATCGAGCACCCGGCCCGCATGACCCACGCCAGCGCGGCGGGCTCGCCGCTGGCCGTCGACCCGGCCCTGGTGCGGTTGTCCGTGGGCATCGAGACCGAGGAGGACCTGGTCGAGGACCTGCGGGCGGCCCTCGACTCGGTGGAGCGCGCCGGCGCCGGCTGATGGGGTAGGCGGGCAGGCCGTAGATTTGACCCCACCATGGCTGAACGTTGGACCGCGCAGTGGAAGGAGCTCTACGAGGAGGTCGTCACCTCGGGGCTGTGCACAGGCTGCTCGGGCTGCGTCGTGGCCTGCCCCCACGACGTGCTGGGGTACAACGACGGGGACGGGGTGTACAAGCCGTTCCACCTCGAAGAGGAGCTGGGACCGGAGAACTGCATCCACGGCGAGAAGGGCTGCACCTCCTGCACCCGGGCCTGCCCCCGCTTCCGGGCCTGGGAGCCCGAGATCGACAGCTTCCTCTTCGGCCGCACCCGGCATCCCGACGAGATGGCCGGGATCTCCAAGGACATCATCTTGGCCCGCGCCTCCGAGGAGATGGTCCACAAGATGGGCCAGGACGGCGGACTGGTGTCGGCGATCCTCATCTGGTGCCTGGAGAAGGGCTACATCGATGCTGCCCTCGTCTCCTACCTCGAAGGCGACAAGAGCACGTGGAAGGCGGTCCCGGGGGTGGCCCGCACCCGCGACGAGGTCCTGGCCGCGGCCGGCAGCCGCTACACCTACTCGGCCACGCCCATGGCCTATGGCGACGCGGTGGCGGGCGGGGCCGAGAAGATCGCCCTGGTCGGCATGAGCTGTGAGTCGTCGGTGCCCCCGGTGATGGCGGTGCGCAAGGCGGGCAAGGTGGCCCGCCGCTTCGCCCTCAACATCGGTCTGTTGTGCTCCAAGACCTTCGACGACGCCATCTTCCCCGAGCTCTTCGAGGCCAAGTACGGCCTCAAGAAGCAGGACATGGTGAAGATGAACATCAAGGGCGTCTTCCAGATCTGGATGCGCAACGGCGACTACCACGAGGTGCCCCTCAAGGAGTGCCACGCCTGGACCCGCGACGGCTGCAAGCTCTGCCCCGACTTCGCGGCCGAGCACGCCGACATCTCCACCGGCGGCATCGGCGCCTTCAACGACTGGACCCTCACCATCGTGCGCACCGACATCGGCCGCGAGATCATCATGAAGATGCTCGAGGACGGCTCGATCTACGGCCGCCCCGGTGACGACGACCCCGGTGCCATCGCACTGCTGCGCAAGCTGTCGATCGTGAGCCGGCGTCGGTGGCCGGAGTGGCACTCGATCCAGGACCCCAAGGTCGGCGTGCCGCCCCCCAAGCCCAAGGCCAAGAAGGCAGCCGGCGCCGGCGCCCAGCCGGTGGCCAAGTAGGACAGGAGTACGCCCCCGACGGGGCCCGGCGCGGCGGCGTGGCTGTCGGGGGTGCAGTGCGGCCTGCCGATTTCCACCTGCCGTCGGCGGGTGGCTCACAACCGGGCCCGCAACCGGGGTCCGTAGCCGCTCCCCTCATCCGGCCGGGGGGGCGGGGTGGGATCAGGCCAGCTCCTGCACGAGCCGGCCGATCTCCCGGGCGGCGGCGTCCACGGCGTGGGCCCACGACCAGGCGGTCTCGTCGGCCGAGTCGGTCACGACCTTGAACATCTGGCAACTGGCTCCGAACGCCATCGCCGCGTGGGCGACAGCGAAGCCCTCCATGTCGACCAGGTCGGCGTGGCGGGCCAGGGCCGCCCTCTTCACCGGATCGGCGATGAAGGCGTCGCCTGTCGCCAGCGTCAGCCCGTCGCCGAGCCTGATGGCGTTCTCGTAGCGCCGGCCGGTGAGCGACTCGATGGCCATGCCGTCGAAGTCGTGCTCGATCACGAGGCCTATTCGGTGCGCCCCGGCGGGCAGGTCGTCGCGCAACGCGCCGGAGGTGCCCAGGTTGACCACCAACTGCTGCGGATCCTCGGCCAGAGCCCTGGCGACCGCGATCCCGCTGCGGACCTTGCCGGGGCCGGTGATGCAGACCGGCACCCCGTCCGGAACGTAAGCGGCCTCCTCTGCCAGCGCGATGGCGAACAGGGTCATCGTGGGGTCTCTTGGTGCGCTTTCAGTCCTCGGCCAGGCCGGCCCTGATCTGAGCCAGGTGCTGGCGGTCGTGGTCCACCAGGAGCTCGGCCATCCTCGCCACCGAGAGCTCCCGCATGTCGCTGTCGACCCCGGTCAGCCGCCACTCCTCCGGCGCCAGGGACTCGAGCAGCCGCAGGTTGGACTGCCGCAGCGCTCGCCACCGCGAAAGCGACTCCTTGGGATCGGAGTCCAACTCGGTGAAACGGCGCACCCAGGCCGCTTCGTCATAGGCGGGCAGGAACGGCCGATCGGAGGTCACGGCCAACCGCATGCGCACGCTGTAGACGAGCTCGGCGTCGGCCAGGTGGCTCACGACCTCCGCTGGCGACCACCCCCCACCCTCAGGTGCCCGCCTGAGGCGGCCACCACGCGCCGTCCCCAGAAGCGCCACCAGGTCCCGGGCGGTGTTGCCGAGGCGCTCCAGCGCGGCGGGCGGATCCAAAGAAGCCATGTCCCTACGGTAGACACGGTGGATGGAAGCCGGGCTCGTCCGCGACACGCTCACCGTGCTCAGCGGCGTGGGGAGCGGCGTCCTCTCCGCCGCCTTCGGCGTGGGCGGCGCTGTCGTGTCGACGCCGGCGGTGCGAGCGCTCGGGCTCTCGCCGCTGCTGGCGGTGGGCACGACGCTGCCCTCGATCTTCCCCAGCGCCGTCAGTGGGACCCTGCGCTACCGCCGGGAGCAACTCGTGCTTTGGAGGGTCGTCGCCGTCACCTGCCCCCCGGGCATCGTCGCGGCCGTGGCCGGTTCGATGGCATCGCACCGGGTGCCGGGGGAGGGCCACCTGCTCATGGTGATGACCGCCCTGCTGCTCGGCTACACGGCCATCCGAACGGCGCGGGGCCGCGACGAACCGGTTCCTGGGAGTGACCGCGATCAACGGCGGGAGCGGCCGCTTCTGTATGCCGGCGTCGGCACGCTCGCCGGCTTCCTGTCGGGGCTGCTCGGGGTGGGAGGCGGGGTGGTGCTGGTGCCCGGCTTCAGCGCGGCCGCCAAGCTGCCCCTCAAGACGGCCATCGCCACCTCGCTCGCCTGCGTGGCCATCCTGGCCGTACCGAGCACCGTCACCCATGCCTTTCAGGGCGACATCGACTGGAGGGTGGCCCTGCTGCTCACCCTCGGAGTGATCCCGGGGGCGCGGCTGGGCGCGGCTGCCACCGTCCGCGCCAGCGACGCCCGCCTCCGCATAGCCGTCGCCTTGGGCCTGGGCGCCATCGCCACGCTCTACCTGGTCGGGGAGGCGAGCGCTCTATGGTCGTCCGGCTAGCTCCCGCGCCCTCGCGAAGACCTGGTCGAACATCTCGACGGTGAGGGTGCCGGTGAAGGTGTTCTGCTGGCTGGGATGGTAGGAGCAGATCATCCATCGGCCTCCGGGCAGGGAGACCTCGACCCCGTGGCCGAACCTTGGCTTCGGGCGCAGCCCCAACAGCCGACAGAGCACGTCGAAGCCGAAGTGGCCCAAGGCGACGATCACCCGGAGATCCGTCAGGAGCGCCATCTCGCGCTCGAGGTAGGGCCGGCACGTGTCCCGCTCGGCCGGCGTCGGCTTGTTGGCTGGGGGCGCGCACCTCACCGCGGCCGACACGTAGGCGCCGCTCAACCGGAGGCCGTCGTCGCGGTGCACGCTGGTGGGCTGGTTGGCATATCCGGCGCGATGAAGGGCGGCGTAGACCCAGTCGCCCGAGCGGTCGCCGGTGAAGACCCTGCCCGTCCGGTTCCCGCCATGGGCGGCCGGCGCCAGCCCGACCACGAGCAGCCGGGCGGCAGGATCACCGAAGCCCGGTACAGGTCGACCCCAGTAAGGCTCGTCCTGGAACGAAAGCCTCTTTTCCACCGCCACCTGCTCCCGCCACGCCACCAGCCGCGGGCAGGCGAAGCACTCGACGATCTCCGCCGTCACCTGGGCCAGCGAGTCAGAAAGCATCCCCCCGCAGGGTAGGTTGACCCCGCGCATGCCCCGCCGCCCAAAGCCTTCCCCGGCCACCACCGTTCTCTACGTGCGCCACGGGCAGACACCGACCACCGGCTCGGTGCTGCCGGGCCGGGCCCGGGGGCTGCACCTGGCCGAGGGAGGGCGACGACAGGCCGAGGAGGTAGCCGAGAGGCTGGGGACGCTGAAGGTCATCGACGCCATCTACGCCTCACCCCTCGAGCGGACGCGGGAGACTGCGGCGCCCATCGGGCGGCAACGGGGCCTGCGGGTGGGCTCGGAGAAGGGCCTGCTCGAGTGCGACTTCGGCGAGTGGACGGGCCGGCCGCTCAAGGAGCTGATGAAGCTGCCGGAGTGGGCGACCGTGCAGCGGTATCCGAGCGGCTTCCGCTTCCCCGGCGGTGAATCCTTCGCGGAGATGCAGACCCGCATCACGACCACTGTGGCCAGCCTCGTGCAACGGCACCCCGGAGGCACCATCGTCGCCGTGTCCCACGCGGACCCCATCAAGGCGGCGGTGGCGGCCGCCGTGGGCACCCACCTCGACCTCTTTCAGAGAATCGTCATCTCGCCTTGCTCGGTGACGACCGTCACCTACGGCGCCGGCGGGCCGATGGTGCTGAACGTGAACTCCACCGGAGGCCCCCTGGGCGAGGTGAAGCCATCGTGAGCCGGTCGTTCGAACTGCCGCTCGTCGACACCGTCACCGTGGGGACAATCGGAGTGCCTGGCCAGCGCGTGTTCTACCTCCAGGCCCGGGCGGGCACGACGCTCGTCACGTTGAAGATGGAGAAACAGCAGGTCGGCGCCCTGGGTGCTGCTCTTCTGGAGATGCTGGCCGACCTCCCGCCCCCCACCGGCGGCGAGGGGGCCCCCGAGCTGCAGGAGCCGATCGAGCCGGCCTGGGTGGCCGGCACCATGGGGCTCAGCCCCTACGACGAGGACAGCCAGCGGGTGACGCTGCTGCTGGAGGAACTGGTGCCCGAAGGCGAGGACGGCGGGGCCAGCGCCCAGCTCGGCCTGACGGTCGGGCAGATGTTCGCTCTGGCGGCGCGGGCGGAGGAGCTGCTGGGCCAGGGACGCCCGCCCTGCCCCCTCTGCAACAACCCGATCGACCCCCGAGGTCATTCGTGTCCGAAGACCAACGGCAAGCTCAGACACTGAGCCTGCTCGCCCTGGGCGAGATCGAGATCAAGGGCCGGATGCCGTGGAGCTCCAACGGCACCTTCCTCGTCGGCCTCTGCCGGGACGAGGCCACGGCTGACGCCGTCTACAAGCCGCTACGGGGCGAGCGCCCGCTCTGGGACTTTCCCCGCGGGCTCTATCGCCGTGAGATCGCCGCCTACCGGCTATCGGAGGCTCTGGGATGGGGCCTGGTCCCCGAGACGGTGCTGCGACGCCAGGCCCCGCTGGGGGAAGGGTCCCTGCAGGTGTTCGTGGAGGCGGACTTCTCCCACCACTACTTCACCCTCCTGGACCACGAGGAGCACCACGACCAGCTGCGCCGCATCGCCGTGTTCGACCTGCTGGCCAACAACGCCGATCGCAAGAGCGGTCACTGCCTCCTGGGCCGCTCCGGGCACATCTGGGCCATCGACCACGGCGTCTGCTTCCACAGCGAGCCGAAGCTGCGCACCGTGATCTGGGACTTCGTGGGAGAGAAGCTGGACGAAGGCCTGCGCTCCGACGTGTCGCGGGTGGCCGCCGACCCCCCTGCGCTCGACGACCTGTTGGCCCCCGCCGAGGTGGCTGCGCTGGTCCGGCGGGCCTCGATCGTGGCCGACCTGGCCCGGTTCCCCGACCCCGGACCGGAGCGGCCGTACCCGTGGCCGATGGTGTGAGGCCGCTCCTCAGGAGCGGGACTTGAGCGCCTCGATGAGCCTTGGGAGCACCCTGTGCACGTCGCCCACCACCCCCAGATCGGCGATCGAGAATATGGGAGCCTCGCGGTCTTTGTTGATGGCGATGATGTGCTTGGCCCCCTTCATGCCCACCATGTGCTGGGTCGCCCCGGAGATGCCGCAGGCGATGTAGACGGTGGGCTTGACCGTCTTGCCGGTCTGGCCCACCTGGTAGGCATAGGGCACCCACCCGGCGTCCACGATGGCCCGGGACGCACCGGGTGCTCCTCTCAACAGGCGGGCCAGCTCCTCGATCAGCTCGAAGTTGGAAGCCTCGCCCAGGCCGCGGCCACCGGCGACCACCACCGGGGCCTCGTCCAGCTTGGGGCCGGACCGTGCCTCCACGTGCCGCTGCTTGATCACCGCGGCGTTGAGGGGGCCCGTATCCGGCACCGGTAGGGCAACCACCTCCGGAGAGGCACCTCCACCCTCAAGGGCGGCGAAGGACTTGGGCCGCACGAGAAAGAGGTAGGGCGGATCACCCGTGAACCGGGCCCGGACGATGGTGGACCCACCGAAGATGGCGTGTTCGGAGGTACCGTCGTCGGAGAGGTCCACGAGGTTGGTGAGCACCCCGAGGTCGAGCCGGGCCGACAGCCGCCCCGCGATGTCGCGGCCGTCGTAGCTCTGGGGGAACAAGATGGCGTCGGGCCTGTCGCCGCCCTGGATGGCCGCCGCCATGGCGGCGGCCACCGGCACCCCGGGCAGTGCGTCGCCCAGGTCTCCCGCCGAACGCACGCGGGTCGCGCCGAACCTGCCGAGGTCGGCAGCGTAAGCGTCAACGTCGGCGCCCCAGGTGACGGCCTCCACGGTCGATCCCATCTGCCGGGCCTTTGTCAACAGCTCGTAGGTGAACGAGGTCGGCTTGGCCTCCGGTGCCTCGGCCAGGACCCACACGTTGTCGAAGGTCATTCAGATCACCTTCAGGCGGTCTAGGAGCTGGATGATCCGGTCGTGGGCGTTTCCCTCGTCCTGGACGATCTCGCCCGCCTGTCGCTCCTGGGCGGCAGCCACGTCCGTCACCTCCTGGCCCACCCGCAGCGACCCGTCCAGGCCGAGATCGGCCACCGTTAGCTGCTCTACCGACTTGGACTTGGCCGCCATGATCCCCTTGAAGGAGGGGTACCGGGGCTCGACCACGCCGGCGGTGACGGTGACCACCGCCGGCAGAGGGCACTCCACCTCGTCGAAGCCGGCCTCGGTCTGGCGCTCCACCCGAACGGTCGAGCCGTCGCACTCGATCCGTTTGGCGAAGGTGACCGACGGCAGGCCGAGCAGCTCGGCCACCTGCACCGGGGTGGTGCCCGTGTAGCCGTCGGTGGACTCGGTGGCAGCAAGAACGAGATCGGGGTCCGTCCTGCGGATCGCGGCCGCCAGCACCTTGGCCGTCGTCAGCGCGTCGGCGCCCTGCAGTTGGTCGTCCGACACCAACAAGGCCTTCGACGCACCCATGGCCAGCGCCGTACGCAGTCCGCTCACCTCGTTGTGGGGCGCCATCGACACCAGCGTCACCTCACCACCCCCGGCCGCGTCCACGAGCTGGAGGGCCATCTCCACCCCGTAAGCGTCGGAATCGTCCAGGATCAACTTGCCCTGGCGTACGAGGGTCTTGGCCTCCGGGTCCAGGCGCCCGGGGTTCGCCGGGTCGGGGATCTGCTTCACGCAGACGACGACGTTCATGGGGCCATTGTTTCCCGGAACCTCCGCCAACAGGAAAACCCCCGGCGGGACGTGGCCACTGGGGGCGGATGGTACGTTCCGGCTCATGCCCGACGAGGTCCAGCTGGTGATGCCGGCCGATCCGGAATTCCTGCGCCTGGCCCGCGTGACTGCCATGGGGTTGGCCAGTCGTCTCTCCTTCACGATCGACGAGATCGACGACCTGCGCATCGCCATCGACGAGCTCGTCTTCGGGCTCATAGGGACGAGGGGCCGCCCCGGCCGGGTGACGATGCGCTACGCGCTGCTCCCGGAGGGCCTGGAGGTGCGCGGTACCGGCAGCTTCGAGGACGGGCTTCCCACGCCTGGCCTGACCGAGCTGTCGTCATTGATCCTCAACGCGGTCAGCGACGAACACGAGTTGTCACCGGACGGACCCAGCCCGACTTTCCGGTTGCTCAAGCGGCGCGACGGCGCGTGAGGCCATGGCCTTCGACGCCGAGCGCCGCCAAGAGCTCAGAGAGAAATTCAACGAATTCGCCGCTTCCAGGAGCCCGCAGACGCGCGCCGAGCTCATCGAGGCCCACCTGGGGCTGGCGGAGTACCTCGCCCGCCGCTTCGCCAACCGGGGCGAGCCGCTCGACGACCTCGTGCAGGTGGCCGCTACCGGGCTCATCAAGGCTGTCGACCGCTTCGAGCCCGAACGGGGTCTCGAGTTCTCCACCTACGCCACCCACACCATCGTGGGGGAGCTCAAGCGCCACTTTCGCGACAAGGGGTGGGCCGTTCGGGTACCCCGCCGGATGCAGGAGCTCCACCTCCGCCTGAGCACGCTCGTGAGCACCCTGAACCAGAACCTCGGACGCTCGCCGACGGTGGCCGAGATCGCAACTGCGGCGGGGGTCTCCGAAGAGGAGGTCCTCGAGGCCCTCGAGGCGGGCCAGGCCTACCGCTTCACCTCACTGGACGCGCCGGTGCCGGGCGAGGAGGCGGGATCGCTCGTCACCACCTTGGGCGACGACGACGAGCAGATGACCGACGTGGAGCACCGGGTGGCACTGAGCCCTCTCATCCAGAAGCTGCCCCCCCGCCAGCAGAAGATCCTGCACCTGCGCTTCTTCGAGGGTCTGACCCAGTCGGAGATCGCGTCGCGCCTCGAGATTTCCCAGATGCACGTGTCGAGGCTGCTCGCCCGCAGCCTCGCCGTGCTGCGGGAAGCCGCCGAAGAAGACTGACGAGGACCGACAGCGCGTGCGCACCCTCCTCCTGGTCAACCCGCTGGCATCGTCGGTCACCGCCCGCAACCGCGAGCTCGTGGCACAGACACTTGCCCTCGACCTCGACGTCGAGGTGGCGGAGACCGCCCACAGGGGCCACGCCATCGACCTGGCCAGGAAGGCCGCCTCCGACGACGTGGCGTGCGTCTTCGTCCTCGGCGGCGACGGCACCCTCAACGAGGCGGCCAACGGCCTGGCCGGCACCAGCACCTGTCTGGCCGCCCTGCCCGGCGGCTCGACCAACGTCTTCGCCCGTGCCCTGGGGACGTCCAAACATCCCGTTCGGGCCGCCTCCGAGTTGGTGGCCGCCCTCCAGGCCGGCTCTGTTCGCCGCATAGGCCTGGGAACGGCCAACGGCCGGTACTTCCTGTTCCACGTGGGAATGGGCTTCGACGCAGCAGTGGTGGAGCAGGTGGAACGGCGGGCCCGCTTCAAGCGGTACGCCAGCCATCCCCTGTTCCTCTACGCCGGCTTCGCCACGTGGTTCCGCCACTACGACCACCGCCGTCCGCGCCTGTACGTCCAGGCTGCGGGAGAGACACCGGTGGACGACGCCTACCTCGCCATCTGCCTGAACATGAACCCCTACACGTACCTGGGACCGAGGCCGCTCGACATCGCACCAGAGGCCGACCTGGACCACCACCTGGTGCTGGTGAGCGTCCGGACGATGGCGTTCCTGCCCATGCTCGGCATCATCGGCTCAGCCCTCGGCGTCGGCGGGGCCGTCCGCAGCCGTCCCGAGGTCGGCTACACCGCCGATGTCACATCGGCCACCGTCTTGGGCCGGGAAAGCTTCCCGTACCAGCTCGACGGCGACTACCTGGGCGAGGTGGACCGGGTCGACCTGCGCCACGAGCCGTCGGTCCTCGATCTGGTGCTCCCACCTTCCCGCTAACTACGTGTTTGCAACAGATACCGAAGGTTCCCTAGACTTATGGGAGTGAATGTGAAAACATTCACAGACCGCCAACGCCGGAGGCACATCGTGGCTTTGACCTGGAGCCGCACATTCGAGTGGGACACCGAAGACTGGCGTGACAAGGCCAGCTGTCGCAGCGTCGACCCCGACCTGTTCTTTCCCGTGGGTACGACGGGCATGGCGCTCACACAGATCGAGCAGGCCAAGGCCGTCTGCCGCGCCTGTGACGCGCAGGCCCGGTGCCTCGAGTTCGCCCTCGCCACCAACCAGGAATCCGGGATCTGGGGGGGCACTGCGGAGGACGAGCGGCGCAAGCTGCGCAAGCAGTGGCTGGCCCGCCAGCGTCGCGCCAGCTAGCCCGCGCCACCCAACACCGACCGCCCTCGCCTCATGCCGAGGCCGCAGGGGTGGTGGGCACCGCCAGCCGGACCACCGTCCCCCCGCTCTCTCCCCGCTCCAGGGAGATCGAGCCCCCCAGCTGGGTGGTGACCAGCCGGCTCACGATCGACAGGCCCA
>JAHWJU010000054.1 GCA_019348255.1 Actinomycetota bacterium | reverse complement strand
CGGAGGCGCTCCTGGTCACACGTGTTGAGCAACTCGACGAGGTCGAACACCGGCCGACCGGGGCCCTTCAGAACATCGAGGGCGCCGTATCCGGCGCTTCCGCGCGACGGGGCGTCCGTGGTCAGGAGAACGAGTGGGAGGCCTCGTCGGCCCTCGTGCAGCACTGCTGCCTTGCCGAGCGCCTTCCAGAGGGTGTCGGTTCGTCTCAGACCGGCGCGAGTTGATGTGAACGCGCCGGAAACGTCGAACGCCCACTCATGGCCAGCTTGGTCGACGCCCAGGAAGCTCAACTCGATGCCGAGGCCCGACAGCTTCACGTCGGGCCGGATGTCGACGAAGCCGCAGCTCTCCAGGAGTATCCGGGCGAGGTCCTTTGCCTGCCGTCCCTGGCGGACGGCTCGTGCTCGGAAGTCCTCGTCCTCGTTCGCCGTGGTGAGAGCCGGGAGCTGGACGCGAAAGGGCACGGTCGCCAGCGACTCCGGGCGACGAAGGCGCGCCACCTCGCGGGCGATGCGTTCCTTGGCGCGGTCGACGTACGCCGGATCGGTGTCGAAACCGATGTAGTGCCGTTGCGTCCGCAACGCCGCGACAGCCGTGGTGCCCGAGCCCATGAACGGATCGAGGACGACGTCGCCCTCATATGTGTACAGCTCGATCAGGCGCTTCGGGAGCTCTGCCGGGAAGGGCGCAGGGTGGCCAACACGGGTCGCGCTCTCGGGCGGCATTTCCCATAGGTCGGTTGTCGCTTCGAGGAACTCGTCCCGTGAGATCGTGGCAGTCGACGGCAACTCCCGCTCGAGCCTCTCTTCAGGCTTCAACGCTCTGTCGAATCGTCCTTTGCTGGCAATGACGATGCGCTCGGTAACATCCCGTAGCACGGGGTTGCTCGGGCGCTGAAAGGTTCCCCAGGCACAGGAGCCCCCGGCAGCGCGGCCTTTCCACCAAACGACTTCGCCGCGCAGTAGCAATCCGAGATCCTGGAGGATCTCGGTCACGTCGGCGGCCAGCGATCGGTAGGGCCTTCTGCCGAGATTCGCCACGTTCACAGCGATTCGGCCGCCGGGCTCCAGAACCCGCTTGCACTCCTCGAAGACGTCATGGAGCAGTTCGAGGTACTCGAAGTAGGTGCCGGGGGCGCCGTTGTGGCCGAGGCTCTGTTCATACTCTTTGCCGGCGAAGTACGGAGGAGAAGTCACGACCAAGGCGACTGAGTTAGCCTCGACTTTGCGGCCCATGTCCCGAGCGTCATGGCTGTAGATGACGTCCAGCTTCTTCGCTCTTACGACCGTCGTGTCGTCGGAGATGTCGGGAGCGACGAACCGCTCATAGAACGGGCTCGCGTCGTGGCTCTCCCGTCTCGAGGATCCGAAACGGGCTGTCGTCGTCGGGCGTCGGAGGCGACCGTTGCGGGGCTCCGGGATCGCCGCCGTGCTCACGACGTCGCCCTTGCAGTCGCGCGCCGGTGGCCAGCGCGAGCGCGGGGAGGTTCAGCCGCGTCTATCGCCGGCAGTCGCTGGAGGCAATGGAGCACGGCCCGGGTGACCAGGAAGTTGACAGAAACCTCGCGCTCGGTTGCCGCTGCACGGAGTTGGTCGCGCAGCGACGCTGGCAGCCGGATCGCAGTGGCGATTCGCGGCTCGTCGTAGATCCTGGGTCGGCCCATGAAGCGACCGTAGTGACGGGGGTGCCACGAAGTGGCGGATATCGCGCGCACAAAGCCGCGGGTACTCGACGGCATTGGTTTCTGCAGAGGCATGCCATAGCCCCCCCGCAGAATTGACAGCGAGAACGGTTCTCATTACACTCGGGGTTCTTGCCGGAGACCGAAGATCGTCGTGTTTCCCAACCGAGGCCGATGACACGCCTGATCGTTGTTCTCGCTCTCGTCGCCGCCGTGGTGACCGGATGCGGAGGTGGTGTCGGCCTGGCGGATGACGGGGCCGTGTCGGCGGTCGCCGCGGTCTACCCGCTGGCCTGGCTCGCCGAGCGGGTTGCTCCCGAGGCCGACGTGTCACTGCTCACAGCCGGCGGAGCGGAGGCCCACGACCTGGACCTCACCCCGCGGCAGCGCTCTGGCATCGAAAGGAGCGACGTCGTCCTCTACGTCGGTGACATCGGCTACCAGCCACAGGTGGAGGAGGCGGTGAGGTCCGCCTCGGGTGAGGTGGTGTCCCTCTCCGACGTCGCTGGAGGCCGGGTCCTGCGAGCGGCCGAGGACGCGCACGGCGACGAGGAGGGTGGCGAGCACGGCGAAGAGGCGGTCGATGCGCACATGTGGTTCGACCCCGAGATCATGGCGGATGCCGCCGGGCGGGTCGGTCTGGCCTTCGCTGCTGCCGACCCGGCCGCCGCGGCCACCTACCGGGAGAACGCCTCCAAGGTTCGCGACGAGCTCGTGGCCCTGGGAGGCGAGTTGAAAGACCTGCTCGGGGGACCATGCCCGTTGAACGAGGTGGTGGTGAGCCACCGGGCCTACGGCTACCTGCTTCGACCCTTCGGTCACACTCAGCACGGTGTCACCGGGATCAACCCGGAAGCGGGCGCCTCGAGTTCAAAGCTGGGAGAGCTGATCGCCGAGATCAAGGCCCAGGGGATCGGCCACGTCGTGGCCGAGCCCGTGGAGGGGCGAAAGGACGCCGAGGCGGTGGCCAGGGAGGCGGGCGTCCAGGTGCTCGAGGTCTCCCCGCTCGACGCAGTCACCGATAACGAGGCTGGCACCGCCTTCCCCGAACTTGTCCGCCAGCAGGCCCGTCAGTTCGCCACCGCCCTCGGCTGTCCATGAGCCCGCCCACGGCTGGGCCCGCCCCTCCTCCGGTGCTCGAACTCGACGGCGTCACGTTCGGCTACAGCGACGCCACCGTGCTGCGAGCGGTGTCGCTTTCGGTCCGGGAGGGTGAGTTCGTCGCCGTCGTGGGCCCCAACGGCTCCGGCAAGACGACGCTCCTGCGCCTGAGTCTGGGCCTGCTGCAGCCCCACCGCGGGAAGGTCCGTCTCTTCGGCATCGACGCAGCATCGTTCCGGGAGTGGTGGCGCCTCGGGTACGTGCCCCAGCGCGCCGTCGCCTCCTCGCCGCTGCCGCTGAGCGTGGAGGAGGTGGTGCGTACCGGCCTGGCGGGAAGGGAGCGCTCCGCCCGGCGGGGAAAGGCGACGAGCGAGCGCCTGGAGCACGTCATCGACCTGATGGGACTGAGCGCCGTGCGACGCCGGCGCGTGTCGGAGGTCTCGGGCGGCCAGCAACAGCGGGCGCTGATCGCCCGAGCCCTGGTGACCGCTCCCCGGCTGCTGGTTCTCGATGAGCCGACCACCGGGGTGGACGCCGCGGCCAGAGCCGTCCTTCGGGAGTCGCTCGAGCACCTGGTGGGGGTCGAAGGGATGGGCGTGGTCTACGTGAGCCATGACCCTGGAGCCTTCGCCGGCCTGGCGGACCGGGTGCTCGAGGTGGAAGACGGTGGCCTGGTGGACCTCGCCGGATCGATTCTCCCTTCCGTGACGCGCCAGACGGCGAGCGCTACGTGAACCCCTTCGAGTTCGCGTTCATGCAGAAGGCCTTCATTGCCTGCACCCTGACGGCGGCCGTCGCACCCCTTGTCGGCAGCTTCATCGTCCAGCGTGGACAGTCCCTCGTCGGCGACGGCATGGGCCATGTCGCCTTCGCCGGCGTGGGCCTCGCGTTCCTGGTCGGCGCAGAGCCGCTCGTCGGGGCGCTGGCGTGCAGCGTCCTTGCCGGCTTGCTCCTGGTCCGGATGTCCCGGGCCGGCCTCGCCGGCGACCTGGCCATCGCCTTGATCTTCTACGGAGGGATTGCCTTCGGATACCTCCTTGCCTCACGGGCCGGCGCCGGCCAGACCCGCCTGGTCGGCGTCCTGTTCGGGAGCCCCCTCAACCTCAGCTGGGGTCGGGTCTGGGTCATCGCCGCCTTGGCCGCCGCTGTGGTGGCCCTCACCGCTGCCCTCTATCCCCGGCTCGTAGCCCTCGCTTTCAACGAAGAGGCGGCGCGGGTTTCGGGAGTGGCAACCGACCGAATCGTGCTGGCGCTGACGCTCATGGTCGCGCTCGTCGTCGTCGGGGGCATGTCGTCCATAGGCCTGTTGCTCATCGCCGCCATGATGGTGGTCCCGGTGGCCGCCGCCGCTCAGCTGGCCTCCAGCTACCGAGGCACGCTGTTCACCGCGTCCGCAGTCGGGTCCTTCAGCGCCGTTACCGGGCTGCTGGTGGCGCACTACCTCGACTACAGCCCCGGCTCGGCCATCGTCCTCACCGCCATCGCCGCTTACCTGGTGGCCAGCGGGGTCGGCGTCAGTTGGCGGCGGGTGCGCGTCCGCGACCTCGCCGCGCCGGCGCCGAACGGTTGACCCGCCTGCCGCGAACCACCGCTGCGATGACCGCCGGACGGACGGCCGCCATCCATGCAGAGATGCGAATGCTATTATCAGCCTGTGGCGCACAACTCCTCGGGGTCGATCACGTCGGCACGAGGTGTCGACCCGGCCACCGCGGCGGGCCTGGATGCGGCCGCTGAGTTGCTCCGGGCTCTGGCCAACCCCCACCGCCTCGCCATCGTGCACGAGCTCGGTGCTCACAGCCGTTGCGTGCATGAGCTGGTGGACGCCCTCGGGGTTTCACAACCGCTCGTCTCCCAGCATCTCCGGGTGCTCCGGTCGTCTCATCTGGTCCGAGCTGAGCGCCGAGGCCGAGAGATCGCCTACTCGCTGGGAGACCAGCACGTCGCCCACATCGTCCACGACGCCATCGCCCACGCTGCCGAGCTGCGCCCAGCCCGCGAGCTGCCCACTACGGAGGAACCATGACCGTGACCCATACCACCCACGCCGAGCACGACCACGCCCACGGCTCGACCTGCGGCCACGCCGCGGTGCAGCACGGGGACCACACCGATTACCTCCACGACGGGCACGCCCACCGGGAACACGACGACCACTGGGACGAGTGTGACAACAAGGCTCACGTCACCCACCACGACCACGAGCACGTGCACGGCTCAGGTTGCGGCCATGACGAGGTGGCCCACGGTGACCACGTCGACTACTCCCACGACGGCCACCGGCACGCCGCGCACGACGGTCATTGGGACGAGCACTGAGCCTGAGCCCCGGCCCGGTGACAAGCGGTGCCGGTGACGAGCCGGACCTAGGGAATGGCCGCCTGCACGAGACGGCGGCGGCGCGGCTGGCCGCTCTCGACCAGCGCTACACCCACAGCCGCCGCGTGCTGGTCGAAACCATGCAGGAAGCCGCTCGGCCGCTGACGATGGCGGAGATCGTGCGCCGGACCGACCGGATCCCCCAGAGCTCGGCGTACCGGAACCTCACGGTGCTGTGCGCGGCGGGGATCGCCACCCGTCTACCAGGGGCCGACGATCAGGGTCGGTTCGAGCTGGCCGAGGACCTGGCCGGCCATCACCATCACCTGGTCTGCGTCTCCTGCGGAGCCGTGGCCGATCTGGTCGCTGCCGCTCGCCTCGAACGGGCCCTTCGTGAGGCGGCGCGGCAGGCGGCCGACAGCGGCTTCGAGGTGACCGGCCACCGCCTGGACTTCGACGGGCGCTGCGGTGAGTGCCGCGATGCGGGGTGAGTCTCGGCGGCGGGGGCATGTTTTCTGATCGGTAACCAATGCTCGTAAGCGGCCCTCGTGCCATCGGCTGCGGCGATCAGCACCAGCAGATGGCGCCGCCGAGGGTGGCGCCGCCAACTCGGTGACGTGTGCTCCCCGCCTCTCGGCCCGGATCCGAAGGTTCACCTTGTCGACCACGTCTCGAAGGGTGGACGTGATGTTTCGTTTGCATAGGGGGTCAAGGGTCATCGGCGTCATCCGAGGAGAGGGAGTGACCCGTTCGATCACCATCGAGGCCACCCCCGCGCCCTCGGTTCGACCTCGAGGGCCACCGCGGTGCCCGTGGGTTGCGTCCGGAGAACACACTGGCCGCGTTCGCCAACGCCCTCGAGGTGGGGGTGTCCACCCTCGAGCTCGACACCGGCGTCACCAAGGACGGGCACGTTGTGGTGAGCCACGACCCGGTGGTCGATCCCACCATCTGCAGCGACACCGCCCCCGCCTTCCCCGGCGACCCCGACTTCCCCTATGCCGGCAGACCGATCCACTCCCTCACCCTGACCCAGCTCAAGACCCTGGACTGCGGCACGCCCACGCCGGCCGTCCAGCCCGCCGAGCCCGTTCCCGGCGCCCGAATGCCCACTCTGGCCGAGGTGTTCGAGCTGGTGCAGCGCTGCGGCGCGCGCCACGTCGGCTTCGACATCGAGACCAAGCTCGACCCGAGGAAGCCGGAGGAGACGGTGGGCCCGGCTACCTTCGCGGGGAAGGTCATCGAGGTCATCGACGCCTACGGGGTGGCGGAGCGCAGCGACATCCAGTCGTTCGACTGGCGTACTCTGGTGGAGGCGCGGCGGATGAGGCCAGGCCTGCGCCTCGTGGCCCTGGCCAAGAAGCCCACCGTCTTCCCCGGCACCCCGTGGACCGCCGGCGTGGCCATCGAGTCCGGCGCCTTCGAAGGTTCGTTGGCTTCGGCGGCCAAGTCGGTGGGCGCGGACGCCCTATCGGTGCGCGCCGGCGACATCACCGATGCGCTCATTGATGAAACCCACCGCCGGGGAATGCGGATCATCCCGTGGACGGTGAACACGGTGGCTGCCATCGGGGCCCTGATCGACCGGGGCGTGGACGGCGTCATCACCGACTATCCGGACCGGGCCCGCCAGGCGATGGCCGCGCGGGGCATGCGGCTGCCGGAGAGCTTCACCGCCTCTCAGCGCTCGTCGCTCGTCAGCTCCTCCAAGAGCTCGCGAACCCGGCGGTCGATCTCGTCCCGGATCTTGCGGACCTCCTCGACCGGCTTGCCAGCGGGATCGTCGAGCTGCCAATCGAGGTACAACTTGCCCGGATAGATCGGGCAGGCGTCGCCGCACCCCATGGTCACCACCACGTCGGAGGCGCGCACGACCTCGTCGGTGAGCGGCTTGGGGAACGCCTTGGTTACGTCGAGCCCGATCTCGGCCAAGGCTTCGACAGCCGCCGGGTTGACTTGGTCGGCTGGCGCGCTACCGGCTGAGCGGACCTGCACGCGGCCGCCGGCGTGGTGGTCGAGCAGGGCGGCTGCCATCTGCGAGCGACCGGCGTTGTGGACGCAGACGAAGAGGACTTCGGGGATGTCGGACACGAGGGCTCCTTGGGCTCGGGCCAGGGCACGCAGCCGTTCCCGGGCGAACCGGCCGGTCAGGACCGGTAGGAAGGTGGGTCGCCGATGTCGTCGCTCATCGGGCCTCCTTAGTGGACGCTACGGGCCGCTGGGGGGCGTGCGCGTGGCTGGGTAGCACCACCTCGGGGGCGGCGGCGGCGATCGAGGGGTACAGCAGGCGGATGGCGGCCACGGCAACCCCCGCTCCCAGCAGCTGGAACGCCACGAAGGCCGGTGCCGACGACGGCTCTATGCCCGTGAATGTGTCGGTCAGCGTGCGGGCCAGCGTCACGGCGGGGTTGGCGAAGCTGGTGGAGGCGGTGAAGAAGTAGGCGGCGCCGATGTAGGCGCCAACGGCGAACGGCGCGGCGCTGGTACGGCCCGAGCGCACCACGCCGAAGATGACGAGGAGCAGCCCGAACGTGGCTACGGCCTCGGCCAGCCACAGACCCCCTCCCGATCTCGCCTTCGTCGACAGCTCCATCACCGGCTCGGAGAACATCAAGTTGCCCAACCCGGCGCCAATTGCGCCGCCGCCGATCTGAGCGACCACGTAGCGGGCGGCGTCGCTCGTCGTCATGCCACCGAGGACGCGGGTGGCCACGGTGACGACTGGGTTGAAGTGGGCTCCGGACACCGGGCCGAGGGCGAGGATCAAGGCGGCCAGCCCCGCGGCTGTCGCGAAGGCGTTCTCGAGCAGTTGCAGGCCGACATCGCCCGGGCTCAACCGTTGCGCCGCGATCCCTGAACCCACGACCACGGCGACCAGCAGGGCGGTGCCCAGGAACTCGGCGAGCAGGCGGGCCGGACGTGCGGGCAGCTCGTCCATCAGCAGCACGGCCTCCGGCGGCCACCGGGAGCGGCCGAAGTGGTGGTCATCAGGTCGCCCATCAGACGGACGACGGCTTCGAGTCCCTCCGGGCGCAGCCGGTAGTACGTCCAGTATCGGAACCGCTCGCTCTCCACGATCCCGGCCTCGCGCAGTGCGCGCAGGTGATGGCTCACGAGCGGTTGGTTGACGCCGAGCTCCTCCACGAGATGGCAGACACACAGCTCCTCTCCGGCCAGAAGCTCGACGATCCGCCAACGCAGTGGCTCGGCCAGCGCCCGCAGCGCGACCAGCGCCGGTTGCGCTTCCAGATTGATTGCCATCCATATGGATCTTGGCTGATCGGGATGCCGCCGTCAAGGCCAACCGGCAGCCCCAGGACCGACCCCGGCGTGTTTTCGAACCATTCAAGCGGGCGGTGGCTGCACTTCACGAAGCGTTCAAGTCGCCTCCCTACCGTCGATGCCGTCATCGCACCTACGAAAGGGTGGAATCAGTGGCCGACATCATGAACAGGCGGGCTTTTCTCAGGCGGTCGGCGGCGACCACCGGTGGTGCCATCGTGGCTACCTCCGCGCTGCAGCGGCTCACCGAGACGGCGTCACTGGCGGAAGAGGCCCGCGGCAAGGGCAGAGGAGGCGGCCGGGCCCGGCGCCCCACCGTCGAGCGAAGCCAGGGCTACGGGGATCTTCGGCGCATGCGCGACCAGCGAGGGGTCGAGGTGCTGGCTCTGCCGGGAGGCTTCTCCTACGTGACCTTCGGCTGGACGGGGTCGCAGCTCAAGAGCGAGCCGGGGCAGCACCCGCGCAGCCACGACGGCATGGGCAGCTTCGCCGGCCCCGACGGCACGACCCGGCTGATCCGCAACCACGAGAACCGCAACGCGAAGGGCGTCACCACCCTGGGTGTGCCCGCCAACGGCGTGCAGAAGTACGACGAGTCCGCCAATGGCGGCTGCGTCACCATCGACTTCGACACCAACACGAAGACTTCGCAGCGGGAGGTGGTGGGCATCGCCGGCACCCATGTCAACTGCGCCGGCGGCGTGGCGTACCAGCAAGCGGGCTGGATCACCAGCGAGGAGACCACCGCCGTCTACGGCGAGAAGCACGGGTACAACTTCTTCGTGCCGGCCACCGGGGACGGCAAGCAGAAGAACCCAGCGCCCCTGAGGGCGATGGGCCGATTCGCGCACGAGGCGGTCGGTGTCGATCCCCGAACCGGCATCGTCTATGAGACCGAGGACGCCGGCAACGACAGCGGCTTCTACCGCTTCATCCCGATCGATCCCGCCAACCTGGCCGCGGGCGGCAGCCTGCAGATGCTGGCGGTGAAGAACGATCCTAACTACGACGCCATCCGCAACCAGCAGATCGGGACCAAGCTCCAGGTCGAGTGGGTTGCCATCCCCAACCCCGACCCGGACCTCACCGGCGTGGGTGGCTCGGTCTTCGACCAGGGAGCCGACGCCGGCGGGGCCCGCTTCAACCGTCTCGAGGGCATCTGGTGGGACGCCGGCCGGGAGAGCTTCTTCTTCAACTCCACGTCGGGCGGGAACGCCGGTTACGGCCAGGTGTGGGAGCACGTGCCGGGCAGGAACCCCAACCAGGGCGGCGAGCTCTACCTCCGGTTCGAGTCACCCGGCAAGGGCGTGCTCGACAGCCCCGACAACCTCAATGTCACCCCCAGGGGTGGCATCATCCTGTGCGAGGACGACGCCACCGGCGGCGACAACGACACCCACCCGCTCGCCCCCGGCCTGGAGAACGTCAACCGGCTCGTCGGCCTCGACGCCGGCGGCCGCGCCTTCGAGTTCGCCGTCAACGTCCTCAACGACTCGGAGTTTGCCGGCGCCTGCTGGAGCCCCGACGGGCAGGTGCTCTTCGTCAACGTCTTCGGTGACGCCACGCCGGACAGCGGAATGACGTGTGCCATCTACCCACCGGGCGGCGGCTGGGGAACAGCACTGCTGTAGCGGAAAGCCCCGATGGCCAGGAGGCGAACAACCGGCAGCGGCGACACCGGGGCGCAACGTGCTTCTGGGATCACCCGGCCACGCGCTGGGCGAGCGCCCGCAGCACCGTGGCGTCGCGCTGGTACGACAACAGGTCGACGGCATCGGGAATGGGGAGCCACCTGACCTCGTCCACCTCCGCACCGGGCACGAATTCGCCGGCCACCGGGCGCATGGCCCAGTAGCGGGCGACCTTGTGCCGGCCGCGCCGGTCGACGTAGGCGACGTCGCCCAGGTGCTCGGCGATCTCGCACCGCAGCCCCGTCTCTTCCTCGACCTCCCGACGGGCGCAGTCCTCGTCCGACTCGCCGGGGTCGGCCTTGCCCTTCGGTATCGACCAGTCGTCGTACTTGGGCCGGTGGACCAGGAGAACCTCCAGGCGGTCGTCTTCGCCCCTCCGCCACACCACGCCTCCGGCGGCGCGGACGTGGTTCGCCTGGGGCCCGCCGCTCACGCCGGCGGAGGCAGGTAACTGCCCTGCAGGCGGCCACTCGCCTGCCGGTCGAGCAGCCAGATCGAGCCCTTCTGGCAGTGGTCCTCCGTCCCCAGGTCGGCGCCTTCCTTCTCCAACGCATTCAGTACCTCGGCTATCACGTCGCCATGGGTGCACAGCACGACGTGGCGCGGCTCGCCTATCAGCGACAGGACCAGGTCGGTCGCAGGCCGGCCGTTGCCCTCGGCCAGGTCGTCGACCTGCTCCAGGTCGAGGCCCAGCTGCGCAGCCAGGGGCGCCAGCGTCTCGAGACAGCGGACGGTGGGACTCGACAGCGCCCGGCTGACGATCAGTCGCCGCAAGTCGCTCACGAGCGCTTCGGCCTGACGGCGGCCGCGATCCGACAGCGGCCGGTCGGCGTCGTCACCTGACCAAGCATCGCGCGGCAGGGCGACGGCATGCCGGAGGAGGAGCACGGGCACGAATCGACATTCTGCCCGCTCGCCGCGGGCCCGCCCAGTCCGGCCTCGACCTGCCGCCCGGCGCTAGAGGTGCCGGTTCGTCTCCAGGGCCTCGGGCTCCCGGCGGTGCTGGTGGAGGCGCTCGACGGCGAGCTCCTGCAGCCGGCCGTGGCAGGAGATCCCCCTCGCGGTCGGCACCTTCGACCATTGGCCGTCGCCCTGCAGCTCCCAGGCGAGCACGTCGTCGGCCAGGTTGACCTCGAGGATCTCGCGGAGCCGGTCCTTCAGCTCCGGCGCCTCCACCGGTACCAGCACCTCGATGCGCTTGTCGAGGTTCCTCGTCATCATGTCCGCCGAACCGATGAGGTAGCGGACCCCGCCCGCCTCGTCGCGGCCGAAGGCGAAGATCCGCGAGTGCTCCAGGTAGCGCCCCACGATCGAGCGCACCCTTATGTTCTCCGACAGGCCGGGCAGCCCGGGGCGCAGGCAGCACATGCCGCGGACGACGAGGTCGATCGACACCCCGGCGCCCGAGGCCCGGTAGAGGGCATCGATCACGGGCCGGTCGACCAGGCTGTTCACCTTCATCACGATGCGGCCCGGCTCCGGCTTCGCCGCTTCCTTGTCGATCATCTCCAGGATGCGGGCCCGCAGCTGCGTCGGGGCCAGCAGGAGCCTGCGGAACTGCTGCTGGCGGCTGTAGCCGGTGAGGAAGTTGAACAGCTCGGTGAGGTCGGCCCCCAGCTCCGGGTCGGCCGAGAGCAGGCCGATGTCTTCGTACATGCGGGCTGTCTTCGGGTTGTAGTTGCCTGTCCCCACGTGGCAGTAGCGCCGGATCTGATCTTCCTCCTGGCGCACCACGAGCGCCGTCTTGCTGTGGGTCTTGAAGCCCACGAGGCCGTACACCACGTGCACGCCCGCCTCTTCGAGCGCTCTCGCCCATGCGATGTTCGCCTGCTCGTCGAACCTGGCCTTGAGCTCGACCAGTGCCGCCACCTGCTTGCCTCGCTCCGCGGCCCGGATCAGGGACTTCACGATCGGACTGTCGCCCGACGTGCGGTACAGGGTCTGCTTGATGGCGAGCACCTTGGGGTCACTTGCCGCCTGGTGCACGAACGCCTCCACCGTGGTGGTGAAGGAGTCATAGGGGTGATGCACGAGGATGTCGCGCTCGCGGAGCACGGCGAACACGTCGAGCCGCTCGTCCGCTCCCGCCTCCAGGGCCGGGGGGGTGACCGGGTGCCACGGCTCGTCCTTGAGGTCCGGGCGGTCCAGGTCGTGGAGGGCCCAGAGGCCGCTCAGGTCGAGAGGACCGTCCACGACGTAAACGTCCGTCGGCTCCACCTCGAGCTCGCGCTCGAGCAGCTTGCGGGCCTCGTCGGACATGCGCTTGTCGATCTCGAGGCGCACCGCCTGGCCGAACCGACGTTGGCGCAGCTCCATCTCCACCGCGGCGAGGAGGTCGTCTGCTTCCTCTCCCTCCTCCTGAACGGTGAGGTCGGTGTTGCGGGTGACCCTGAACGGGTAGTGGCACTCGATCTCCATCCCCGGGAACAACGTGTGCAGGTGGGCGGCAATCACCTGCTCGAGGGGAACGAAGCCCTCGTTGTCGGGCAGGACGACGAAGCGGGGCAGGAGGGGCGGGACCTTCACCCTCGCGAACCGGCGCTCGTGGGTGACCGGGTCGCGCACGATGACGGCCAGGTTGAGCGACAGGTTCGAGATGTAGGGGAACGGGTGCCCGGGGTCGACCGCCAGGGGCGTGAGGACCGGGAAGATGTCCTCGAACACCCGCTGGAGGTGCTTGTGCTCGTCGTCGTCCAGCGACTCCCAGTCGGACAGCCGGATGCCGACATCGGCCAGGGCGGGCATCACGCCCTCGAGGCAGGCGCGGGACTGGCGGGCCACCAGGACCTCGAGGCGCTCGCGGATGACCTCTAGCTGCTGGGTCGGCGTGAGGCCGTCGGGCGTGGTCACCCCGAGGCCAGCCGCCACCTGGTCCTTCAGTCCGGCCACCCGCACCTGGAAGAACTCGTCGAGGTTGCTCGAGAAGATGGCCAGGAACTTGGCCCGCTCGAGCAGCGGGATGGCCGGGTCCTCCGCCAGGGCCAGCACCCTCTCCTGGAAGTCGAGCAGTGAGAGCTCCCGGTTGATGTAGGGGGACTCGCCCTCCAGCTCCGGCGGCGGGGCCGGCGCCGGGGTCTCGATCAGCTCCTCGAGTTGCCTGGACATCGCCTCAACCGTACGCCACCCGCGGCCGTTGCCCTAGGGGTCGACCAGCACGACAGAGAAGTGGGGCTGATTGTTCGAGGATCGGCCACCAGAGGCACAGTCGCCGTTCACCGACCCGACATCGTTGCTCCCTAGCGTCCCCGGCCGACCCGTCGAGGAGGAGGAATGCCGTGGAGGACCACCCGGGACCGATCGACCGCAGGACCTTCCTGAAGGCCGGCGGCGCAGCACTCATGGTCGGCACCCTTGCCCCCTACGGCCT
>JAHWJU010000210.1 GCA_019348255.1 Actinomycetota bacterium | reverse complement strand
ACAGCGCCCTGTTCGGCTTGTGGCACATCGTGCCCACGCTGGCCACGGCGAGGGCGAACCGGATCGTCGGGCTCGGCCGGCTCGGGCTCGTGGCCGGCTCGGTGCTGGCGACGACCGCCGCCGGCGCCGTGTTGTGCGGGCTGCGCATGCGCACCGGGCACGTGCTCGCACCGGCGCTGCTGCACCTCGGTGTCAACGACGCCGGTTACGTGCTGGCGTGGCGGGCCCGACGGAGGCCACACCAGTTTCGGGTATCTCCGGTCGGCCGTGCGTCGCAGCGAAGGCACGTCGCCTCGGACCACGCCCGGAGCCTGGCCACCACGGACGTGCCGTAAGTGGCGTGGTCGCCACCCGGGCACGTGCTCAAGGGCCAGGGTGGCGCCACCGATACCAGGCCATGCGCATCCGTTGGAGCTCCCGCTTCAGGTTGAAGGACCAGCGAGGCGCGGCCGTGGTCGAGTTCTCGCTCGTGGTCGTGCTCATGTTCGTCCTGCTCTACGCCCTGATCGCCTACGGGTTGATGCTGGCGCTCAAGCAGAGCGTCACCAATGCCGCCGCCGAGGGGGCCCGGGCCGCCATCGGGAGTGACCTCCAGGGGTCGTACGCGGCGTCCACCGACAGCCTGGACTGGCTGGGTTCGAAGTGCTGCCGCTCCGACGGGTCGTTCAGCCCCCAAGTGGCCGGCGCCCCCCTGGTGATCAACCCCGGGACCGCCTCGTGCAGCGCCGCCGACCCCGGCGGCCCGCAGTGCGTCACCGTGGCCATCTCCTACGACTACGCCGGCTCGCCCCTGCTGCCGCCCCTGCCGGGGCTGGGCCTGCTGTTCCCCGACACCATCGCCAGCACCGGCGTCATCCAACTGCCGTGACCCGCCCATGAACCTCCGGAGACGCCTGATGCGATCCCCAGTCGAGACCGCCCGCCGCATTCGCTGGCGGGGCCAGGACGAGCGCGGCGCCGTGCTCGTGCTCGCCAGCATCGCCCTGGTCACCATGGTGGCGGCGGCGGCGCTCTCGGTCGACATCGGGGCCACCGCCTCGCGCAAGCGCGACGTCCGCAAGGTCTCCGACCTGGCCGCCCTGGACGCCACCACCAGGCTGGCCGACATCGTGGCCAGCGCCTCGCCCAGCGCCGCCGCCCACGAGGCGGTGCAGGCCTCGGCCGCCCGCAACGGCCTGGACCTCGACCCGGCCGAGCCCCGGACCGCGGTCTTCGCCGTGCTCGGCACCTACGAGACGGGGACCTTCACCGCCTGCGGCGCCCCGCTCGGCGTCGAGGTCATCGACGACGCCACCGCTGATGCCGCCATCCTCACCGGCGTGTGCGAGCCCAACGCGGTGCGGGCGGCCTCGGCCGACGTCGCCCCCCGCTACTTCGCCTTCTTCGCCGAGGACCGGGTGGTGGGCGCCGACGCCATCGCCGCCCGGCCCCGCTGGAGCTCCACCAGCGACCACCTCGGCACCGAGGGCACACCCGGCACCCGGGACAACGTGGCCACCATCTCCGCCGGCTCGTTCGTGGCCCGGGCCACGTTCGCCACCAACCCCCTCCTGCCCGAGGTCCTGCGCGGCCTGCTCGGCAACACGTCGGCCGTGGGCAGCTTCGACGCCGTGAGCTACCAGGGCCTGGCCGCCTCGGAGATCTCGCTGGAGGTCCTGCGACAGGCCCTGGTGGCCAACGGCACGGCCAGCGCCGGCACCGTCGACGAGCTGCTCGACACCGAGGTGAGCCTGGCCTCGCTCTACTCGGCGGCGGCCGACGCCAACCTCCTGCACGGTGGCAGCTCGGCCGTCAGCGCCGACCTCGACTCCCTCGCCAGCCTCGCCGCCGCCTCCACCACCACCGCCGGCTTCCGCTTCGGCGACCTGGTCGACGTCGAGCTCGGCCAGCCCGACACGACCGGCGCCGCCCAGCTCAACGTGCTCGACATGGTCACCGCCGCCGCCCAGATCGCCAACGGCACCAACCTGTTCGACATCGAGCTCGCCGCCACCGACCTGCCGGCCGGCATCGCCTCGGGCACGGTCAAGGCGACGGTCATCGAGCTCCCGATGATGGCCACCGGCCCGGTGGGCACGAAGGTGACCACCAGCCAGGTCCGCCTCCAGCTCGACCTGGTGCTGGCCGACACGGTGACGGTGCTGCCCCTCACCACCTCGCAGGTCCGGCTACCGGTGGTGGTGGATGCCGGGACGGCCACGGCCGAGATCACCAACGTCTTCAACCCCGACGCCTTCGACGAGAGCCAGCAGCAGGTCGACGTGTTCACCAGGACCGCCGCCGGCTACGCCGGCATCGGCCTGCTCGCCGACACCGAGCTGCGCAACCCGCTGCCGGCGTCACTGCCCCAGGTCGACATGCTCCTGTCCGCCCTGGCCACGACCACGTCGGTCGAGCGCGAGGAGGCCGTGGCCGAGTGCGAGGCCGAGGTGGCCTTCGTCCACCCCTTCGACCCCGCCAACCCCGGCTACACCCGGACCGCCGGTTGTGACGCCTTCGCCCTCGCCGGGCCCCTCGTCGACCCGGTCACCGGGGTGCTCGAGTCGCTCCTGGGCACGGTGGTGGCTGACACCAACGCCGTCATCGGCGACGCCCTGGGCCCGGTGAACGACCTGGTCGACCAGCTCACCGCCGGCTTCGGGATCACCGTGGGCGGCGCCGACGTCACCATCCACGACGTGAAGGCCGTCACCACCACCGGCTCCCCGCCTGTGCCCGGGTCCCCGGGGCCGACCGTCACCGGCGACAGCGGCGCCATCCTCGTCAAGTAGCCGGTCCTCGGTTCGGTCCCTCGCGACGTCGCCCCCGTCGAGGTGCGGAGGCTCGTGCGGGACCTTCGGGCAGGCACTACACAACGACGAGTTTCGAGAGCGGCACTCGTCGTCAGCGGCGCTCAGGTAGCCGATGGCGCCAACATGTTCGACCCTCCGCCCGTAGGGCCTATCGGCGACCGCTGGGCGTTCCGGCAGGCGCCCCGCCGGGAGTGCCCGCAGGCGCTCCGCCCGGCGTCGGGGCTGGGGATCCGGACGGCGCGGGGGCGGGTGGGCCCGAAGGTGTTCCCGCCGGTGGCCCGGTCGTCCCCCCTGGAGGCACGTTGCCGTTGCGGACGGCTTCGGCCTGCCGGCGCAGCGCTTCGGCCTGGCGCGCCTCGGCCTCGGCTTGGCGGGCCTCGGCCGCTGCCCGCTCCTCGGCCCCCCGGTTCTGGTTGGCCGCTGCCTCGGCCGCCCGTTGCTCGGCCTCGATGCGCTTCTTCTCCGCCTCGGCCCGGAGCTCGGCTGCTTGTGCCTCGTGTTCGGCGGCCTTCTGTCTGGCCTCTTCGCTGCTCTCGGCGCTGGCGACGTCGTCTTCCAGGTGGCTGGCGGTGTCGGCGATCTTCTCGTCGAGGTCGTCGTCGCCCAGCTCGAGCGGGGTGATCGCCTCCACGATCGTCTGTGCCGGAGGCACGCCGGCAACGGCGGCGGTGCCGACGCCGCTGGCGGCGACGGCGGCCCCCAAGCCGACCTTGGCGACGGCGCTGGCACCCGCCAGCTTCGAGAGCAGTCCCGACAAGATCCCGATCATCGCCCGGCCTCCACGTCGCTCTGCCAGTGGTCCTCGCGACCCGCTCGAGGCGCTGGGCCTCGTTCGTCCCCGTGACGCCGGGGTCGGCTCCCGCCAGCCGGGTCGGCGTTGTGGAGGTGGTACGTGGTCGAACCCGTGGCGGATCAGAGCGGGCCTGCGGCGCGCCTCAGCTCGCCGGCCGGCGCAGCACCACTGCAGACGCGACCACGCCCCCCGGAGATTCCGGGGGGCGTGGTCGGCGGTGGCGGTTCGACCGGGCGCTACCGGCGACCGGAGCCGGGGTTGTTGCCGGCGGTCGGCGTGCCGGCGGGCTGCTGGGGGGCCGGCGTGGTGGCGGGCTTCTGGGCGCTCACGTCGGGG
>JAHWJU010000209.1 GCA_019348255.1 Actinomycetota bacterium | reverse complement strand
GAGCCGACGACGAGGGTGACGACCGGCTGGCCCGCATGGCCGGCCTCCTGCGCGCCCTGCGCCGCAGGCTCGACGGCTACCAGGCCCTGGCCGACCCCTCGCCGGCCGAGATCGACCGGTGGGAGATCGACCTGTACGCCTACGACGAGGCCCTGGTCACGGTGGCCGACCTGCTCGACGTGGAGGTTCCCCTCGCCGCCCGCGACGACCTCACGCCCGACCACCGCGCCCTGCTCGAGGCAGCCCTGGCCGGCGCCGGCCTCGACGTGCGGTCCGCCGGCGGGGGCGCCGCCGACTGAGGCCGGCTCAGCCCATGGCGGCGGCGAGCGCCGGCGGCACCAGTGGGCGGAGCCAGGCGTCGACCTGGCGGGCGGTCTGGGCCCGCTGCGACTCGACGGCGTGCTGGTCCACCCACGCTCGGGCCCAGTTGATGTCCCCGCCCGCTCGCAGCGCCTCGGCCTGGGCGAACGTCATGGCGCCGGCGCTGGGGTTGACCGAGGTGATCCACAGCAGGGGACCGCGGAGGTTCTCCACGGCCCGCACGTCGACGTCGCGCGGCTCGGACAGCTCCGGGCGCCCCCCTCCGGCACCCTCCTTGGCCGCCGCCTCGGCGTAGGCGGCGATGACCTCGTCGGCCGCCTCGAGGGCGTTGACGATGTACTGGTCGAGCACCGGCTTCGGGTCGACGGGCCCGCCACCGCGGGGGTGCACCTCGAAGTGGACGTGGGGGAGCCCGCCGCGGGCGTTGCCTGAGTCGCCCACATAGCCCACCACGTCGCCCGTGGTGACCCTGGCCCCGTCCACCAGGCCGGGGGCGATCCCCGCCAGGTGGGCCAGGTAGTAGTAGGTGCCGTCGGCGCCGGTCACGTAGACCGAGAGCCCGCCCAGTCCGCCGTTGCGGATGCGCACGCTCCCGTCGACCGGCGCCCGCACCGGCGTGCCCCTGTCGGCGAAGATGTCGGTGCCCTGGTGGAGGCGCCAGCCCGGCCCGAACCGGGGGAACCACCAGTCGTGGGAGTAGGTGGCCTCGCCGGCGATGGGGAAGCGGCCGAAGCCCACCACGGCCGCCTGCTCGGGGCTCAGCCCGTACTCGCCCAACGGAGCGAGGGCGGCGATGAGTGCCCGGGTGTTGTTGGAGCCGGTGCGCTGCACCGAGTCCATGAGGGCCTGGAGGTGCGCCGGGAAGGCGCCGGCGTCGGGCGGCGGGACCTCGCCGTCGTCACCCGCCGGCGGCAGCGGCTCGCCGCCGGCCTGGCCGGGCCCAGGGGCGCCGGGAGCGGCCGGGGCGCCGGCACCGGGCCCGGGGGCCATGGCCGGCGAGGGGGCCGGGCCCCCGTCGGGGACGGGCGGCGGCGGCGAGCCCGGCGTCGTGGGAGGGCTCGGCGCCGATTCCCCGCCCGACGAGGGTGGCGGCGACTGCTGGGGCGGCGGCGCCACCGTGGTCGTGGTGGTGGCCGGCGGCGCCTTGCGCGGCGGCGCCGTGGTGGTGGTGGTCGTGGTCGTGGTGGTGGTGCCGCCCAGGAGGCCGTCGCCCATGAGCTGGGCGCTGGCCGTCCAGGCGCCGCCCCAGAGCAGGGTGGCGGTGGCGGTGGCCACCACCAGGGCGCGGCAGGGGGCGCGTCTGTCCATGAGGGCGTCTTTCTACCAGCGCCATGCGGATCTGAGGCGTCGAACCCGGCGTGTCGTCACAAACACGGCCCCGGCGTGCTGGCCGTCACCGACACCCCGGGCGAGGTCCACGAGGTCACGTAGGCCCGCAGCGTCCAGGTGTAGGAGGTGCCGGCGTCCAGGCCGGTCTCGGTGAGCGTGGTGGTGGTCCGGGGCGTGACGGTCGTGGTCGACTCCAGCGTCGAGCCCCGCCAGCGCTCCACGGTGTGGCCCTCGGCAAAGGTCGAGGGCGTCTCGGTCCACGACAGGTCGGCCTCGGCGCCGAGTGCCACCAAGGAGCTGCAGCGGGTGGTGACACTCAGGTTCGAGGCCGGCTCCAGGGCGGCCGAGGAGAGGCTGTGGGCCGCCGAGGCGGTGGCGGCGAAGCCGGTCCCGGCCGCCGGCGCCGGCACCGTGGCGGAGAGGGCCACCAGGGCCACGGCCAGGGCCGCCAGGCGCCGGCCTCGGCGTGCGGTGCGCACGGCGGGCCTCAGCTTCCGGCGGCGGCGCCGGTGGGGGGTGCCGCCGCGGCCCTCGGCCGGGTGTCCCGGGGCCTCCAGATGTCGGCCAGCCAGCACAGGGCCAGCACGGCGGGGACCACCCCGACCGACAGCGAGCGGGCCCAGGGGTGGCGCAGCGCCTGCACGGCGTGGCCCAGGGCGGGCACCGCCCCCCGCACCTGCCAGAGCGTGTCGCCCTCCAGGCGCGCCGTCCAGGCGTCGGGCTCGGGGTTGGCGTCGCCCTGGGTGCGCACCACCGGCTGCTCGCCGGCCTCCACGACCTCGACCACCCGGTGGGCCACCACCCGGCGGTCCTCCTCGGGGATGCGGTACATGATCACGTGCCCCTCCCGCACCTCGGTGGCGGGCAGGGGGGTGACGATCACCACCGAGCCCTCGGGGATGGTGGGGCGCATGCTGGCCGACAGCACGGTGGCGGTCCGGTAGCGGCCGGTGTGGGGGCCGAGGCCGAGGAAGACCAGCGCCAGCACCGACAGCGCCATCGCCGCCATGCCCGCCACCCGTGCTCCCCGGCGGAGCCCTCGCACCAGCATTGCTGCCACCACTCCTCCTCTCGTGCGTCTCGTGCGTCTCGGCGTCTGATGAGCTGCGATCGACGAGACCCCGGCCCTGCCCGAAGGCAGCGCCGGGGTCGACGACGTCGGCGGGACTACTTGTTGGTGCCGGTGCGCTGGGTGCCGGTGAAGGTGTACTCGACGGTGGCCGACTTGTTCTGGAAGGTGTTGTCGGCGGTGGACGGCAGGCTCAGCGTCACGACCATGTCGTCGGTGTTGCCGGCGGTCAGCGCCTGCATCCCCGACAGGGCCATGTTCGAGCCGATGACCGCCCGCGAGGCCAGCACGACGCTGCGCACGCCGGCGTTGTCGCCGGCCAGGGTGGCGTCGCAGGTGTAGGTGTAGGGGGTCGCCGACTCCTTCCAGCCCAGCGCCCCGGTGCAGCGCTCGATCTTGACCTGCAGGCCGTTGATGGCGTCGGTGGTGAGCACGGTGTCGGGGTCGGTGGTGGTGTCCACCGTGGTGAGCACCACCGAGGCCAGGTTCTCGCTGCCGGCGTTGCTCACCTTGGCCCGGCGCTGGACGGTGTCGCCCGGCACCAGGCCGGTGGCGCCGATGGTGAGGCGGTTGTCGGCGGTGCCGGCCGCACCGAGGTTGATGTCGACCGTTCCGGAGGAGACGGCCTGGGACGCGCTGGTGGAGTCGTTGAACGTGGCGAAGGTGCCGAGGCCGGCCATGCTGGCGGCCACGCCGACCGCTCCCAGGGACAGGAGCGCCTTCTTCGAGATGCTGCGGAGCTGGAACATGGGTCCTCCTGGGCGGTGGGGAATTGGCGTTTGCAATGGTGGGATCGGTTGCACCACCGACGCACTTGAGCGCGCAACCACCGGTTGGCGTGACGCCATCTCGGCGAGCCCCGCCCCGGCTCCTACGCTGCTGGCCTCGTGGGACCCGACGCCTGGCTGACCCTGATCGTCATCGTGGCGACGATGGCCCTGCTGGCCAGCGAGCGCATCGCCGCGTCGGCGGTGATCCTGGGCGCGGTGGTGGTGCTGCTGCTGGCGGGCGTCATCGACGAGCGACAGGCCTTCTCCGGCTTCTCCAACCCGGCGCCCATCACCGTGGCCGCCCTCTACGTGCTGGCGGGGGCGGCCGAGGCCACCGGCGCGCTGGAGCGGTTCTCCGACCGTGCCATGGGGCGGGGGCCGGCGGGCTCGCCCCGCGTGCGGCGCCAGCTGGGACGGGTGACGGCTCCCACCGCCGCCGCCTCGGCCTTCATCCCCAACACGCCGCTGGTCACCATGCTCGCCCCCAGGGTGGTGATGTGGGCCCGGCGGGT
>JAHWJU010000208.1 GCA_019348255.1 Actinomycetota bacterium | reverse complement strand
CGGAGGCGAAGAAGGCGATCGACAGCGGCATCGGGGTGTTGCGCATGTAGAAGCCTCCCTGGCTGTCGACAGAGAAGCGGAACAACATTCCCACGTAGCCCTCGAGATCGGTCACGCCCATAAGGCCTCGCGCCCTCTGGCGCTCGGTCGCCGCCAGCAGGGCGCAGTGCTCCGTCGTCGAGGGGAGGTGGCCCGGCTCCGGCTGGACCCGCAGGCCGATCTCGCTGAAACCGGCGATGCGGGCCTCCACCAGGCTGGGGTCGGGAGGCTGGTTGGCTCCCTTGGCGATGCAGGCGGCGAAGCCGACACTCAAAAGGACGATGACGGCCCAGCGCAACGGCCGGATCCGGGGGTCCGGGGGGTAGAGGTCCTTCGGCTCCATCGCCCACGGTGTAGCACGCGCCTGGTGGGGCCCCGGGCGGCCCCCCCGGAGCGGGAGGCACCAGGGGTTCCGCGTCGAGGGTCGTAAGGCTAGGAGCCGGGGGCACCGCCGTCGGGCTGGCCGATGTAGCCGGCGTCCCCCCGGGCGCCGTAGAGCCCGAGCAGCTGAGCCTCCTGGTCGCTCAGGTGGTAGCTCTCGCTGTCGGTGGGGAAGCGGCCCGATCGGACATCGCCGGCGTAGGTCTCGACGGCGGTGACGGCGGCGGAGCGGAGGTCGGCGTAGCGGCGCACGAACCTGGGCGGCGGACGGTCCTCCAGCCCGACGAGGTCATGGAACACCAACACCTGGCCGTCGCAGTGACGGCCTGCCCCGATCCCGATGGTCGGCACCGGGACCGAGGACGTGACGAGGGCGCTCACAGCATCGGGCACGCCTTCCACCACGATGCAGAAGCAACCGGCGTCGACCAGTGCCTTGGCGTCGTCCACCATGGCCCGCGCCGCCTCCGCTCGGCGGGCCTGCACCTTGAACCCGCCCATGGCGTGCAACGACTGCGGCGTCAGGCCGATGTGGCCCATCACCGGGATCTCGGCGTCGACGATGGCCTCCACCACGGTGGCCCTCTTACGGCCGCCCTCGAGCTTGACCGCGTGGGCCCCCGCTCTGACCAAGGCGGCAGCGTTGCCCACCGCGTCCGCGGGGCCGAGGTGGTAGCTCAGCCACGGCATGTCCGCCACCACCATCGGCGACAGGCGGGTCCCGTCGCTTCCATGGCCGGTTCGAGCAGCCAGCAGCCCACGAGCCACGGCTCCCACGTGGTGGACCATGTCGCTGACCGTGACCTGAAGTGTGTCGTCGTGGCCGAGTACCACCATTGCCACCGAATCGCCCACCAGGATGAGGTCGACGCCTGCCGCCTCGGCGATGCCCGCCCCGGGCGCGTCGTAGGCGGTGACCATCACCAGCGGCTCGGCCCCCTCCGCCACCTTGCGGCCGCGGACAGCCGGCGCCGTCAGCGTGTGTGCCATTCAGCCTCCATACCCGTCCAGCGCCACCCGGCTGCCGGCGGTGCCCCCACTGTAGGTTCGTCAGCCCTCCTTCGGCGGCGCGGAGGTCGAAGGAGCCGGACCCGAACCGGGCCCCCGGGGCGGTGCCACGGTCGTGGTGGTCGTGGTGGCGATCGTGGTGGTGGTGGTGGTCGTCGTGGTCGTCGTCGTGGTCGGGATCAAGACCTTCTTGGGCGGCGGCAGGAGACGGCCCGGGTACCTCGTGACCGTTCGGAAGTCGCCCTGGTACTGCGGGTTCTTGGTGGCCTCGGCCATGTAACGACGGAAGATCCTGGCCGGGAAGGAGCCTCCGTTCACCTTCGTCCCCCGGACGTTGGTCATCTTGCGGGCGTTCCCCTCGGGGTAGCCCATCCACACTGCCGTCGTCAGCTTGGGCGTGTAGCCGACGAACCAGGCGTCGGCGTAGTCCTGCGTCGTACCAGTCTTGCCCGCCGCCGACCTGCCGAACCGGGCACTGGAACCCGACCCCCGCTCGACGACCTGGCGCAGGCAGTGGTTCACGACGTCGGCGGCGTCGCCGTCGAGCACCCGCTCGCGCTCCGGTGGCCGTTCCGCCTCCACCAGTGTCCCGTCGGCCCGACGCACCTCAAGGATCACTCGAGGGGTGACCCGCACCCCCCGGTTGGCAAAGGTCGAATACGCCGAAGCCAGCTCCATCACCGACACCTCCTCCGTCCCCAGCACGAGCGAGGCGTTGGCCTCCAGGGAAGATCCGATGCCGGCGGCCTTGGCGAAGTCGACGGCCTTCTGGGGCCCCAGGGCCAGATGGGCCTGCACGTAGACGGTGTTGACCGAGTTGGCGGTGGCGTCGATCAGGTCGAGCGCAGGCCCGAAGTCGGCCTCTTCGTAGTTCTTCACGGGATAGTCCTTGCCGTTGTCGGCCTTGGGCAGGATGACCTCGGGGGGGGCCGGGAAGCTCGACTTGACCGTGTAGCCGTCCTTGACGAGGGCGGCGAGCACGAACGGCTTGAACGTCGAGCCCGCCTGGCGTCCCGACCCGCCACCTTCGCGGCCAACCGCGTAGTTGACCTTGGAAACCGCGTAGTTCCGGCCCCCCACCATCGCCAGCACCCGCCCCTCGCTGTCGATGGAGACGAGGGCGCCGGCGGGGTCGTTGTCACGGTCGAGGGTGTTGTAGACGGCCTCGTAGGCGCTCGTCTGCAGCCCGAGGTCCAGAGTGGTCTTCACCCGCAGGCCGCCCCGGTAGGTAGCTGCCTCGCCGTAGCGGCGGACCAGCTCCTGGCGAACGTGCTCCACGAAGTACGTCGTTCCCTTGTCGGCCTGGACCACCTCGCGGTCTCGCTGGTGCGGCTGCAGCACCACCGTCTCGAGGGCAACGTCGCGGGCCTGAGCGACCTCCTCGGAACTGATCATCCCCAGGCGGCGCATGTTGGTCAGGGTCCGGTTGCGCCGGGTGACGGCCAGATCCAGGTTCCGCGCCGCGTCGGCTGCCTCTGGGGCCCGGATCAAGCCGGCCAGATAGGCGGCCTCGGCCAGGCCCAGATCTTGCACGTCCTTTCCGTAGTAGGCACGGCTGGCGGCCTGCACGCCGTAGGCCCCACGACCGAAGTAGACGGTGTTGAGATAGCGCTCGAGGATCTCGCGCTTGTCGAAACGCCGCTCCAGCTTCACCGACAGCGTCGCCTCGCGCACCTTGCGGGAGAGTGAGCGGTCGCGACCGTCCAGGTAGACGTTCTTCACGTACTGCTGGGTGATGGTGCTGCCTCCCTGGAGCGGCCGGCCCCGCAGGTCGGCGAACGTGGCCCGGAGGATCCCTGCCGGATCGAGCGCCCCGTGGCTGAAGAAGTTGCGGTCCTCCGTGGCCAGCACCGCCTCCACCACCACGTCAGGCACCGTCGCCAACTCGACGGGCAGCCGGTCCTCGCCACTGTCGATGGAGGCGAGGCGGGCGCCGTTGAGGTCGGAGAGCACGGTCGTCTGGGCCTGGTCCTTGGCCTCGGGCAGCGGCAGCTGGGCCAGGACGTACAGGACTCCGGACACCGCCGTGAAGCTGGCCAGCCCGACCAGGAAGAGCAGCCGGCGGTAGCGCCAGGCCCAGCACCGGCGCCGGCCCCGGACGCTGGAAGCGGCGGGCATGGCGGCCGGCGCCTCCTCCGGCGGCGGTGGGTTGTCGGGCATCAGGCGCCCTGGCGCCGCCCCACGGGGAAGGTGCGCGACAGGTGGTTCCAGCTGCAGGCGGGGCAGACCTCGACTACGTAGGCGGCCAGATCGCGGGTGCCCCGATTGAGCTTGGTCAACTCCGCGAGCGTGGTGATGCACCGGCCGCCGGGGGGCATCCGGCTCCCGAACACGTAGGTCACCAACGCGAGCGGCTGCTCGCAGATCGGGCACGGCTCCGGGGCAGGCCGGCCGCAGTGCACGGCGTTGCGCAGCAGCTCGGGATGGGCGTCGCACACGTCGAGCCGGGACAGTCGGCCCCGTCGGAACTCCTTCACGACGGCGTTGCGGGCGAGGCGGAAGTCGACGACGCCGGAAAAGCCGCCCGAGGGCGCTCCTCGTACGGCATCGGGACGGAAGGTCACGAAATCCCAGGCTACCC
>JAHWJU010000207.1 GCA_019348255.1 Actinomycetota bacterium | reverse complement strand
GGTCGCCCACCCGCAGGGTGCCGCTCTCCACCAACACGGTGGCAACCGGCCCCTGGCCGATGTTCAGGTTGGCCTCGAGTACCACTCCGCGGGCGCGGCCCTCGGGGTTGGCCGTCAGCTCCTCCAGCTCGGCGACCACGAGGAGCTGCTCGAGCAGATCGTCGATGCCCAGGTTCTGCAGGGCCGATACCTCCACGCAGATGGTGTCGCCGCCCCAGTCCTCGGGCACCAGGCCCTGCTCGGAGAGCTGCTGCTTGGTGCGGTTGACGTCCGCGTTCTCCCGGTCGACCTTGTTGATGGCGACCACGATGGGCACCTCGGCCTGCTTGGCGTGGTTGATCGCCTCGACCGTCTGGGGCATCACGCCGTCGTCCGCCGCCACCACGAGCACCACGATGTCGGTGGCATCGGCGCCGCGAGCCCGCATGGCCGTGAACGCCTCGTGCCCGGGGGTGTCGATGAAGGTGATGTGGCGACCTTCCTTCACTGCCTGGTAGGCACCGATGTGCTGGGTGATGCCGCCGGCCTCACCAGCCACCACGTTGGTCTCGCGGATGCGGTCGAGCAGCAGGGTCTTGCCATGGTCGACGTGGCCCATGACCGTGATGACCGGCGGACGGGCCCGCAGGTCCGCCTCGGCGTCTTCGTCGTCGTCGGCGAAGAACTTGGCGATGAGCTCGGCTTCCTTCTCCTCGCCTCGGTCGACCAGGCGCACGCTGGCGCCCAGCTCCAGGGCGAACAGCTCGATCTGCTCGTCGGTGAGCGACATCGTGGCCGTGACCATCTCCCCCTGCTGGAGCAGGAAGCGGATGACGTCGGCCGGCGACCGGTTGAACTTCGGGGCGATGTCCTGGGCGGTGCTGCCCCGCTCGATGATGAGCTCGCCCTCGGGGACCGGCGCGCTCGACGGGGTGTATCGCGTCAGCTCCTGCGCTTCGAGCTCTTCGTAGTTGCGGCGGCGACGTCCGCTGCGCCGGCGCCTGCCGCCTCCGAAGCGACCGCCACCGGGACGGCCTCCCCCGCCCGGGCCACCGCCTCCTCCAGGGCCACCGCCGGGGCCGCCACCGCCGGGGCGGGGGCCGCCGAAGCCACCACCGGGACGGCCTGCACCGCCACCAGGACCAGCGCCGCCACCACCGAAGCGGGGGGCGCCACCACCGGTACCACCAGCGGGCCGGGGCCCGCCGAAGCCGCCGCTAGGACGGCCGGCGCCGCCACCCGGGGGCCCGCCCGGTCGACCGCCGCCCGGCGTCACCGGCGCCATGGGTCGTCCCCCCATGCCGGGGGGAGGCGGGATCGGCTTTCCGGTGCGCGACACGGGCGGAGCGCCCGGCGGCGGCGGGATCGGCTTGCCGGAACCGCTCAGAGGTGGGCGGCGGGGCGGGGGGGGGATCGCCCTTCCACCGGGACCACCCGGTCCGCTGGAGCGCTCGGAGGGCCGCTCGGGCGCGGTTGCCCGCTCGGAGGGCCGCTCCGGCCGGGTTGCCCGCTCAGGCCCGGTGCCGCGCTCAGTGGACCGATGCGGTGCCGCCGGCGCGGTGCTGGGACGGTCCTCAGAAGGGGGCGAGGGACGTTGGGCCGGTGCCGTGTCCGCCGGAGCCGTGGCTGCCGCCGGTCGCGCCGGCTCGGCCGGGCGCTCTACTTCGGGCGGCTGGATGGGGCGGGACGGAGGGGGCGTTGGTCGACTCGAGATACGCGGCGCCTCGTCGCGCCGGGGAGGAAGCGCGGCCGGTTCCGGGGCGAGTGGCGCCGGGGCGGGTGGCGCCGCTGCCGCTGGACGGGCGGGCTCCGGTACCGGCGCGGGAGTCGGTGACTCGGGCGGAGAGTCGACGGTCGGCTCGGCATCACCAGCGGGGGCCAGCGGCTCGGCCGGCACTGGCTCGGCGGCGTGCTTCTTGGCCCCGCCCTTCTTCTTCGGCGACTCCGGCTCCTCCGGTGAGACATCGCGACGGAGCCCCTCGCGGTCGGCCTTGCGGCGCACGCGGTCGGCTTGGGCGTCCTCGATGCTGGAGGAGTGGCTCTTGACCCCGATCCCCAGCGAGATGCAGAGATCGAGGGCTTCTTTGTTCGTCAGCCCGAGCTCACGAGCAAGCTCGTAGACCCGGATCTTCTTCTGAGGCAAGGGGGTGAGGGTTCCTCTCGTCAGCGACCGTCACATGTCGCGACCATCTATCCTCGCACGTTCCGTCAGGTTCGCACGAAGTGACTCCGTGGCTCCGGCCCCGACTGGAGCCTTGAACGCCCGCTCGAAGGCCTTGCGGCGAACGGCGAGCTCGAAACAGGCCGGGGCGCCGGCGCACAGCCATGCTCCCCGGCCGGGAAGGCTACGACCGACCCGCAACGAGCCGTCCTCCGTGCGCACGACGCGCACCAGATCCTCGGGCGACGAGACCCGCCGGCAGCCGATGCAGGACCTGAGAGGGCGAGCTATGCCGAGGCCTCCTCGCCCTCGAGGGGGGCGTCGTCGGACGCAGGCTTCTCCTCCGGCACCGAATCGTCCGGTGTCACCTCGTCGGGGGTGACCTCCGCCGGACCCTCGTCCGCCCCCTGCGACCACTCCTCGGCCGACATGGCCTCACCTCCCTCGGCCGGCTTCCAGACCAACTCGCCCGACGCCTCGTCCGTCACCCACTCCCCCTCGGCCCAGTCCTGGTTGGCGTACTCCTCTTCCTCCACCAGCTGCGTCTCGCTCTTGATGTCGACGCGCCAGCCGGTGAGGCGGGCGGCGAGGCGGGCGTTCTGGCCCTCCTTGCCGATGGCCAGGGACAGTTGGTAGTCGGGGACGATCACCGTGGCCGTACCGGTCTGTTCGTCCAGACGGACCTCTTTGACCTTGGCCGGCTGCAGCGCCCGCATCACGAACTCGCCAGGATCCTGAGAGAAGGGGACGATGTCGACCTTCTCACCCCGCAGCTCGTTGGTGACCATACGGACCCGGGCACCTCGCGCTCCCACGCAGGCACCTACCGGGTCGACGTTCTGGTCGTTGGACCACACCGCGATCTTGGTGCGGTGGCCAGGCTCCCGCGCTGCCGCCTTGATCTCCACCACGGCGCTCGAGATCTCGGGCACTTCCAGCTCGAAGAGGCGCTTGATGAGCCCGGGGTGGGTGCGGGACACCACGATCTGGGGGCCCTTGGTGGTCTTGCGCACCTCGACGATGTAGGCCTTCAACCTCGCCCCGTGCTCGTAGCGCTCGTAGGGCACCTGCTCCGCCTGGGGCAGCAGCGCCTCCACCTTGCCCAGATCGAGCAGGGTGTAGCGGTTGTCGCTCTGCTGGATGATGCCGGTGACGATGTCGCCCTCCCGGCCGGCGTACTCCTCGTACTTCTGGTCCCGCTCCGCCTCTCGCACCCTCTGCGACAGCACCTGCTTCGTCGCCTGGGCGGCTATGCGGCCGAAGGTCTTTTCGTCGAGGGTGACCTCGAACTCCTTGCCGGCGGGCTCCCCGTCCTCGTCGAGCTGCTGGGCCATGATGTGGAACTCCCCGGTGTCGGGGTCGATGTCCACCCAGGAGTTCTCATGGGCATCGGGCATGCGCTTGTAGCCGGTCTCGAGTGCGTTGGCCAGAGCTTCGAAGAGCGTCTGTACCGGGATCCCCCGGAGCTCGGCTATCTGACGCATGGCGTCGAGCATCTCCGCGTGGTTGGTGGTCATCGCGTGGTCGCCTTCCGAGAGGAGCTGGGCTGACGGCGCGACCCCTTGGCGCCGGGGCGGGGCGCAGGTCCCCATTCGAAGACGGTGCGCGCCCGCTCTATGTCGTCGTAGGACAGCCGCCGGCCACCTACGACGATGCCGTCGTCGTCGGCCTCGGTGAGCTCGGCCGAGAAGCGCCGTTCACCTTCGACGTGGGCGGCGGTCTTGACGTTGATCACGGTACCGACGAATCGGGCGAACTGTGCCGGGGTCCGCAGCGGCCGCTCGAGCCCGGGGCTCGTCACTTCGAGTGTGTAGCGGCCCCCGGGGATCGGATCGTGGGCATCGAGGAGATCGGAGATCTGTTCGCTGGACC
>JAHWJU010000206.1 GCA_019348255.1 Actinomycetota bacterium | reverse complement strand
CGATGACGCGCGCTGCGGCATCTGCGTCCATCACCTCAACGTAGGCCGCCACAGTCCGGCTGACTTCTACCCAAACTTCTACCGGTGGCGGTACACGCTGGCATCGGTTGGGCGGCCGTGGGGGTCCGGAAGGGTGAGGTGCGAAAAGCTGCTGCGGCCCCTCTCCTACAAGTCGTCCAGCTGGAGATCGCCTGCGAGCTCCCGCCGTGAGCGCACCTCCAGGTCCTCGATGTGGTTGGCCATGGTCCGAAGGGTCGTCTGCCACGCAGACAGCTCAGAGAGCGTCTCCCGGGCGACGGCCTCGACCTTGGCCCGCACCATGTCCCGAATCCGCTCCTGGGCCCGGCTCAACTGGGCGGGCCGCTGCCGCAGCCATTCCTGCAGCCGCAGGGAAAGCAGGGCCTGGCCCTCTTCGTCGCCGAAGACGAGGTCGACCAGCTCGGCCAGGGCGAGTCCGGCCCGCTTGGCATCAGGGGTCGACAGCTTGACCGGGACGCCCAGTTGGTCCGACCACGGGGCAGGAGGCATGAAGAACCATCCGATGGGCAGCCCGAAGGCCCGGGCCAGGGCCACGATCTCATCGGCGTCGAAGTTGCGGATGAACCGGCCCGCCACCGACCGCTCGGCCTGGGACACGCTGGCCTTGGACCAGCGCTTGCCCAGGTAGGGCTCCAGGGCTTCGGCCGTCTCGTCTTGGGTCCAGCCCTTCCACTCCCGGGCCCGGGTCAGGTTGTGGGCCACCACCTGGTTGGGGGTGAGGCCCAGATAAGGCAGCTCTTCGGGCTCGGGCGCTGCATTCTTCGAAATTTCTTTGCCCATCTCGTGTCCGTGGGTGTCCTTGAGTGTCCGCTGGTGTCCATTAGTCCACGCACCGCCAATCTAGCCGTTGACGAGCGAATTGCAAAGGCGTAATTTCCCGACGATGGCACCGCGTGGGGGACTCCGGGTCGTGCAGGAAACACCGTCGCTGGACGAGCTTCCCGAGGTCCTGACGATCGAGGAAGCCGCCGCGGTGCTGCGCATCGGCCGGGGTGCGGCCTACGAGCTGGCCCGGCAGTGGCGCGACAGCGGTGGCCGCGAGGGTCTGCCGGTGGTGTCGCTCGGCCGCAGCCTGCGGGTGCCCCTGGCCGCCCTGCGCCGCCTTCTCGACGTCGGGGACACCGGCCGGGTTTCGGGCCAGTGAGCCCTGGCCCGCCCACGACGGGCGCCGCCATGGTCGGGACCGCCCGCGCCCGGGAGCTGCGCCGGCTGGTGGGGCCCACGGCGTGGGCGGTGCTGGAGGACCTGGCGGCCGACGCCCGTCCCGAGGTCGACCGCCTGGTGGCCTACACCAACGTCCGGCGTCTGGCCGACAACCTTGGGCTCAGCAAGGACACCGCCGCCCGGTCGCTGCGCCGGCTGCTGACCGCCGGCCTGATCACTCGGGTCGAGGAACCCCGCGGCGAGAATGGCACCTTCGGCAGGGCGACCTACGTACTCGAGGTGCGGGCCGTCGAGGTGCTCGGGCAGGCCGATGCGGGACGCCCTCCGGCACCGGCCCCGGCTGCCAATAGCTCGTCTCCACGGCAACGTCAGTCGCTGAAGCACGACGCGCCGGCACTGCAGGCGGCGCTGTTCGAGGTGGACCCGGCGCCGGAGTGCCGATGACGCCGACACTGGCCGAGCTAGCGATGACCGTGAAGCCGCAGATAGCGAGCACCCGGAAGCCGGACAACGCGAGCAACGCGAAGCACGAGATCCCGAGCAAGCGGCTAGGCCCGAGGCCGCGAGATCCGGAAGGCCCGAGAAGCCGCCACACATTGGCACCCTGCGGTGCCGGGATCTTGACCGGCTGCGCCGGTCACCGCCTCGCCGGTGGTCACCGGTCGTGTTGAGCCGGGGCAAGGTTACGCCCGCCACCGTGTCCTACTACACCGACGAGGTGGCCCGGGGCCTGGAGGACTACTACGCCGGCCGGGGCGAGGCCCCCGGCTACTGGATCGGGGCCGGCTCCGAGCACGAGGACCTCCGGGGCGAGGTGTCGGCCGAGGAGCTGGCCCGGCTGTTCGCCGCCCGCCATCCCCGCACCGGGGACTCCCTGGGCGCCCCCTACGGCGTGCGCGAGGGAGCCGACCGGGTGACGGGGTGGGACCTCACCTTCTCCGCCCCTAAGTCGGTCTCCACGCTGTGGGCGGTGGGCGGGGGCGACATCGGCCTGGAGGTCCGCGACGCCCACGAGGCGGCGGTGGCCGCGGCCATGGACTACCTGGGCCGCCACGCCGCCTTCTCCCGCACCGGCAAGGCCGGGCTGCGCCAGGTCGACACCTGCGGCTTGGTGGCCGCGGCCTTCGTGCACCGGACCTCCCGGGCCGGCGACCCCCAGCTGCACACCCATGTCCTGGTCTCCGGACGGGTCCGGTGCCTGGACGGCATCTGGCGGGCCCTCGACTCCCGGGCCCTGCACCGCCAGCTCAAGCCGGCCGGCATGGTGTACCAGGCCGCCCTGCGAGCCGAGCTGACGGCGCGCCTGGACCTGGAGTGGACGGCGGTCGACCGCAACGGCCAGGCCGAGGTGGCCGGAGTGCCCCAGAACCTGCGGCGCCTGTTCTCCCGCCGCCGGGCCGCGGTGGAGGTGGCCGCGGCCGGACGCATCGCCGAGGCCGAGGCCAGCCTGGGTCGGCAACTCACGACCCAGGAGCGCCGGCGGGCGTACCAGGTGGCGGTGCTGGAGACCCGGGCGGCCAAGGTGCACGGGGCGGAGTCGGATGTGGGCCTGCACGACCGGTGGCGGGCCGAGGCGGCCCAGGCCGGCCTGGACCCCGCGTCCTGGATGCCCCGGGCGCTCAACCGCCGACCAGAGGCGACCGTCGTCGAGCCGAGTGAGGCGATCGATGAGGTCCTGCGTGAGCTGGCGGCGTCGAGATCGACCTGGCGACGGGCCGATGTCGTGCGCCACGCCGCCCGCCACACCCCGGCCACGCTCGGCGATGCCGACGAGGCCCGCCGGTGGATCGAAGCCACCACCGAGGCAGTGCTGGCCCATCCCGGCGTGGTGGCCCTGGCCGCTCCCGCTCCCCAGCCGCCGGCCGAGCTGGTACGACGGGACGGGCGCTGCGTGTTCGACCGCCACGACGCCACCCTCTACACCACGCTGGACACCCTCGAGATCGAACAGCGGGTGGTCGACCGGGCCGCAGCAGGGCGGGGACAGAGTCGGGCCGTGGCCGAGGTGGAAGCGGTGGAGCGGGCCATCGAGCGGGCGGGGTTGAGCGAGGACCAGGCCGCCGCGGTGCGGACCGTGACCGGCAACGGCGACACCGTCGTCTGCGTGGTCGGCCCCGCCGGCACGGGCAAGTCCCGGGCCATGGGGGCGGCGGCCGAGGCGTGGCGGGCCAGCGGCATCCCGGTGCGGGGCCTGGCCGTCTCCGCGGTGGCCGCCGGCGTGCTGGGAACCGAAGCGGCCATCCCCACCGACACCGTGGCCAAGTTCTTGTTCGAACACCGCCGCCCCGGCGGCCCCGACGGCCGGTGGCGCCTGCGGCGGGGGGAGGTGGTGGTCCTGGACGAGGCCGGCATGGTGGCCAGTGCCGACCTGGCCCGGCTGGCCCTGCTGGTCGAGGAGGCTCAGGCCAAGCTGGTGCTGGTGGGCGACTACGCCCAGCTGGGCGCAGTGGAGGCGGGAGGGCTGTTCCGCCTCTTGGCCGAGGACCACGCGGTGGAGCTGTCGGGGGTGCGGCGCTTCGCCGAGGAATGGGAGCGCGAGGCGAGCCTGCGCCTGCGGGCCCGGGACCCCTCGGTGCTCGCCCTGTACCAGGAACACGGACGGGTGGTGGAGAGTGACCGCCTGGGCGTGCTGGAGGTCGCCGTCGATCGCTGGCACCGGGCCCGGGCCGAAGGCCGATCCGTGGTCGTGTGCGCCAGCGACAACGCCACCGTGGCCGAGATCTGCGACAGGGTGCGGGCCGACCGCCTGGCCCGGGGCGAGGTGGAAGCCGGTGGTCTGGTCGGCGCCGCCGGCCAGGTTGTCGGCGTCGGCGACG
>JAHWJU010000205.1 GCA_019348255.1 Actinomycetota bacterium | reverse complement strand
ATGACCGCCGAGCAGGTCGAGGAGGCCCTGGAGAAGCTGTACCCGGGCCTGCCGGGCCCGGTCGTGCGCCAGCTCGTCGACGCCGGCGGGCAGGGCCTAGCTGCTCTGGCCGGCGAGCTGCGCTACGTCGAGAACACGTTCTTGAAGATGCAGCAGAACATCTTCGAAGACCTGGCCTGGCAGCACGTCGCCTATCAGCAGGGGGGGATGGAGGGCCTGGAGGCACTGCACGCCGATGGAGCGATGAGGTTCGACCACATCCGAGCCTGGCGGCACATCGACGCCGGTGACAGGGCGGGGGTGCAGCGAGGCAACAGGGCGCTGCTGCGCTACGAGCAACAGCGGACAATTGGAAAGGATTACGACGACATTCGCAACCGCAGCGAGGTCACCTGGCTGTTGACCCTCGGTATGTCGGTGGTCGCCGAGAGTCCCATCGACGGCGGTCATCCATTCCGAGAGGTGGTCCCCTACGAGGTGAAGCCCACCGTGAACACCCCGGACCGCCTCAGCGTTCCCGACCGCCTCGTTCCTGACCGGATCCCCTTCACCGACGTGCGGGTCCCCGGGGGTGGCGGTTTCTCCATCAACACACCGGACTCGGTCAGCGTGAAGCTGGGCGAGGTGCCCATCAACAACGTGTCCGTCTTCGACAAGCGCTGGCAGTGGATTCGCGAGGACATGTACCCGGCGTGGCTGCGACTGGTGGACTCCGGCGATGCCGGCAACGTCGTGGCCACGCCCCTCCAGGACCTGGCCGCCGAGCGCCGTATCATCCCGGACTCGTGGTTGCGCTACGAGCCCGACGGATGACGCGGCACCGTGGTGCGGCCCTGCTCCTTGCTGCGCTCCTGGCCGGCTGCACGATCACCTTCAACGACGCCGAGCAGAACGAGGAGGCGCCGGTGAAGCCGGTGTGGGACCTGCGCAACAGCCACCGCATCGAGGACGTCGGTTGGCCCGAGGCCAACGACAGCGACCTCTACCACGTGGTGGCCCAACCGGGCGAGCTGAAGATCCTGCTCCCCGCCGGGGTGGTCATCGAGCCGCCCCCAGAGGGCCCTATCACCGCCATCCCCAGCCGCCCACCGGACTTCGCCGAGGACGCCGACCATACGCAGCTGGAAAACATCGTCGTGAACTACCCGACGGAACCGGTACGTGATGCTGCCCGGCGGGCCGCCGAGCTGGCCCGGCGGTGGGGGATCGACGGTTCGGAGCTGGCCGTCTGGGCCGCCCGCAACGCCGAGGGTCCCGACCTCTCGGTCGACGGCTCCATGACCTCCACTCGCGCCCGCCGCCTCACCGACGATGGTCCCTTCCTGAGCCTCGATGCCCGCGCGCGGAGCGTCGAGGAGTCCTACCTCAGTGTCACCGTCTCGTGGGACAACGAGAGGCCGCAGCCCGAGGCCGAGCATCCAGCCTGACACCTTGCTGTTACGGAAGAGCTCCCGCGACGCCAGGCCGACATGGCCGAGGCCCGCCAATGCGTCGCCATGGCCGCCACGACACCGCCGCCCGCCGCCACGCCGAGGAGTGGAACGCCGCTCACGCCGATGCGCCACCCCACCCACCCGACCCCTGGAGCGGGCCCGACTGGCCGGCGCTGCTGGCCGGCGCCGAGGCCGACCTCGACGCCGCCCGGTGGCTGTTGGACGAGGCGCTCGAGATCCGCGACCGGGCGGCCACCACCGCGGTGGGCGACATCGAAGCGGCTCGGGCCGACGACCTGGTCGACCCGTGGTTCACCGCCGGGGCGAGCTGGATCCAGGCCCTGTTCGGCTGGGTCTGGTCCCGCCCCGGGCCCGCCGAGGTCTCCTTGGGGGCATTGCACGACCGCGGTTAGCTGAAGAAGGTCCACCTTGGCGCGAGATCGACTCCCGTGATCCCGCACGTGTCCAGCGGGGCAACCTCCGGCTGCTGCGCTACGAGCAGGACAGGATCATCGGGGACGACTACGACGCCATCCGCAACCACAGCGAGGTCACCTGGCTGTTGACCCTTGGCATGTCGGTGGTCGCCGAGAGCCCCATCGACGGTGGTCGCCCGTTCCGCGAGGTGGTCCCTTACGAGGTCGAGCTGAACACCCCCGACCGCATCCCCGTCGTGCCCGACTGGCTCGTCCCCGACCGGATTCCCCGCACTGATGTGCGCCTCCCTGGGGGCAAGGGCGTCTCTATCGACATCCCGGACCAAGTTCGCATCGGCCTGCCCATCAACAACGTTTCGATCTTCGAGAAGCGCTGGCAGTGGATTGGCGGAGACATGTATCCCGCGTGGGTGAGGCTGGCGGAGTCGGGCACGGCCGGGGACCTGGTGGCCACCCCCATCGACGACCTGGCCGCGGAGCGCCGTACCATCCCCGACTCGTGGTTGCGCTACGAGTCCGGCCCATGAGGCGCCACCTCGGCGTGGCTCTGATGCTGGCTGCACTGCTGGCAGCCTGCACGATCACCGTCGACGACGCCGAACAGAGCGAGGAGGCGCCGGTGAAGCCGGTGTGGGACCTGCGCAACAGCCACCGCATCGAGGACGTCGGATGGCCCGCTGGTCATGAGGGGAGCACCTACAAGGTCGACCCACCTCCTGGCGAGCTGACGATCCTTCTTCCCAAGGAAGTGACCATCGAGGGCCCGTTCGACGTCATCGCCAACCGACCGCTCCTACTCGAGGGAGAGGTCGATCACGGGCTGTTGGAGTATCTGGTCATCAACTACGACCGGGAGCCGGTTCCGGACGCGGCGCGGCGAGCTGCCGACCTGACACGGCGGTGGAATCTTGACGGTTCCGAGCTGGCGGCATGGGCCGCACGCAACGCCGACGGCCGGGACAACAGCCCTGGCGGCTCCATGGCCTCTACCAGCGAACACCCGCTGACCGAGGACGGTCCGTTCCTGAGCATCGATGCTCGTGCCCTCACTGACGGTCGGGCCTATCTGAGCGTCACTGTCTTCTGGGGCAATGAGGACAACCAAGGCGAAGCTCCCTGAACCCGGAACACCTTGAGGGAGTGGTCTCCTACGAGGTCAAGCGCACCGCGAACACGCCGGACCGCGACTGGTGGACTTCGGCGACGCGCGACCTCGTGGGCACCCCGCTCGAGGACCTGGCCGCCGGGCGCCGTACCATCTCCGACTCGTGGTTGCACTAGGAGCCCGGCGGATGAGATGGCACCTCGGGGTGGTCCTGCTGCTGGGCGCGCTCGTGGCCGGGTGCACGGTCACCTTCGAGGAGGGCGAACAGGCCGACCAGAGAAAGGAGAGGCCGGTGAAGCCGGTATGGGACCTGCGCGACAGCCATCGCATCGAGGACGTGGGCTGGCCCGCGGGTCATGAGGGGAGCACCTACAAGGTCGACCCACCTCCTGGCGAGCTGACGATCCTTCTTCCCAAGGAAGTGACCATCCAGGGTCCGTTCGACGTCATCGCCAACCGTCCCCTTCTCTTGGCCGAGGGCGAGGACCGCAGCGTGCTGGAGTACCTGGTCGTCAACTACGACCGGGAGCCGGTGCGTGACGCCGCCCGGCGGGCTGCCGAGCTGGCCCGCCAGTGGGGCCTCGACGCCTCGCGTCTTGCCGAGTGGGCTGCCCGCAACGCCGACGGCAGAGACAACAGTCCGGGGGGCTCCATGGCGACCACCGGTTCGCAGCGGCCGACCGAGGATGGGCCCTCGCTCAGCATCGACGCCCGGGCCCTGAGCTCCGGGGAGTCCTACCTGAGCGTCACCGTCTCGTGGTACGACGAGAGCCAAGAGACCTGAGGATGCCCGGAAAAGCTGAGGGCTGACGCTGCCAAGTCCGGGGAGTCATCGACCTCGGATCGCCCATCCCCGGTCGAGCGGGGCGACCTCGAACCTGCTGCGCCACGAACAGCGGCAGCGTTGACCTTCGGCATGCGCACCCGCGGGCGCGGTCCGGTGGGGCGACGGGGATACCGTGAGCAGCGCACGGCACCGATCAACGGAGGTGAGCGGGCGGGCATGCAGATCGTCGTCGAGCGCTGCGGGGCGGAGCGGGAGCTCG
>JAHWJU010000204.1 GCA_019348255.1 Actinomycetota bacterium | reverse complement strand
CTCCCACTTCTGCACGAAGAGCGGTGATGGCGACGCCCACCTGACGATCGAGCTCCTCCACCAGGTCGCGTCCAGACGCCATCGTCCCTGATCGGCCCGCCGCTTCCAACTCGGCGCACAGGCGAGCGACGGTGGGTGCGCCCACGTTGGCTGCCGCCCCCCGCAGTCGGTGCGCTCCTTGGTGGACGCCGGTGGCGTCGCCGCTCGCCATCGCCTGACAAATGGCGGCGAGCTGTGCGGGCGCGTCCAGCGCGAAGGCGTCGACCACTCTGGCCAGCAGCGACCCGTCAGCCGGCCCCATGCTGCGCAGCACCTGGACCCGGCTCTGATCGAGAACCTCGTCGCGCGGCTCGCTGCTCGCGCCCTGCCCGCCCTGGTCCGGAGGGGCGGATGCCCGTGCCTCCTGCACCCATCGAGCCAGGGCCGCATCCAGCCGCTCGGGCGTGATCGGCTTGGTGATGTAGTCGTCCATGCCTGCAGCCAAAGACCGTTCCCGGTCGCCCTCGACCGCCCCGGCGGTCATCGCAATGATCGGCGTGTGGCGCGCGTTGTCCTCTCGGCGCCGGATCTCGGCCGTTGCCTCGTAGCCGTCCAGTACCGGCATCTGACAGTCCATCAGCACCGCTGCGTACTCACGCTGCGCCAGGGCCTCGAGCGCCTCCAAGCCGTTGGATGCCACGTCGGCCCGGTAGCCGAGTTCGTGGAGGATGCCGAGTGCGACCATCTGATTCGTGGTGTTGTCCTCGACCACCAGCAAATGGCCGCGATCATCCTTTCGCTCGGCAGGGGGTGGGGACGGCGCGACGGGACCGGCGTCCGCGGGCGGGGCCGTCAGGCGCATAAGGGAGTCGTAGAGCTGGGAGAGTCGCACGGGTTTGGTCAGGCGGACCTCGATGCCAACCTCGCCGGCCGCATCGGCTCCCACCTCCACCGATGAGGTCAACAGCGCAAGCCGCGTCCGTGAAAGCAGTGGGTCTTCGCTGATGTGCCGGGCCAGCTCAAGGCCGTCCATGACCGGCAGGCACATGTCGAGCAAGGCCAGGTCGTAGGGCACTCCACGCTCCGCGGCCTCCCGTAGGCGCTCCAGCGCCGCAGGACCGTCCTCCACTACGTCCGGACGCATCTCCCAGCTAGTGAGCTGGTCGAACAGGATCAGGCGGTTCGTCTCGTTGTCGTCGACGACGAGCACGCGCCGTCCCGCGAGCAGGTGGTGCAGCGGCTGGGGCGCTTTCGCCGCAGCTCCCGGCGCCTGGCGTGAGAGGGGCAAACTGAACCAGAACGTGGAGCCGTGTCCGGGTTCGCTGTCCACGCCCAGCTCACCGCCCATCGCGGTGACCAGTTGGGTGGAGATGGCCAGCCCCAGTCCAGTGCCGCCATAGCGACGAGTGGTGGAGGCGTCTGCCTGGGAGAACGGCTCGAAGAGCCTCTCGGCATCGGCATCGGCTATGCCGATGCCGGTGTCGACGACTTCGAATCGCACCACCACGCTCTCCTCGCTCGACTCCTCCAGGCGCGCTCGGATCACCACCTCGCCCCGCTCAGTGAACTTGATGGCGTTGGAGGCGAGGTTGATGAGGACCTGGCGCAGGCGAGCGGGGTCCCCTCTCAGCGCGGCGGGGAGGTCGGGGAGGCAGTAGGCGACCAACTCCAGACCCTTGCGCCGGGCCGACTCCGCCACGAGATCTGCCACCTCCTCGACCACCGCGACGATGTCGAAGTCCACGACTTCGATCTCGAGCTTGCCGGCTTCGATCTTGGAGAAATCCAAGATGTCGTTGATGATCGACAACAACGCCTCTCCGGCCCCTTGCACCCCTTGCGCGTACTGGCGCTGTCGCTCGTCGAGCTCGGTCCCGAGCAGGAGGCCGGTGAGGCCGATCACCCCGTTCATCGGCGTACGAATCTCGTGGCTCATGGTGGCCAGAAACTCCGACTTGAGCCGGGACGCTTCGAGGGCCTGATCCCGGGCCGCGGCCAACATCTCCTCGTCTCGCTTTCGTCGGCTGATGTCGCGCACGACCAGGATGTGGCCTGATACTTGCTCGGAGGAGATGGGCGACAGCATCGCCTCGACGGTGATGTCGCCGCCGTAGGAGCGCTTGAGTACGTGCTCGCTGCGTCGGGGCCATTGCCCAGGCGGCCCACGAAAGGTCTCCAGGACCGCGCCGAGGGTATGCCCGGCGATGCTGCCGTCGCCCCCGGTGAGAAGCTGCTGGGCGCCCGCGTTCACCAGGCGGATGACGCCATCGTCGTCCGTGACGACGATGGCGTCGTCTACAGCAGTCAGGAGGCTGTTCGCGCGGTCACGAGCCGCCGTCAGGCGGAACACCTGCCACAGCGTGGTCCAGGAGGCGGTGGCGATCCCGATGAACCCAATGGCGATGATGAGGATCGCAAAGAGGTTGCCTCGGACGTCGTCGCCGGCGCTCGTCGCCGTCATCCGGCTGAAGCCCCACCCTCCGGCTGCCGCCAAGCACACGAGCACGATCTGCATCGCCACCTGTGAGCCGGCCGCGTCCTTCAACGACTCGGAATAGCGATACCGGTAGCGCCGTGCCCACCACGAGGGGGACAGAACGCCGAGCGGTACCCTTCCCACCACCGCGTCCAGGGCCAGCACGGCGACCGGCAGCATGAGACCGACGAGGAAGGGCTCCCAGCCCCAGGCGATGCCGCCGACGACCAGGATCGACGCCTCGAACACGAAGATCCCGAGCGACAGACGAGGCCAGCGAGCTTCAGGCTGGCCGCGCCGAAGCCACAGGCCGAGGCGCATGAGCACGCAGAAGGAGAAGTAGCCGGTACCGGCGGCCACCAGCAGCGAGGTGGCATCACCCCAGACGAGGAAGACCAGGGCGAAGAAGAGGGTGAACCACAGGGCGGGACCGGGTACGCCCCTGGGTGAGACAGCGGCAAACACCGGCGAGACGTCACCGTCTCGGGCCAGTTGGTAGAGCATGCGAGGGCAGTTGCCGGTGGCCGTAGCAGTGGCTAGTAGGCAGGCGGCGGCCACCAGGAACGTCACCATCCAGGGCGCGGCCGTGCCCCAGTAGTGACCGGCCGCGGCCGTGAGGTCACCGGCGAGATTGGTGCCCGAGGCGCCGGTCCCCAGGCGCATGATGACCAGCGACCCACCGAGGTAGACGAGGGGGATGAACCCAGCTGCCACCTTCAGACAGCGCAACGTGGTACGGGGCTTGAGGCTGTCGGCCACGAACGAGGACGCAGTGTCGACGCCGTAGATGGCGTAGGCGCCGGCGAAGTACCACTTGGCCCAGTCCCCGAGGGCGAAGCCCGACCACAGCGTGGAGGCATCGGAGGGGACGAGGCCGGGGCTGGCGGAGCTCAGCGCCAGCCAGCCCACCCCTTCGAGGCAGAACAGCACCAGCCCGCCTACCGCCGGCACCACGAAGAACAGGTGCAGCACGCCCAACGTTCGGCTGCCGCCGAAGGCGACGACGAAGGCGACGACGGTGAATGCCACCCGCAGGGCCCACAGCGGCGGCGGCGCCACCGCCGCCGACGCGAGATTCTCCTCGACCACGTCGGCTAGGAGCATGGCGCTCAGGGTGGGCACCGAGGCCCACCCCACGAAGTAGGCGGCGGCCGCGTAGCGGCGCAGCCAGGGAATGCCGTCGAAGAGCCTGGCGGTGTAGTTCGGCGTGCCGCCGGCGACATCGGACCACCGCTCGCCCATGCGCTTGACCTGCAGGTTGAACAGGATCGCCAGCGGGGTCATGACGACCCACAGCAGGCCAGCACCGGCGCCCAACGTCTTGTTGGCGCCCTCGGCCACGAAGAGCCACAGGAGAAGGCCGGTGAATCCGAATCCCCAGGTGTCCGGACCGGTCAGGACCCGGGGCAGGCGTCTGTCGCTGGCGGTCACGGACGGGGGACGATCAGGAGGTAGGCCTTGAGGAGCAGCGCATTGTCCCTTCTCCGGGGTAGACGCTTCGCGTTTTTCAACGCCCTGGCGCGGGCCCGACCCCGACCGGGCTGGAGACTATCCCGACAAGAAAATCATGG
>JAHWJU010000053.1:11623-13826 GCA_019348255.1 Actinomycetota bacterium | reverse complement strand
CCTCCCGTCGGGTCGAGGAGGCGCTGCGCGACGCCGTCCAGCTGCCGGCGCCCCTCGCCCCCCTGCTGGCCGGGGCCTTCCGTGCCACCGTGGAGCGCGCCGGGCCCGTCGGCGAACGGCGTGCACCCGAGCCCGTCCCGGTGGCCCCGGGCTCCCTCGGGCGCTGGACCGCCGTCGAAGGCACGCCATGACGGCTACCTGACCAGGACCATGTCGTTGACGACGACCGGGACAGCGTCGGTCGGGTCGAGGACCAGGTTCACCGTGGCCCCACCGGTGACCTTCATCCTCCTGGTGATGAACTGGGCGCTCAGCGACACGTTGCCGCTCGAGCCGCCGGCCAGGGTGAAGGCGTCGGCGTTGCCGAGGAAGAAGATGCCGGTCATGTGGCTGGTGCCGCCGCCGGAGATGGTCTGGGCCCCGCCGGCCTCGGTCCACACCCCCAGGCTCTCGTAGGGACTGAGGCCGCTGAGGGCCAGCTCGTCGGTGGTGGGCCGGCGGTCCAGGACCTGGTCGGGCGCCGTCCAGTCCACGGTGGCGCCGCTGCCCACGCTGATCTTGCCCGTGTAGTTGCACGTGCACGGCGGCGTGCCGTCCTTGGGCGGGACCTTGTCGTAGCCGCTGGCCACGAACACGAAGGTCTGGCACAGGTGGGCCACGCCTCCCGAGCCCATGCTCAGCGAGCCGGTGCCCACCACCATCCGGGTGGCCTTGACGATCCCGTCGGGCGGCGGGCAGTCGGCGGTGACCACCTTGTTGTTGACGTTGAAGTTGCCGCCGTTGCCCACGTGCAACCCTCGGTTGTCGGTGGCGTCGCTGCGGCCGCCGACGAAGACGGTGCGAGGGTCGAGGAGGGCGAAGGTGCTGTTCACCCGGAGCTGGCCGGTCACGACGATGGAGGAGTCGAGGGCAGTCAGGGTGACGGGAGTGGTCACCGCCAGGTTGCAGTTGAACCAGATGTTCCGGGATGCCGTGCGCCCCGGGAACAGCAAAGGGTCGAAGAAGGTGCCGAGCGTGTCGCAATCCGCCTGCTGCAGCACCAGCCACGTGCGCCCGTTGCCGGTGCAGGCGTTGTCGACCACCGCCGTGCACCCCGGCGGCAGGCCGTTGTTGCCGGTGAGCACCGCCTTGGCCTCGGCATCGAGGGCGACCACGTTGCGGCGGTACAGCCGGTCGAGCGGGTTGCGGCCGGACCGGGTGGAGCGCACGGCTTGGGTGTCCCCGTAGGTCCCGGGATAGGCGGTGGTGAGGTTGGCCCCCGGGGGGTTGAAGTTCAGCCCGTACATCCCCACCCGCGACGGCTTGTTGGCCGTCGCCAGGTCGCAGCCGGGGGTGGGGGACACCGTCTTGGCGCTGCAGACGACGATGGACGGGCCCCCGCTGGTGGCCGCCCCGTTGAGCACGGCCTGGTTCGAGGAGCACCCGGACCGGTTGGCGCTGTCGACCTGGATGACGCCCGGGTAACCCAGGTAGGGCTGGGCGAAGACCCGGGCGTTGTTGCTGCTGACCTCCAGCACGTTGCACCCGTCGCGCTCCAACAGCAGCAGGGCGGGGCTGTACTCCTCGTGCCGGAGGTTGCTCCAGCGCCCCACGGAGCGGATGGTCGTGGTCTTGTCGCCCCCCCCGATGACCCCGGCGAAGAACGGGGTCCGCCGCTCCCTGACGATCACGACGAAGTTGTCGCACGAGCCCTTGAGCGGGTCGCCGGTGTCGCCCGCCGCCAGCGAGTCCTCGGCAAAGCGGGGATCGGGCAGGGAGTACCCGCTCTGGATCTCGACGCTGAACCTGCCCTTGCCGGCGGTGGCGGTGAGCAGCCCCCAGGTCGACGTGTTCGGCAGGCCCAGCTCACCGGGCAGGCAGAGGTCGGTGAACGGCGAAGACCCGGTGTTGAGGCACGGGCTCGTGGTCAGTTTGTTCACCGGCTCGGTGGGCTGGAACCACTCCTCGGTGCCGGCGTCGAAGGCGCTGAACCCGATGGCGTTGGCCAGCAGGTAGTCGCGGGCCCGGCACACTCCTGACCACGGACCGAGGTGCAGCACGCCCAGCCCGGCCCGCACCGACAGGTCGGCCACGGTCTTGTTGGTCCGCCGGTCGGTGCGGACCTGGGCCAGGTCGAGGACCAGGGCGGCCATGGCCAGCATGGCCGTCATGGCCACCGCCACGAGCACGAGCACCGCGCCCCGTTCGTCGCCGGCTCCCGCGC
>JAHWJU010000053.1:0-11523 GCA_019348255.1 Actinomycetota bacterium | reverse complement strand
CCGCGCCCCGTTCGTCGCCGGCTCCCGCGCGCCGGTGCGTCACACCACGTCCCGCTCGTAGCGAGCGGCCACCCGAGCCGACAGGGTCGGTGTCGAGGTGAAGAACACCGTCTCGATGGTGGTCACCTTGCTGGCGGCCACCTTGACCAGGCTGGCCGGGGCGAGGCTGGTGGGGTCGGCCTGGGCGCCGGGCGGGTCGCTGACCCCGCAGGCGGTGTCGCTGCCGGTCGGGGTGACCAGGGCGACGCACACGTCGCCGGCGCCGAGCTCGCCGCCCGACAGCTGGACCACGCGGTCGGCGACGTTCGCCTTCCAGGCCGTCAGCCCGCCCGTGTCGGCGCTGACCTGGAGGCTGGCGCCGTACCGGGCGCCTTCGCGCACGGCGTCGACCAGGCTGATCTTCTGGAAGTAGGCGTGGCCCCCGGTGAAGATGCCCAGCAGCAGGGCCATGACGAGGGGCAGCACGAGGGCGAGCTCGACCATCGCCGCGCCACGTTCGCTTGCTGCCTGCTGCTCTCGTCGCTGCATCAGTTGCTCTCCGCACGCTGGTCGCTACCGGAGAGCATCGACACCGTGGCCGGGGCCCTTGAGCTACAGGCGTCCCTCCGGGCTGCCGATAGCTCAGACGTCGCTTGGCAGGCATGGCGGCGCCGACTCCACGAGGAGGAGCGAAGGTGGGAACGAGACGTACCACCACGGTGATCGTCGCCGTGGTGCTGGGCGCGGTGGCGTCGTTCACCCTGTACCGCTACGTGCAGGGCATCGAGGACCAGGTCTACGCCGAGGCCCGCCGGGTGGAGGTGGTGGTGGCCACCGTCGAGATCCCCAAGGGCACCACCGGGGACGAGGCCATCGCCGCCGGCCTGGCCGTCAAGCTGATGCCGGCCGAGTTCCGCCCGGAGAGTGCCATCACCGACGTCGAGTCGGTCTCGGGGAAGGTGGCGGCCGTCGGCGTGCCCGCCGGCTCGGTCGTGGTGGAGGACAGCTTCGTCGCCCCCACCGAGGTGGTGCTCGACACCAACGCCCAGCGCATCCCCGAGGGGATGGTGGCGATCACCATCTCCGTCACGCCGGTGCAAGGCGTGGCCGGGCTGGTCAAGCCGGGGGACAGGGTGAACCTGTTCAGCGACGATCCCAGCCGCCCCGACGCGCCCGCCAAGCAGCTGCTGTTCGAGAACGTCGACGTGCTGTTCGTGGGCCAGACCCCGGCGCCCCAGCCCGGCGAGGAGCCGGAGGTGGCGGCCGCCGGCGCGCCGGCCGAGACCCTCCAGCCGGGCTTGATCACGCTCGCCGTCCCCCCGGCAGCAGCGTCCGAGATCGCCCTGGTGGGTGACGGCGGCGTCTACCTGGCGCTGGTGCCGCCCGGCAACGTGGCTGTCTCGCCCGGCGACGAGCGTGGGTGAGGACCGGGAGATGAGCGCCGTGGAGAACCCGGTGACGTTCGCCGTCGCCATCGTCGAGGCCGACGCCCACCGCCGCCAGAGCCTGGTCCGCCAGCTCGGTGACGACCTCGGCACCGCCTCCTTCGCCTCCCTGCGGGCACTGGAGGCGCAGCTCAACCCCGACGCCTCGGCCGTGGTGGTGCTGGGCCCGTCGTGCGCACCCGCCACCGAGCTGGAGCAGGTGGGGTGGATGGCGCGCACCTGGCCCGATGTCGGCGTCATCCTGGTGGTCGAGGAGCTGTCGACCACGGTGCTCCAGCAGGCCATGCGGGCGGGCGTCCGGGACGTGCTGGCCACGCCGGATCGGGCGCAGCTCACGTGGGCCGTGGCGCAGGTGGCCGACACCCTCACCGGCGCCACCGGCCCGCCCACCACGCTGGCTCCGCCGTCAGGCGATGCCGTGGGCGAGCTCACCACGGTCTTCTCGACCAAGGGTGGCTCGGGCACCTCGGTGGTGGCCACCAACCTGGCGGTCACCCTGGCCCGGCGATCGTCGGGCACGGTGGCGCTGGTCGACGCCGACCTGCAGTTCGGCGACGTGGCGGTGATGCTCGAGACTCGCCTCGAGCACACCATCGCCGACGCCGCGACCGCCGGCGAGCGGCTGGACGCCCCGCTGCTGCGGAGCCTGATGGTGCGCCACGACCCATCGGGGTTGCTGGTGCTGCCGGCACCCGTCGAGCCCGCCCTGGCCGAGAAGATCAGCGCTGACGACATCCGGCGCATCGTCGAGGTGCTCCGGAGCTTCTGCGACCACATCGTGGTCGACACCGCCTCTCGCTTCGACGACGTGGCGCTGGCGCTGCTCGACCAGAGCGACGGCATCATCCTGGTCTCGGGCATGGAGGTCCCCGGCGTCAAGAACCTGAAGCTGGGGGTGCAGACCCTGCGCCTGCTCGACACCCCGGCCTCCAAGCTCAAGCTGGTGCTCGTGCGCTCCAACGCCAAGGTCCAGATGGAAGTGCGGGACATCGAGCGGGCGCTGGCCCTCAAGGCCGACGTGGTCGTCCCCAACGACAGCGTGGTGCCCGAATCGCTGAACCGGTGCGTGCCGGTGGTGATCGGCGCCCCCCGCTCCCCGGTCGCCCGCGCCTTCGAGGCGCTCGGCGACGCCTTCCTGCCGGGGGTCGAGCCGGTCAAGCGCCGCCGGACGATGTTCTCCAGGAGGGGATGATGTCGCTCTACGAGAGGCTGCACGAGGTCAAGGCCAGCACCGCGGCCCCGGAGCGGGTGCGCTCCAGCGCGGTCGACGGGCTGCGCCAGCGGGTCCACGACCGGCTCATCGACGAGCTGGGGCCCCTTGCCTACGACAGCCGCATCCCCGCCGACGACCTGCGCCGCCGGGTCCTGTCACACCTCCAGGACGCCCTTGCCACCGAGAAGACCCCGCTGTCGGCGGCGGACAAGGCGCAGCTCATCGACGACATCGCCGACGAGGTCCTCGGCTACGGGCCGATCGACCGCTTCCTCAAGGACGACGACGTCACCGAGGTCATGTGCAACGGTCCCGACCACGTCTACATCGAGCTCGAGGGCCGGCTCCAGCAGGCACCGACGACCTTCGTGGACGAGCACCACCTGCGCCGGCTGATCGAGAAGATCGTGGGCGAGGTCGGCCGCCGGGTCGACGAGTCGACGCCCATGGTCGACGCCCGTCTCCCCGACGGCTCACGGGTCAACGCCGTGGTGCACCCGCTGGCCATCGACGGCCCCTTCCTGACCATCCGGAAATTCTCCAAGGATCCCCTCCAGGTGAGGGACCTGATCCGCTTCGGCACGCTCAACCAGCAGGCCGCCGACTTCCTCGACGCCTGTGTGAAGGGCCGGCTCAACGTCATCGTCTCGGGTGGTACCGGCACCGGGAAGACGACCACCCTGAACGTGCTCAGCTCCTTCATCCCCAGCGACGAGCGGATCGTCACCGTGGAGGACGCCAAGGAGCTCCAACTCCATCAGGAGCACGTGCTGTCGATGGAGGCCCGCCCGGCCAACATCGAGGGCAAGGGCGAGGTGGCCATCCGCGACCTGGTCCGCAACTCCCTGCGCATGCGGCCCGACCGCATCGTCGTGGGGGAGTGCCGGGGCGGCGAGGCCCTCGACATGCTCCAGGCCATGAACACCGGCCACGACGGGTCGCTCACCACCATTCACTCCAACAGCCCCCGCGACACGCTGTCCCGGCTGGAGACGCTGACCCTCATGGCCGGCTTCGACCTGCCCCTGCGGGCCATCCGCGAGCAGATGGCCTCCGCCCTCGACCTCATCGTCCAACTCACACGTCTGCGGGACGGGACCCGCCGCATCACCCACATCACCGAGGTGCAGGGCATGGAGGGCGACGTCGTGGTGCTCCAGGACGTCTTCTTGTTCGACTTCAGCATGGGCGTCGACGAGACCGGCCGCTTCCGGGGCTGCCTCAAGCCCACGGGCGTGCGCCCCAAGTTCTCCGAGCGCCTGGCCGACCTCGGGATCCACCTCGGGCCCGAGGTCTTCACCCCCGACCTCGTGCCCACCCAGCTGCCCCGGCGGCGGCGGTGAGGCGCCTGTCCCAGCTGGCGGCCGGCGCCGGCGTCGCCGTGGTGCTGGCGCTGGTGGCGCTCGGGACGCTCCCGACCGAGGTCACCAGGTGGCTCGGCATCGGCACCGTCTTCGTCGCCGCCAGCCTGCTGGCCTACGCCGTCATCTGCCTGGTGGCGCGCGAGGAGCCTCCGCTGGACACCGCGCTCCGGCTCTACGACGCCGAACCGGCGAAGGCAGCGGGAGCCGGCGACGGCGTGGCCGAGACGCGCATCGTGCGCCGGGCCGTCGCCATGGTCGAGGGCATGGCCGAGCGCCGGAAGCTCCTGGGCCGCGTCGAGGATCTGCTCGTGCGGGCCGACGTCCCCTTCCGGGCGGGCGAGGCCCTGTTCTTCTCCCTGGCCGGCGCCGGCCTCCTGGCCGTGGTGGCACTGCTGCTGGCGCCCTCGCCGGTGCTCGGGCTGCTCCTGGCCGGCGCCGTCGCCGCCCTCCCCGTCGTCGTGCTCAAGACCCTGGCCAGGCGCCGGCGCAAGAAGTTCGTCGACCAGCTCCCGGGCACGCTGGAGCTGTTGTCGGGGTCGTTGCGGGCCGGCTACTCCCTGATGCAGGGGGTGGAGGCGGTGTCCCACGAGGTCGAGGACCCCATGGGCCGAGAGCTGCGGCGGGTCACGGTCGAGTCACGCCTGGGCCGTCCGCTGGAGGAGGCGCTGGACGACGCCGCCGAACGCCTGGGCAGCTCCGATTTCACCTGGGCGGTGATGGCCATCCGCATCCAGCGGGAGGTGGGAGGCAACCTGTCCGAGCTCCTGCAGACCGTGGCCGCCACCATGACCGACCGCAAGCGGCTGAAGCGGGAGGTCGACGCCCTCACCGCCGAAGGGAAGATCAGCGCCATCATCCTCGGCCTCCTGCCCGTGGGGCTCGGCCTGGCCCTGTTCTTGATGAACCGGCCGTACATCATGCTGCTGTTCACCGAGTTCCTCGGCCAGGTCATGCTCGCCGGGGCCACCGTGCTGGCCCTGGGCGGTTTCGCCTGGATGAAGAAGATCATCAAGATCGGGATCTGAGCCGACCGTGGAGCTCCTCCTGGGCAGCGCCGGCGTGGTCACCGCCGTGGTCCTGCTGGTCGTCGCCGGCATGGGCGCGGTCCGGGAGCGATCCGGCGCCCGGGGGTCCCTGCGGGTGATCCAGGGCTACGAGGTGGTCGACAACCAGCGCGAGCGGGAGCTGCTCGCCCCGTTGCGCGACCGGCTGGTCCAACCGGCCCGCGACCTTCTCGTGCGCCTGGGCCGGCGCTACACCCCAGCCGGGTACGTGGAGAGCACCCGCAAGAAGCTGAGCTCGCTCGGCTACCGAGGCGACCGGTCGATGGACCGCTTCCTCGCCTTCCGGGTGGCCACCGTCGTCGGTGCTCCCCTGGCCCTGGTCGTGCTCTCCCTCCTGGGCATCCCCCTGCTCGCCGGCCTGCTGGCCGGGGCCGCCTTGTTGCTCGGCCCCGATGCCGTGCTCAGCCGGAAGGTGGGGGAGCGCAAGGCCGAGATCCTGCACTCGCTGCCCGACATCCTCGACCTGCTCACCATCAGCGTGGAGGCCGGGTTGGGCTTCGAGCAGGCCCTCGACCGCACCACCACCGCCATCCCCGGGGCGCTGTCCGACGAGTTCGCCCGGATGTTGGGTGAGGTGCGCACCGGTTCTGGTCGGGCCGCCGCCATGCGGGCCCTCGAGCAGCGAGTGGGGGTCGAGGAGGTGAGCGCCTTCGCCCTGTCGATCGTGCAGGCCGACACCTTCGGCGTTTCCATCGGCCGGGTGCTGCGGGCCCAGGCCGAGGAGATGCGCCTCAAGCGCCGACAGCTGGCCCAGGTGAAGGCCCAGAAGGCCCCGGTGAAGATGATGATCCCGATGGTGTTCTGCATCTTCCCCGCCCTGTTCGTGGTCGTGCTGGGCCCCGCCGCCCTCCAGATCATGGAGAGCCTGTAGGCCGTCGGCCGCGTCGGAGGCATCAGCGCACCACCACAGCTGTGCTTTGGTGCATGAGGACCACGGTGACCTTCGACCCCGATGTGGCGGCCGAGATCGAGCGCCTCCGGGCCGGGCAGCAGCGCCCGTTCAAAGAGGTGGTCAACCAGCTGTTGCGGCTGGGACTGGCGCAGTGGGATCGCCAGGCTCCGGTGCGGCGGGGGCCCTACACCCAGGCCGTCTGGCGTTCGTCCGGCTGGTGAGCAACCCCCGGGTGTTCACCGAGCCGGAGTCGATCAGCGACGCCTGGGGCCAGGTGGAGGCGTGGCTCGACGCTGGCCCGGCCTGGGTCCCCACGCCGACCGAGCGCCACGCCGCGGTGCTCCCGGGCCACCTCGCCGTGCCCGGGCTGCGGGCCACCGACGTCCCCGACGCCCACCTGGCGGCGCTGGCCGTCGAGCACGGCCTGCGCCTGGCCAGCAGCGACAGCGGGTTCGCCCGCTTCGCGGGGCTCGACTGGTTCAACCCGCTGGCCCCGGCGTGAGGGGCACCAGCGTCGGTGCCGGCGCGCGAGAGAGGCGGGCCCGAAGGCCCGCCTCTGCCGTGCGCTCGGTCGTGCCGGCGCTTACAGGCTGTTGTTCACCTCGGTGAACTTGTCCCGGATGCCGCCGCCGAGGGTGGTGAGGGCGATGATGCACACCACGGCGATGAGGGCGACCAGGAGGGCGTACTCCACCAGGGCGGCGCCCCGCTCGTCGGTGTTGAAGCGAGCCTGCAGGTAGCTGACCAGGGTGTGGAACTGAGTGACCATCAGAGGGTCTCCTTCGGGATCTTGGCCCCGGTGGGGCCTCCGTTGTTATTGAAAACATCGGCACCCGCAGCGCCGTCCTGAATAGGCCGATCGGCCCTATCTATGAAGGGCTCAATCGAGGCGTACGATGCCCATGCGCACCGCCCGCAGCACCGCCTGGGTGCGGTCGCGGGCGTCGAGCTTGTGGTAGATCGAGGCCAGGTGGTTCTTCACCGTCTTCTGGCTGATGAACAGCTGCTCGGCCACCTCGGCGCTCGAGCAGCCGTCGGCGATGAGTTGCAGCACCTCCTCCTCCCGCTTGGAGACCGGCTCCTCGGCCCCGCTGGCGGCGGGCAGGGCGTGCACCTCGGCGAGCATGGACGCCGCCAGCGCCGGTGACACCGCCGTCTCTCCGGCGGTCACCGTCCGCAGGGTGTCGGCGATCTCGTCGGAGGAGCAGTCCTTCACCAGGTAGCCGTCGGCGCCCACCCGGAGGGCCCGGGCCATGGTGGCCTCGTCGGCGTGCATGGTGAGCACCACCACCCGCACCTCGGGCCGGCGCAGGCGGATGCGGCGGGTGGCCTCCACGCCGTCGAGCACCGGCATGGTCAGGTCCATGAGCACCACGTCGGGGCGGAGCTCCTCGGCCAGCTCGATGGCCTCCTCACCGTCGGCGGCCTCACCCACCACGTCGAGGCCCTGGGCTTCGAGCGACCGGCGCAGACCCTCCCGCAGGATGCGGTGGTCGTCGGCCAGCACCACCCGCACGGTCATGGCAAGACCGGCGAGTGGACCAGCGAGCACCGGAGCCGCCAGGTGCCCGCGACCGGCTCCTCGATCTCCACGGTGGCCCCGATGCTCGCCGCCGCCTCTCGCAGGGCGTGGACCCACGACCCCGGCGGGGCATCGTCGTCGAGGTCGAAGCCGTCGACGTCGGTGGTCACCTCGAGCTGGGCGTCCTGGCCGTCACAGGTCCACCACGCCTCCACGGTGCAGTCACCCCGCCGCAGCGACTGGTTGACCGTCTCGTACAGCACCCGCCACAGCACCCGCTCCTGGGCCAGGGGCAGGCGCGGGCAGTGCCCGTGGTGGAGCAGGGCCGTGCGCCCGCTGCGCTGGTTGACCCGGGCCAGGAAGGCCTCCGCCGTCTCCACCAGGCCGCGGTCCTCGGTGACCTCGGTGCGCAGGTCGGACAGGGTGTCGCGGATGTCACCGATGACCGAACGGAGGCCACCCCGGAGTTGCTCCAGCCCGTCCCTGATCTCGTCGCTGGGCGCCTGGCGAACGAGGAGGTCGACCTCGAAGGCCAGGCACGCCAGCGACTGGCCCACCCGGTCGTGGAGCTGGCCGGCGATGCGGCTGCGCTCCTCGTCCACGCTGGTGGTGCGCAGCCTCCCGAAGCGCCGGGCGTTGTCGAGAGCCAGCGCCGCCCCCTCGGCGAAGCCGTCGAGGACCTCGGTGTCCCGGCGGGAGAACCCCCCCGACTGGTCGTGCTCGAGGGCCAGCAGGGCCACCAGCTCGCCCCGTGCGGCCAGCGGCACGTACAGCGCCGACCGGGAGCGAGCGACGAGGCCCTCCCCCTCGCCCAGCTCCACCCGCTGAGCCCGGCCGGGGGCGACGACCAGCGGCACCAGGGGCGAGGGAAGGGCGTCGAGCTCCCAGCGGCCACCAAGCCGGGCGCCCGACTGGCGGGCGACGGTCCATCCCGAGCCGGTCTCCTCCGACAGGAGCACCACCACGGTACGCACGTCGCAGAAGGCCCGGGCACGGGCCACCACCGAGTCGAGGGCTTGGTCCAGGTCCAGCGACGTGGGGAGGGCCTGGGCGACCTCGTGCAGAGAGGTGAGCAGGGTGTTGGCCTCGGACAGGCGGTCGATGCGGTCGAGGTCGCGGTGGTGGCGCTCGTCCACCTCCACCGAGAACCGGCGGGCGTAGCCGGCAACGGCCCCCACCAAGAGCAGCTCGGTCGTCCACTGGAAGGTCAGGGCGACGGCCCGGGGCGACGGCGTGGCGGTGAGGAGGTGGTAGGGGAGGGCCAGGACGGCGGCCGAGGCGGCGGCGATGCGCAGGGCGGCGTTGAAGCCCCGGGCGAAACCGACCACCACCACGGCGGTGAGCAGGGACACCACGTAGGGGGAGTCCCAGAACCCGGTGGCCGCCACCACCGCCAGGTGCAGGCCGGCCTCGGCCAGGCTGGCGACCCGCAGCGAGCGGTCCTGGAGCGGGATGGGCCGGACCGTGCGCAGGCCGGCGTAGCCCACGAGGACGAGCGCGCCCAGGGTGACGGCGGGGCCGTCCCCGCCCGCCCCCGTGGCCGCCAGCACCAGGCCCAGGGCCACCGCGCCCCAGCGCAGTGCGGTGATGGGCGGCCGGAACGGCGCCGTGGAGGTGCGCACCCGAACCGTCAGAACGCGTCCATGATGCCCGGCACCGCCGGCCCGATGACCACGACCATGATGGCGGGGAAGATGAACAGCGTCAGGGGGATCAGGATCTTCACCGGCAGCTTGGCCGCCCGCTCCCGGGCCCACTGCCGGCGCTTGGAGCGCATCTCCGCCGCTTGGGTGCGCAGCACCCGGCCGATGGGCATGCCCAGGGCGTCGGCCTGGGTGAGCACCAGGACGAAGTTCGACAGCTCCGGGACCTCGGTGCGGCGCTTGAGGTTGTGCAGGGCGTCCCGGCGGGGGAGGCCCAGCTCCATCTCCTTCAGGGTCCGGGCCAGCTCCTCCGACAGCGGCGAGTCGAAGTGCGTGCACACGGTCTGCATGGCGCCTTCCAGCCCCTGGCCCGCCTCGACCGAGATGGCGAGTAGGTCGATGGTGTCGGGAAGGTCCATGCGGATGGCCTTGGTGCGCTCGGCCACCCGGCGCTTCAGCCACGACTGGGGGGCGAGCATCCCGACGAGGGGCAGGGCCACCAGGGCCAGCACCCCGATGCGCACGGTGGGCTGGGCCGCCACCACGTAGGCCACGCCCGCCACGCCGCCTCCGGCGCCGGCGAGGACCTGCAGGGTCACCAACTCCTCGGCACGTACCGACGACGCCACCCCGGCCAGCACGAGCTGGCGGTGGACGCCCTCGAGGTAGTTGCGGGGCGTGACGCCGGCGATGCGCCGCAGCCAGCGGGCGCCGAGCGGGCGCACGACCCTGCCCAGGAAGGGCTGGGCCAGCTCCCGGTCGTAGACGTCACCGCCCACCTCGTCGTCGTCGTCCAGGCTGCGCAGGTAGTCCCCGGCGTCGGCGACGTCGCCGGTGGCGGCCAGGCGGCCCCGCGTGCCGGCCAGCACCAGCACCCCCCCCAAGGCGACGACCGAGACGGCGACGATCAGGCTCAGGACTTCCATGAGCTCCTCCACCTGTGGTTGAGCGACGGGGACATCAGACCTCGATCTTGACCATGCGCCGGATGATGAAGAACCCGGCGAGCACGGAGGCGACGGTGGCACCGAGCACGAACACGCCCAAGCCCCGGTAGAAGGGCTGGAGGTACTCGGGATTGGTGACCTGGACGGCGAGCATGATCAGCGCCGGCAACGCCGAGAGGACCCAGGCCGAGATGCGGCCTTCGGCGGTGAGCACGTTGACCTCGCGGCGGATGTCCTCCCGGGCCCGGATGAAGTCGGCCAGGGTGTGCAGCAGGTCGGCCAGCTTGCCGCCGACCTGCTGTTGGATGCGGATGGCCTGGACCACCCACACCAGGTCCTTGACGTCGAGGCGCCGGGCCATGCCGTCGAGGGCGTCGACCACGCTGCCTCCCAGCCGGGTCTCGGCCAGCACCCGCTGGAACTCCTCGGACATCGGCGGCTGCGACTCCTCGCACATCATCTGGATGGAGCGAAGGAAGGTGTGCCCGGCCGACAGCGACGAGGCGATGATCGACAGCGCCTCGGGGAGCTGCTCCTCGAACGCCTTCCGACGCTTGTCGACGCGCCGGGCCAGGTAGGCCTTGCCCAGGAAGGGCGTGGCCGTGGCTGCCGCCACGCCGAAGAGCCACTGCTCGGTCACCGCCGAGAAGAACAGCCCGAGCACGAGGGCGGCACAGGCGGTGATCATCACGACCTCGCCGGCCCGCAGTGGGACGCGGGCACGCTCCAGCTGGGCCTGGAGCGAGCCGCGGGCGTCGACCTGGTCCACCATCTTCGAGGCCAGGGCGATGGTGTCGGCCAGCAGCGGGGTGCGGGTCTCGCTCACCGGCTCGATGGCCACGTCGCGTTCGCCGTAGGGCAGGTCGAGGATGTCGGCCAGGGACTCGGTGCGGGACCGGAAGCGGGACAGCACGCCCACGCCCAGCAGGGCCAGGCCCAGCCCGACCAGACCGGCGGCGAGCAGCTCGGCGCCGCTCATCGGGCACGCTGCGGTTCAGCCAGCTCCCTGGCGGTCGGCACCCGGCTCTTGCGGCCTGCGGGCTGGTGGGCGGGCACGGGGTCCACGGGGGGGCGGAAGACCTTGGCCGGCACCTCGATCCCCTGGACCGCCAGGCGGTCGACCAGCTTGGGCCGCAGCCCGGTGGCGGACAGGGCGCCGGCGGGCGTGGCGCCCTCGGAGGGCGTCATCCGGTAGTGGAAGAGGTCCTGGAGGAGGATCACGTCACCCTCCAGGCCCTGGACCTCGGTCACCGCCGTCACCACCCGGCGGCCGTCCGGCATGCGGTCGACCTGCATGATGAGGTGCAGGGCGGACACGATCTGCTCCCGGATGGCCCGCACCGGCAGGTCGTAGCCGGCCATCAGCACCATGGTCTCGAGGCGGGTCAAGGCGTCGCGTGGGCTGTTGGCGTGCACGGTGGTCATCGACCCCTCGTGGCCGGTGTTCATGGCCT
>JAHWJU010000001.1 GCA_019348255.1 Actinomycetota bacterium | reverse complement strand
ACCGGCGAGGCCCTGGCCGCCATCTTGCGACCCGGCAACGCCACGACCAACTCCATCGCCGACCAGCTGGCTGCCGTGGACGCCGCCCTGGCCCAGCTGCCAGGCGAGATCGGCATCGGACACCGCCCCGGTGATGAGGCTTCCCTGGTGCGCCGAGCGGTGAGGGTGCGAGCCGACTCAGCCGGGTGCAGCCCCAAGCTGGCGACGGCGTTGCGGGACCGCAACGCCGGCTGCCGTGGTGGCCCGCACCAACGCCCAGGTCCAAGCAGCGATCTCCCGGGCCATCGACGCCCCAGCTCGGTGGGCACCGGCGCTCACCCAAGGTGGCGAGGTGCGCCCCGGCGCCGAGGTGGCAGAGCTGACCGAGCTCATCAACCTCGGCGGCTCGCCGCCGCCGAACCCAAGACCCTGCGCTGGGAGCTGTGGCGCACTCCGGCCCGGGTGGTGCGCCGCTCTCGCCGGCGCATCCTGCGCGTGCTCGACACCTGGCCCACCACCTGGCATCTGCTCGGCGCCTACCAACGCCTGGCCCTCATCACCTGAGCTTCCTACGAGCTCGGAATGACGGCGACCGCTTGCTTCAGCGCGTCCTTCCGCCCCCATGGAGCCAGTCGAACCGGGGTCGGCCCGCCCCACAACGGACCGTCACGATGTCGACGCCGCTCTCGAGCCCACCAGTCCAGCCCCGGCCGCCCATTCCCGCGTATCAGCTGGGCCGGTGAATGATCGGGGCTAGGCGCGCGAGCACCAACACCTGATCGGCGACGTCCATGTTCTGCAAGCGGACTGCGACTGACGTAGACAACGGAAATCAGGCCGATCTGAGTCAGTCGCTAGCGGACGCCTTCTTCGACGACTTGCGCCGCGCCGACCCTCGCCGCGAATTCCGAGTTTCCCCAGCGAAGTTGTCGGCGAGGCCTTCCGGCCCGTGTTCGTCACGAAGTAGTTGCCTGCCGAACCCGGTGCCTGCGCGATCCACCTGTTGCTTACTGCCAAGGAGAAGTCGCGTGCGAAGTTCGCGGGCGGCGTTCCGCCAGCGTGCTGGAATTGTGCCTTAACCTCCTCGCGCGTGAACGACTCCTTTCCAAGGTGGTCGACGAGGAATGCCCCGATTGCGACGATCTTGTCTGGGTTCCGCTTCGCCTCCACCTCATCCAGGTACTCCCCGACGGTCGTCACAAGAGAGCCTCGGTGTGTGGCGCGGGAACTGGGTGGCGCGGTGGAAGCCGCCCTCGGTGCCGGCCCGCCGCCCATCACGAGCGAGACGATCTGTGGCGCTTGGGCTTCCGAGACCTGACGCTCGACGGCGACACTGGTGGCGGGGTGGTCCCATCACTGGCTGCACCTTCGGGTGGTCACCGCCATGAAGGGCGATGGGACTCCGGAGGCCACCATCGTGACACTGGCCGACACCTTCTCGGGGACTCGTGACGAGTCCTTCACTGAGTTCGCCCGGGACCTCGAAGCGTCCGACCCTCTGGGCTTCGGCGCGGGCCGGTACCACTTCTGAGCTCGTGGCCCATCCTCCCGGTCAGGGCGGTGCGGGGAACGTCTGCGACTTCGGCAGCGCGCGCTCGCCTTGCGGCGATCCCCCAGGCCCTCGCTCCGTATCCCTTCCAACAAGAAGATGGAGACGCCCACCCACTTGACGCACCAGCACATGAGCACGGCCCGCTCGCAGGGGGCCGGTCGCGTGGCCGGCGACGACGGGTTCACGCTGGTCGAGCTGCTCGTCGCCGTGTTCCTGTTCGGCGTCGTGATGGTGGCGCTGACCGGGGCGTTCATCGCCGCCGTGGGTGCGGTCGGCGACCAGCGCCTGCGCACGTCTGCGACCCGAGTGGCCGTCGACCGCCTGGAGACGCTGCGAGGCATGCCGTTCCAGGCGCTGGACGCCCAGGCCGGCCAGATCACGACCACTACCCCCGACGGCCGGTCGTTCATGGTCGACACCACGGTGACCGCCATCGACGCCGGGACCGGGGCGCCGGCGGTCGCCGGGGCGGTGCGCCAGATCACCGTCACGGTGGGCTGGACCTCCCGGGGCAGGGCCCACGACCTCTCCTCCACCACCGCGGTGGCACCTGCCGACCCGGGGACGGTCGCCGCCGCCCAGGCCATCGGCACGGTCACGATGTTCCCGAGCCCCACCACCACCGACGCCTCGGGACGGCCGCTGCAGGACATCGACGTCACCGTGCCCCTGACCGGTTTCCCCACGAACACCCTGGTGCAGCTGTCGTGGACCAACGCCGACGGCACCGCCGGTGCCAAGACGCTGACCAGCACCACCGGGCTCAACTGGCGGGGCACCATCGCCAAGGAGCAGGTCCTCGCCGCCATCGGCGCCGGTGGCCGGGGAGAGGTGCGCTTCGACGTGTCGGCCGGGACGCTCACCGCCGTCTACACCCTCTCGGTCAACGTCGCCGCCGCCAGCCCCCCGGTGATCACCACCGCCACCATCGACCGCAACCCCGTGACGGTGGCCCGGCCGGCCGCCAATCGGACCTGCGCCGACCGCAACCAGTGCCAGAACACCACCGACGTGGTCTTCACCGTCACCGTGGGCGGCCTCGACGCCACCCAGGACAGCGTCATCGTCCAGTACCAGCTCCACGACGGCACGTTCCAGGAGGTGCCGCTCACACCTGTAAGTGGCCAGTGGCAACTGACCATCCGGCGCAACACCACCAAGTTCCTGGTGGGCACCGCCCGCTCGTTCCGCTTCACCGCCATCCGCTCCGCCGACGGCGCCACCGCCGCCACCACCGTGCGCCGGGACGTGGTGAGCACGTGACCATGACCCTGAGACGCCGGCTCGGCGCGCACGACGGCTTCACGCTGGTGGAGCTGCTCACGGTGCTGGCCGTCTCCAGCGTGGTGGTGGCCTTCGTCACCGGCACGGTCATCCACGCCCTGCGGGCCCAGGTCCGCCAAGTCGACCAGGTCGCCGCCCTCAACGACACCAAGCTGGCCTTCGAGCGGGTCACCCGGGACATCCGGCGGGCCGACCCGCTGCGGGTGGCCGCCCTTGACCGCATCCGCCTCGACGTGGTGGGCGCCGGCGGGGCGCGCCGCACCGTCACCTACCAGCGCAGCGGCGACGCCCTGGCGGTGACCGACGAGGGCACCGGCCAGACCCGCACGCTGGTGGGCGCCCTTGTCCCCGGTCCGCGGCTGTTCGACTACCACCTCGACGACGGCACGGCGGTGACTGGCGAGCAGCCGCTCGACCCACAGCGGGTGGAGTCGATCACCGTGCGCCTGAACGTGGATCCTACGGGTCCCGCGAACGGCGTGAGCCTGGAGAACCGCGTCCTGGTGCGCAACGCCGCTCGATGACCATGCCGCCGCTCCGTTCCGAGCGCGGCAGCCTGCCGCTCGCCATGCTCGCCGTCCTCGTCGTCGGAAGCCTGGTGACGGTGCTGGTCGGCACCGTGGTGGTCGGCGAGCGCCAGACTCGCTTCGACCAGGGCTTCGAGCAGTCACTCCAGGTGGCCGAGACCGGTCTCGAGCGCATGGTCCACCTGGTGGCGTCCGGCCAGCGGACCCAGACCTTCGACTTAGCCGAGACCGACACGCCCGGCGGCCGCTACTCGGGCCGAGCCACGCGCAACCGCCGTGACTGGCTTCTGGAGGCCGCCGGCACTGCCGCCAACGGCACCAGCCGCACCGTTTCGATCACCGTCTCCATCGAGTCGCTCTTCGGCGTGGCCGCCTACGGGCGCACCCAGGTGGCGCTGCGGGGGGACAACGCCGCCGACTCCTACGCCTCCGGCACGTTCAACAACGTGGGCGTGTTCAACCTGCTGGGGAGCGGCTCCAACATCTGCCGCACCGGTGGCGCCACCGCCGACCCGTTCAACCCGGCACACTCCGGCGACACGCGGATGTGCACGCCCACCGGCAACGGGGTGGTCGCCACCAACGAGGAGCTGTTCCTCCTGGGCGGGGTCATCGGCCGGGTCGACCGGGCCGAGGTCCACTACGCCCGGGAGAACGTCAGCGACCCGCTCCCGGGGGCCACCGGCTTCTGCGGAGGCGTCACCGAGACCTGCGGCAGCCCCAAGCTCGCCTACTTCCGCGAGCCCATCGAGCTGCAGCCCGATCCGGTCGTGCCCCCCGCCGACCTCACCAACCGAGGATCGTTCTCCGGCTCCGTCCTGCCGGCGGGCCGCCAGCTCTACACCAACGTGACCCTCGACACCAACACGGTGATCCAGGGGACGCCGGAGAACCCCACGGTCCTCTATCTCACCGGGACGCTCACCGTCCCGAACCAGGCAGTGGTCAACTTCCGCCAGACGCTCGACGGCCGCTGGGTGCCCAAGCCGACACCCGGCCTGCTCATCTTCTCCGCCGGGGTGGGCCCGGCACTGCGCTTCGGCAACCACGCCTCCTTCTCCGGAGCCGTCTACGCCCCCCGGGCGACGTTCTCCGGGGGCGCCGCCGGCAACGTCTACGGCTCGATGGTCACCGGCAGCATCAGCACCCAGGGGAGCTGGAACTTCCACTACGACGACGTCCTGGGCGACGTGGACACCGAGGCACGACGGGTCATCCGCAACTGGCGTGAGCGATGACGGCAGCCACGCTGGTCCGTCGCCCGGTCGGCTCCGTGGAACCTCTGTGGAATACTCAAGGCTTGCGCCCGCCCTGGCGGGCACCCGCCGGTGACGCCATGGCGACGATGACCGGCCGGCGCCTGTCGGACCTGCTGCTGCTCCAGGGCCGGGTATCTGCAGAGGACCTCAACCGGGCCATCGAGGAGCAGCAGGCCACGGGCGAGCCGCTGTCGGAGGTGCTGCTACGCCTGAAGCTGCTCGACGACGAGCAGCTCTACCGGGTGATCGCCGACCACCTCGGCCTCGACTTCGTCATCGTGGGCGAGCTCCAGCTCGACCCGGTCGCCGTCGGCCTGGTCCCCGAGGCGATGGCCCGCCGCCACGGGATGCTGCCCATTGGCTTCACCGACGACGGCGCCCTGTCGGTGGCCATGATCGACCCGTCCAACGTGCTCGCCATCGACGACGCCCGCAACGTGACCGACCGTGAGATCCACCCGGTGGTGGCCACCCCGCAGGACATCACCGAGGCCCTCGACCGCTACTCGCGCATGGGCGACGCCGTGGACAGCGCCTTCGAGGGCGTGGGCGAGGACGAAGAGGACGACCTGGCGGCCATGGCCGGAGCGGCCCAGGACGCGCCGGTCGTGAAGTTCGTCAACGCCCTCATCGCCCAGGGTGTGCAGGACCGGGCCAGCGACCTGCACTTCGAGCCCCAGGAGAGGGAGCTGCGGGTGCGCTACCGGATCGACGGCGTCCTCCACGAGGTGACCCGCCAGCGCCGCAGCATCCACGCCGGCGTGGTGTCGCGGCTGAAGATCATGGCCGGGCTCGACATCGCCGAGCGCCGCGTCCCCCAGGACGGCCGGGTGAGCCTGCGCACCGCCGGCAAGGAGATCGACCTGCGGGTGTCCAGCCTGCCCACCGTGCACGGCGAGAAGCTGGTGCTGCGCATCCTCGACAAGACCTCGTCCCTGCTCGACCTCGCAGGGCTCAGCCTCCTGCCCGACAACTACCGCCGCTACGAGGCCAGCTTCCGCAAGCCCTACGGCATGGTCCTGGTCACAGGGCCCACCGGGTCGGGGAAGTCCACGACCCTCTACGCCACGCTGAACGAGATCAACGACACCGGGGTCAACATCGTGACCGTCGAGGACCCCGTCGAGTACCAGCTCCCCGGCATCAGCCAGGTCCCCATCAACGCCCGGGCCGGGCTGTCGTTCCCCCTGGCCCTGCGCTCCATCCTGCGCCAGGACCCCGACATCGTCCTCGTCGGGGAGATGCGCGACCTGGAGACGGCCCAGATCGGGACCCAGGCGGCGCTGACCGGCCACCTGGTGCTGTCGACGCTGCACACCAACGACGCCCCCTCGGCGGTGACCCGCCTGATGGAGATGGGGATCGACGCCTTCCTCGTGGCCAGCGCCGTGGATTGCGTGCTGGCCCAGCGCCTGGGCCGGCGGCTCTGCCGCCAGTGCCGCGAGGCCTACCAGCCCGAGCCGGCCCAGCTGGAGAGCGCCGGCCTGCGGATGAACGGGCACGGGGTGCCCACGCTGTACCGCCCGGTGGGCTGCCCGCACTGTGCCCACAGCGGCTACCGCGGCCGGATCGCCTTCCACGAGGTCATGCCCGTCACCGAGGAGATCGCCCGGGCCATCGTGGAGCGGGCCAGCACCGACGACATCACCAAGCTGGCCCGGTCCCAGGGGATGCGGACCCTGCGGGAGGACGCCCTGGAGAAGGTGGTCAGCGGCGACACGTCGCTGGAGGAGATCGCCCGTGTCATCGTCTGACGCTCGAAGAGCAAGAGGGAGCACACCATGAGCAACCTGTTGGAGATCATGCGCAGCGAGGGCCTCGTCGACGAGGCGGCCACGGCGGAGGCCGATCGCCTGCGCCGGGAGCAGGGGTTGCCGCTGGCAGCCGCCCTCGTCCGGTCCGGCGCCGCCAGCGAGGCGGCGGTGGCGCAGTGCGTGGCCAAGCAGCTGGGCATGCCCTTCGCCGACACCTCTCCCGGCGCCGTCGACCCGGCCGCCGCCGCCCTCGTGCCCCGGCCGGTGGCGCAGCAGCTGGAGGCGCTGCCCGTGGCCTTCGCCGGCGCCGACGGCCTGGTGGTGGCCGTGGCCCGGGCCGGGGCCGACGAGGCCACCGAGCGCATCGCCGGGCTCACCGGCATGCGGGTCACCGCCGCCCTCGCCGCTCGGGGTGACCTGCTGCGCGCCATCGAACACCTCGCCGACGACCTGGGCGCCGGCGGCGCCGGCGCCCGGGCGCCTGCCGGCGGCGGTCCCAGGGCAGCGCCTGCCGTCCCGGCGGCGGCGGGGCCGAACCCCGGCGCCGAATCGCTCCTCGCCTACGAGCAGGACGCCGGCATCGACCTCGACGAGGTCCTGGTCAAGCTGGTCGAGCAGGGTGGCTCCGACCTCCACCTGACCGCCGGCTCACCGCCGGCGCTGCGCATCCGGGGCGAGCTGGTGCGCCTGGAGGAGTACGGCGAGCTCAGCCCCACCGAGCTGCAGAAGATGATCTACAGCATCCTCACCCAGCGCCAGCGGGAGGCGTTCGAGAACGAGCTGGAGCTCGACCTCTCCTACACGGTCCCCCGCCGCTCCCGGTTCCGGGTCAACGTCTTCCGCCAGCGGGACTCGCTGGGTGCGGTGATGCGAGTCATCCCCTTCGAGATCAAGCCCCTGGAGGAGCTGGGCGTGCCGCTGTCGGTGGCCAGCTTCGCCAAGCTGCCCCGGGGGTTCGTGCTGGTGACCGGGCCGACGGGATCGGGCAAGTCGACCACCCTGGCCTCCATCATCGACCTGATCAACCGGGACCGGAGCGGCCACATCATGACCGTGGAGGACCCCATCGAGTTCCTCCACCCCCACAAGGGCTGCATCGTCAACCAGCGGGAGCGGGGCACCGACACCTACAGCTTCGCCGCCGCCCTCAAGCACGCCCTGCGCCAGGACCCCGACGTGATCCTGGTGGGCGAGATGCGCGACCTCGAGACCATCCAGGTGGCGCTCACCGCCGCCGAGACCGGCCACCTCGTGCTGGGCACCCTGCACACCCAGGACGCCCCCCAGAGCGTCGACCGGCTCATCGACGTCTTCCCGCCCACGCAGCAGGAGCAGATCCGGGTCATGATCGCCGGCACCCTCCAGGGCGTGGTGTGCCAGCAGCTGCTGCCCACCGCCGACGGCAAGGGCCGGGCGGTGGCCTGCGAGGTCATGGTGGCCACCTCGGCCATCCGCAACCTCATCCGGGAGGGGAAGACCCACCAGATGTACTCGGCCATCCAAGCCGGCAAGCAGCACGGGATGGTGACCATGGACCAGTCCCTCGCCGACCTGGTGCGGGCCGGACGGGTGACCTACGAGGTGGCGCTCGAGCACGCCAACAACCCCGGCGAGTTCAAGCAGCTCGCCGGCGGGCGGTGAGCGTGGCCGCCACCGCCCCCGCCCCCGCCACCTTCCACTACCGGGCCCGGGACACGGCGGGTCGTTCCCGGGAGGGCACCGTCGAGGCCCCGAGCGAGCAGGTCGTCGTCGCCCGGCTGCGGGAGATGGGCATGACCCCGCTGTCGATCGAACAGCAGCAGACCACCGGGCTCAAGCGGGAGATCACCATCCCCGGCTTCGGGGGCAAGGGCAAGGTCAAGCTCAACGACCTGGCCATCTTCTCCCGGCAGTTCGCCACCATGATCGCCTCGGGGTTGACGCTGCTGCGGAGCCTCAGGATCCTCGCCGACCAGGCGGACAACCCCCGCCTCGCCGAGATCGTCACCAAGGTCGCCGCCGCCGTGGAGGGCGGCAAGGCGCTGTCCGAGGCGCTCGCCGAGCACGAGGCGTTCCCCAAGCTCTACGTGGCCATGGTCCGGGCCGGCGAGACGGCGGGGACCCTCGACCAGGTGCTGGTTCGCATCGCCGACACCCTGGAGACCGACCTGGCGCTGCGCAAGAAGGTCAAGTCGGCGATGACCTATCCGGCGGTGGTGCTGGTCATGGCCATCCTGCTCACCGTCGCCATGCTGCTGTTCATCGTCCCCACCTTCGTCGGCATGTTCGAGGAGCTCGGCGGCACGTTGCCGCTGCCGACGCGGATCCTGCTGGTCATGTCGGGGGCGATACGCAAGCTGTGGTTCGTGCTGTTCTTCGTGCCCATCGGCGCCTGGAAGGGTTTCAAGCGGGCCCGCAAGGTGCCCCGGGTGCGCGCCCGTCTCGACGCCCTCAAGCTGAAGCTGCCGGTGTTCGGCCCCCTGTTCCACAAGCTGGCCATCGCCCGGTTCACCCGCAACCTCAGCACGCTGCTGCACGCCGGCGTCCCCATCCTGCTGGCGCTGGAGATCACCGCCGACACCGTCGACAACGCTGTCATCTCCCGGGCGGTGGGCGACGTTCGAGCTGCCGTGCGGCAGGGCGAGAGCGTGGCCACGCCCCTGGCCAACCACCCGGTGTTCCCACCCATGGTGGTGCAGATGGTCAGCGTGGGCGAGGAGACCGGTGCCCTCGACGACATGCTCGGGCGCATCGCCGACTTCTACGACCGCGAGGTGGAGGCGACGGCCGAGGCCCTGACCGCCGCCCTGGAGCCGATCATGATCGGCGTCCTCGGCGGCATCGTCGGCTCCATGGTCCTCGCCCTCTACATGCCCATGTTCCAGATCTTCAACGAGATCCAGTAGCCGACCCCGAAAGGAACCACCCATGGCCGACGCCGAGGACTACCTGCGCCACCTCGTCGAGGTCGCCGGCTCCGACCTGCACCTGAAGGTCGGAGGGCCGGCCTACGTCCGGGTCGACGGCGAGCTGACCGCCATCGACACCCTGCCGCCGCTGGGCCCCGGGGACACCGAGCGCTTCGCCCGCCACCTCATGCCCGCCGACAAGTGGCAGGCCTTCGAGAACGGCGCCGAGGCCGACTTCGCCTACGCGCTGGCCGACGGCTCCCGCTTCCGTGCCGCCGTGTTCCGCCAGCTGGGCAGGGTCGGACTGGTGCTGCGACGGGTGGAGAGCGGCGGACCGTCGTTCGAGGAGCTGGGCCTGCCCGCGTCGGTGCGAAAGCTGGCCGAGGAGCACCGGGGACTGGTGCTGGTGACCGGTCCGACGGGATCGGGCAAGACCACCACCACGGCGGCGATGATCGGCCACATCAACGCCACCCGGCGCTGCCACATCGTCACCGCCGAGGATCCCATCGAGATCATCCACGGCGACAACCTGGCCCTGGTCGACCAGCGCGAGGTCGGCACCGACACCGACTCGTTCGCCACCGCCCTGCGCTCGGCCGCCCGCCAGGACCCCGACGTCATCTTCGTGGGCGAGATGCGCGACCTGGAGACGACCGGGGCGGCGCTGCAGGCCGCCGCCACCGGGCACCTGGTGATCTCCACGCTGCACACCACCAGCGCCAAGGACACGGTGAACCGCATCATCGACCTGTTCCCGCCGCACCAGCAGGGCCAGGCCCGGCTGTCACTGGCCAACTCGCTGCAGGGCATCGTGTGCCAGCGGCTCATGCCCCGCGCCGGCGGTGGGCGGGTGGCGGCGCTCGAGGTCATGGTGGTGACCAGCCGCATCCGTGAGCTCCTGCTGAACTCCGCGCAGACCGGAGGCATCACCGACGCCATCGCCGACGGTGACTACTACGGCATGCAGACCTTCGATCAGCACCTCCTCCGGCTCTACCAGGAGGGTCGGGTGACCCTGAAGGACGCCATGGACTACGCCACCAGCCCGCACGACTTCCGCATCTCGGTGCGGTCGGCGGGCGTGAGCTGACCCCCCGAAACCTGGAGGAACCGATGGACGACCAGCCGTTCGACCCGACAACGATCCGTGCCGCAATGAACCTCGATCGCCAGGAGATCGAACAGCGCAAGGCCTGGCTGGGCCTCGACGAGGAGGACAGCGCCCTCCTGCGCCAAATCGATGACCTGGTGGGGCCCGATGTGGAGGTCATCGTCGACGACCTCACCCGGGCGCTCCTCCCCGACGGCAAAGGGGCGGCCCCTCCGCTCGACCACAGCCGGAAGCTGTTGCGCGACTACTTCGGCGAGCTCACCAACGCCGACGGCCTGGGCGAGGCCTTCGTCGAGCGACGCCTGGCCATGGTGGACGCCCTGCACGAGAATGTCTCCTCCGACGTCAGCTGGTACCTCGCTGCCTACCTGTTCTACCTGCAGGAGGTGGCGAAGCGAATCCGGGAGCTACGGGGCGGCGCCGGGGAGATGCAGCAACTGCAACGGGCGCTGGCCAAGGTCATGTTCCTCGACCTCGGCTTGGCCATCGACGCCTACGTCTTCGAGCGGGATCGGACCATCCGGGTCCAGCAACAAGAGCTCGAGCACCTGTCGACGCCGGTGCTGCAGCTGCGCCAGGGGCTGCTCATCCTCCCCGTCGTCGGCATCCTCGACGCTCGCCGGGCCCAGCAGCTCACCGAGCAACTCCTGGAGGCCATCCGCACCCGGCGGGGCAGGGTGGTGGTCCTCGACATCACCGGCGTGGCGGTGGTCGACTCCCGGGTCGCCAATCACCTGATCCAGACCGTCGACGCCGCCCGCCTCATGGGGGCCAGGGCCATCGTCACCGGGGTGTCCCCTGAGATCGCCCAGACCCTGGTGGGCCTCGGCATCGACCTCGCCAACGTCACCACGGTGAGCGACCTCCAGGGAGGCGTCGACGAGGCCGACCGACTGCTCGGGCTGCGGGTGGTCCGGGTCGACGACGCTCGCCCGACCGCCCCGTGAAGGTGCCCATCCTCCGCCAGGGTGCGTGCTTGATCGCCTCGGTGCAGGACGCGCTCAGCGACGCCGAGCTGCACGACCTGCAGGCGCGCCTGGCCGAAAAGGTGGGCGAGACGGGGGTGGGGGGCGTGGTCATCGACGTCACTGTGCTCGACGTCATCGACTCCTTCGCCACCCGCACCCTGTCCACCATCACCTCCACGGTGCGGGTCCGCGGAGCGGAGACGGTGGTCGTCGGCATCCAACCCGAGGTCGCCTTCGCCATGGTCCAGCTGGGCCTGAGTCTCGACGGCGTGAGCACCGCCTTGGACCTCGACGAGGGCCTGGCGCAGCTTCGAGGGCGCGGAGTCGCTGATGCCGCCTGGTGAAGGCCTGGGTGAAGCGTCCATCGCCGTGAACGGTGACGCCGACATCGTCGCCGCCCGGTCACGGGCCAAGGAGATGGCGAGCGCCGTGGGGTTCTCGCGCACCAACCAGACGGTGATCGCCACCGCCGTGTCGGAGATCGCCCGCAACATCGTCGTCTACGCCGGCAGCGGCGAGATCGTGCTGCGGGCGCAGCGGTGCGACGGGCGCTGGGGGCTGGTGGCGGTCGCCAGCGACGAGGGCCCGGGCATCGCCGACGTCGAACAGGCGCTCACCGAGGGCTACTCCACCGCCGGCAGCCTCGGTGTCGGCCTGAGCGGCGCCCGGCGCCTCATGGACAGCATGGAGATCGATTCCGAGGTGGGCAGGGGCACCACCGTGACCATGTGCAAGTGGGCCGACCGGCGTGGTTGAGCCGGTCCTCCACCAGGGACGGTGCGGCCCGCTGGAGTGGGCTGCGTGCAGCACCGCCTACCCGGGCCAGCGGCGCTCCGGCGACGCCTTCCTGGTCTCCGCCACCGAAACCGGTGCCCGCGTCACCGTGGTCGACGCCCTGGGTCACGGTGACGAGGCGGCAGACGTCGCCGAGCTGGCCGTGGCATCGCTGCGGCGTACGGCGGGGCAGCCGCCGGTGACCGCCCTCAACGCCTGCCACCGGGCCCTGCAAGGCTCGCGGGGCGCAGCCGTAACGCTCGTGGAGGTCGATTCGGACCACCGGCGGCTGGTGTGGGCAGCGGTGGGAAACGTCGACGCCGCGGTCCTCACGCGGGGTCGCCGTAGGGAGTCGCTCACCCGGTGGTCGGTGCCACTGCGCGGTGGGATCGTGGGCCACCGCCTGCCGGCGCTGCGCGACTCCACCCTTGCGCTGCCACCGGGAGGAGTGCTGGTGGCGGCCACCGACGGGATGGCCGGACCGTGCCTCGACGCTGCCGACCCGTCCCTGCCGGTGAACCTCTCGGCCCGGCGTTTGCATCACGGGTATGCCAGGAGCGACGACGACGCCCTCGTGCTCGTCGCCTGCTACGGGTGAGCCGCGCATCCCTGGGCCGACGGCTCCGTACTTGCTTCAGCCGGCAACACGGAAGGCGTCGTCATCGAGGAGGTAGTGCACCATGATTGAACGGATAGACCGGTCGCGGAGGCGACAGGAGGGCTTCACCCTGATCGAGTTGCTGGTGGTGGTGATCATCATCGGCATCCTCGCCGCGGTGGCCATCCCGGTGTTCTTGAACCAGCGCCAGCGCGGCTGGCGGGGCGCGGTGCAGTCCGACCTGCGCAACCACGCCATCGTCATGGAGACCCAGCTCACCGACACCGGCACCTACGAAAATGCGCCGGCACCCACGACCTCGCCGGACGTGACCGTCTCCGTGCCCACCGCCACCACCGACACCTACTGCATCCAGGGCTCCCACACCAACAATGCCGCCGAGATCTGGAGCCTCCGCCCCGGCGCCGGGCTCGCCCAGACAGCCTGCTAGGCACACGAGAGATGCCCTCGACGGCGAAGGCGGCAGCTCGTCTGCTCCTTCGCCGTCGGCGGCCCTCAGCCGCCTTTCCCGACGTTCCTCCACGCCATCACCGACAACGGAGCTTTCCCCAGTGGCTATCGGCCTCGACATCGGCAGCAGCGCGGTGCGCGCCGTGCAGATCGAGCGCAAGCGGGCCGGCACCCTCCGCCTGACCCGCCGGGGCGAGGTGGCGCTGCCCCCCGAGGCGGTGGTCGACGGTGACGTGGTGCAGCCCGAGGTGGTCACCGAGGCGCTCCGGGGCCTGTGGAAGCGGGCACGGTTCGGCCAGCGCACGGTGGCGGTGGGTCTGGCCAGCCAGCGGGTGACGGTCCGCCAGATCGACCTCCCCGACCTTGCCGATGCCGAACTGCGTGACGCGGTGCGCCTCCAGGCCCAGGACCAGCTCCCCATCCCGATCGACCACGCCCTGCTCGACCACGTCGTGGTCGAGCGCTACGCCGTCGGCGACGACCGGAAGAACGTGCGGGTGCTGCTGGTGGCGGCCGAGCAGGAGATGGTCGAGCGCCTGCTCTCCGCCGTGACGGCCGCCAAGCTTCGCCCGGCCGTGGTCGACCTCGACGCCTTCGCCCTCATCCGCAGCCTGGCGTCGTCACCGGCGGAGACCGACCAGGTGGAGATCATCGTCGACGTCGGCGCGTCGGTCACCAAGATCGCCGTGCACCGAGGAGGCAGCCCGCTGTTCGTGCGCATGGTGCGCCTGGGAGGCGACAGCGCCACCCGAGCGCTCCAGGAGGTGCTCGAGCTGGGCTGGGACGAGGCCGAGGCGGCCAAGCTCGAGGCCAGCGGGGCCATGGCCGGCGGCGCCGAGCTCGATGCCGACGACGAGCGGGCCCGGGTGCTGAACGACGGCGTGCAGCGGGTCATCACCGAGGTCCAGCGCTCGCTCGACTTCTTCCGCGCCCAGCACCCAGACGTGGCCGTCAAGCGAGCGGTGCTCTCGGGCGGGGCCAGCCTCGCCCCGCCCCTCGCCGACCGGCTGGAGGCGGTGCTGGAGCTCCCGGTGGAGCACGGCGCCCCGGTGGAGGCGCTCGAGGTCGCCCGGTCGGGGCCTGCCACCGATCAGAGGTCTGCTGACCCGCTCCTCGCCGTGGCCGTCGGACTGGCCCTGGGGTTGTTGCGGTGATGGCGGCGCGCGTCAACCTCCTCCCGGATCGCTACGCCCAGCGCATCGTCGAGCGCCGTTGGACTGGCGCGGTGGCAGGCGGCCTTCTCGTGCTGCTGTTGCTGCTCGCGCTTCTGGGCATGAGTCAAACCCGCCGACTCACCCACGCCGAGGCGGAGCGGGCCACGGAGCAGGCCCGGACCCAGCAGCTCACGGTCCGACGTTCCGAGCTGGCTCCGTTCCGCCAGCTCGGCGAGGAGATCACCGGACGGGAGCGGCTGCTGGCCGCCGCCATGCACAGCCAGATCTCCTGGGCTGGTGTGCTCGCTCGCCTGTCGGCCGCCTTCCCCCCCGACGCCTCGCTCACCTCCTTCACCGCCGAGTCGATCGTCCCGGCGTTCTCCGGGGCGCCGCCCCGCCCGGACGACGAGGTCTCCCTGGTCGGGACGGTGACGTTCACGGGATACTCGACGCGGGCCTTCTCCCCGGGGGTGGCCGAGCTGCTGCAACTGCTCGCCGCCATCCCCAGCGTGGCCGAGCCGCAGTTGGTGGAGGGCGTCGAAGGGGAGATCGGGGAGGTGCCGGTGACCACCTTCGATGGCGCCGCGTTCGTCGACGGCACGGCATTGACCGGGCGCTATGCCGAAGGTCTTCCCGCCGGCGAGCGGGTCGAGGTCCCTCGGGTGACGGCTGCCGCAACCGGGACGGCGGCGCCCGGCGACGGCAACGGAGCTGGTCGGTGAGACGGCTCCGGGTCCCCATCGCCGGCGCCACGGTCGCGCTGCTGGTGTCGGTCACGTACTTCTTCGCCTTCCACCGGCCCCGCGGGGACGCCATGGCCCAGGTCCGGGCCGACGTGGAGCAGCTGCGCGCCCAGCAAACGTCCCTGCAGCGAGAGATCGCGGTGCTCGAGGAGTTGGCCGACCGGCAGGACCAGCTGGAGGTGGCGCTCGAACGCCTCGAGGGACTCATCCCGTCGCAGCTAGCGCAGCCGGCCATCCTCGCCGAGCTGCAGCAGGCCGCCGGCGGGGCGGGTGTGGAGCTCACTTCGGTGGCCTTCGGCACACCCCAGCCTCCCGAAGGCGGACCCACCGGCGACGCCGCCGGGACGGTGCTGGTCCAGATGCCGGTGACGGTGACGGTGGAGGGCCCGTACGCGGGCGTCACCGAAATGCTCCGCCGGGTCGAGACGGACCTCGATCGCGCCGTGCTGGTAGGCACGATCGCCCTGACCGAGGCCGAGGCCGGTTACCCGGAGCTCACCGGCACCTGGGCAGGCCAGGCCTACGCGCTCCTGCCCGCGGACCACCCGCTCCTCGTCGACCCCAACGCCCCGCCCGCCGACCCGAACGTCACCGCTGGCGAACCCGAAAGCCCCCCGGAGGTCTCGTGAACCCAACCAGCCCCGATCCCACCGAAGCCGCGGTCAGGCGGCGGCCTCTCCTCCTGGCCGGTGCCGGCTCGGCGGGGGTGCTCCTCGGCCTGGTGTTCCTGCTGACGGTCAGCGGTGGGCCAGCGGATCCGCCGCCTCCGCCCTCGACGTCGTCGACCACCGTGGCCGAGCCGGAGGCGAGCGAACCATCACCGGTCGGCTTCGCCCCGGAGCTGGCGTTCGCGGTCGGCCGGGACCCGTTCCAGCAGCTCGTCACCGTCCCCGATCCCCAGCCTGCGGAGGGACCGGACCCTGCCCAGGCACAAGCCCCGGCACCGCCGCCCCCCACCCCGCCGGCGACGACGGAGGCTTCCGCACCGGCCGGTGCCGGCGCGACAGTCACGGACGGCACCGCCGCCCCGGACGTCGGGACTCAGCCACCGGCGCCGCCGCCCGCCGGGACCACGGTGGTGCCCCCGGACGAGGAGCCACCGACTCCGGGCTACTGGCACCATCCGTCACCCCAGCAGCCCCCGCCCGGGCATGCCCCGGCTCCTCAGCCCCCGCCCCAGCAGCACTTGCCCCAGCAACCGCCGAAGCGGCATCCGCCCCAGGAGCGGCCGCCGGGGATGATCGACGATCCGATGCAGCTCGTGCGCTGGCTCCTCGAATGGTTCCGCCTCCAGTGGGTCGTCACCGACGACGCTGGCACCTCCCGCGCGGTCGTCACCATGGACGACCATGTCTACCTCCCGGCCGAGGGCGAGGTCTTCGCCGACCACTTCGTCGTGGAGAGGATCCACCCGGACTGCGTCGAGGTGTCGGTCGCCGGGTTCGACATGGGCATCTGCGTGCCGACGCCCGACCAAGCAGGCGACGCCACGCCGGACAACCCGACCGCTGCGCAGGCGTGCGTGGTGGCACGGCCGGCGCTCCCGAGCGCCGAAGGCGCGGACCGCCCTCGCCTCGGCCTGATGCCATGCGAACGGGTGGCGCCCGAGGTCCGGTTGCGGTCGGGGGTCCTGAGTAGCGCAGTGCCCGTTCTGGCCCCGGGGCGCCGGGAACGCCGTCCTGCGCTCGCGGAAAACGCCGTCCCGCCGCAGGGTCGGCACGTCGAGCGCAGGTTTCAGCCGAGCAGCACGGTGGCCAGGGCACCGGCGGCGGCGAACAGCACCGCCGTGCCCCCCTCGACCAGCGGGTAGCGGGCGGAGATGGGACAGCCACAGTGACGGCAATGGCCACCCAGCAGCAGCCACGACACCACGGGCACGTTGTCCCGGCCCCGGAGGGGTGTTTCGCACACCGGGCAGCGGGAGCGCGGCGTAACCACCGACTGGTGCAGCGGCACGCGGTGAATGACCACGTTGAGGAACGACCCGATCGCCAACCCCAGCATGGTGCAGCTCCCGATCACCAGCACGGTCATGCCGGTCGGGACGCCTCCCCGATCAGGTAGGCCACGTCGTCGGCGGTCACGGACCGGGCCATCGCCCCGCCCACCCGTGACGCGATGGAGTCGACGATCGACCGCCCGTCGGCGCCGGCCGCCACCTCGTAGAGGAGGCGCGGCAGCTGGACCATGGTGCCGTCGGCCCGCCGCACCAGGTACGGCACCTCACTGGAGCCGGAGCCCTGGTACGCGCCGAGGAGCTGTCTCCCAGGTGTCAGCCGGGGTGCGCCCACATGGCCGTCCCCGGCTGAGCGCCGTGGGGCCGGCACTCCCATGGGGCGGCTCAGGAGATGCGGAGGTCGACCCCCGACAGTCCGACAATGGGGATGCCGAGAAGCGTCACGGCGATCATCAGCTCGCGCTGCGGAAGTTCCACCACGTCTTGGCGGTCGAACTCCTCGGGGCTGAACCCCTGTCCTTCTCCATGCTGGTCCACCCGCACTCCTTCGCGTCGCTGCGCCGCGTTCGAGGCCAGCTCGCTCACCATCCGGGACTTGCCGATGCCCGCCTCGCGCGCCACGAAGACGACCGCCCCCCGCCCCTGGACGAGCGATGTCCAGCGCAGCGCCCAACGAATCCACCTCGACGGCGCGGCCGACGAGCATCGGACAGGGCACGACCGGTGACAGCCAGCGTTCGGCGTCTACGCCCACTCCGCCATCCACGGCACCCATCCATCCATCGTCGCGCCGGCACCGACGAAGCGCCCTACGTGGCCACCACAGCACCTGGTGGGGGCGACGGAACGACGGCTCCCGGTGCTCCCCCCGGTCTCCAACTCCATCAGAACGCGCGCCCATAATCCGAGAGCGGTCTCGCGACTACCGCCCGCCTAACGGCGCATCTCCGACCGCCTGCTCCCGGAACGGCGGGCTGAGGAGGCAGCTCAAGTTATGCCATAGGTCCTGTCGCGCCACCGTTTCGAGCAGATCGCCGATTCCGTGGCACGTCAAGACCGGGGTAGCCGGACGCTCTCGCGGACATTGCCTGCCCACTTCCGGCACATCAACGTGATTTCCGAGTCGACCGAAACTAAGGCGACGCTGCGGCAACATCGTCCTCCAGCTGTGCGAGGCGAGCGGCAAGGGCGGCCGGCAACCGCAGTCAGAGGCTGGCCGGAGGGGCCACCGGCGAACGGTGAGCCGGGCTCCGTCTCCCTCGCGCCCTCGCGCCCTCGCGGCCGCCACCGCCGGCTGTCTTCGAAGGACCCATCGTCTGCGTCCACCTCGACACAGGACCGGCCGGGCGCAACACCAGCCGGATCTGCGGGGTGCGATTATCACACGCCGTCGACTCGGCCGCCGGCAGGCACGGCGATCCTCGCCCGCCAAGAGAGGCAGAGGAGGCAGCCACGGCAGTCCGTGGCTGCCTCCTCTCGTCGTCGGACCTAGCAGGAACCGCCCTTGTGAGCGGGCTGGGGGTTGCCCTGCTGCCCCGGCCGGCACTGCTTGTCGCCCGGCCCCGGCGGGTCCGCCATGGCAGCAGTCGGAGCCAGCACGACGAGGGCGAGCGCGGCGGCGGCAGCCGCCATGCGAGCTTTTTGCATTTTTGGGGTTCCTTCCGTAGGTCATAGGGCACCGCAGGTACGGAGAGCCGCCCGCCACAGATCACCGGGTCGGATCCGTACCGCCGGTGCGATCCCTACCTCGGCAGCGCCAGTCGGGGCCAGGATCTGCATAGCGCCCAGCATGCGTTCGAACGGCATCTCGCCAGCCTCCATCGAAGGACCGACCCTGGCCCGGGTGCGTGGTCGTGACCGGGGCGGTGGGCGGACCGCCGCCCTGCGGCGATGCGCCCGGGCAAGCTCGAGGGAGCGCTGTCGAGCACCACCAGGTCGACCCGGCCGGGTAGCCGCACGGCCGCAGAGAAGAGTACGTACAAGCAGGGCATCTTCGGCGCCGGACGCCAGTGCCGTCGCGCTCTATTGAGGTGGCGCGAGGCTGGAGCAGTTGAGGCGCCGCAGTTCATCGGTCACATATCACAACTGGCACCGCCGTGCAGCCACTCCGGCGTGGGGGGACGACCCGCCCTCTTTCGAGGAGGAGTACCTCGGTTCACAACGTCCCTCCTCCGCGCTGTCGGGGCGCTTGTGCTCGTCCCCCGGCGAAGCGGCGTGGGCGGGCGTAGCGTGATGTTCGGGTTCGGGAGTGGCTGATCCGAAGAGCCGGCTGTCAGGGCGTGAGGCCGGTCGCGTTGGACGTCAGAGACGCCCTTGGTTGCCCTCCCGGGCCCGCTACCGCAGGTTGGTGTCGTTGAGCAGCTGGCGGTAGACGGCGTCGCTGATTCGACGCTTCGATGCGCGGAACGCTTTGCTGCCCGAGTGCAGCGGCGTGTCGTCGCTGCGCAGGTTCCACCATGCCGCATCCACGTGCGTTTGCCCGGTCGTCCCCCACGTTCGCCGGACCGGTCACCAGCTTGCCGACCAGCGATTCGGCGTCCTGCTGGTGGCCGGGCTCCGGCGGGCACGCAGTGCCGGCTTCCCGGCCAGCACGGTGCCTCCGGCGACCAGCACGGCGGTGGGGAGCATCACCAGCAGGCTCGCGCTGAGGCCGGCGACGTCCCGGAACAGGAACAGGCCACTCAGCACCAGGGCGACGGCTCCTAGGACCGCGAAGACACCGACATCGGGGGCGAACAGCTCGGCCACGAACAAGACGGCCGCCAGCAACAAGAGCAGCCCACCGCCCCGACCGGAAGCACGGACAGTGAGAGCAAGGCAAGGATGATCAGGACCGTACCCACGATGCCCCCGGCGCCCACACCGGGGTTGGCCAGCTCGTAGATGAGACTGAGTGTCCCGACCGAGAGGAATAGGAACGCCAAGGTTGGGATCGGCGAGCCACTGGAGGATCAGGCGGAAGACCCCGATGTCGTTTTCCTCCACCGTGGCCCCGGCGGTGGCCAGCCTCGTGGCTTCGTCGCCTGCGAGGACGACTTCGGTCCCGTCGGTGACCTCCAGGAGCTCGGACAGGGAGCCGACCACCCGGTCGATCGCACCCAGCTCCAGCGTCTCTTCGGCCGGAGCCGAGCGGGCCCGCCGCACCGTGTCGACCGCGAAGTCCACGTTTCGATCCCGCAGGCGGGCGACCGACTCGGCCAACGCAGCGGCGTCGTTGATCGCCTCTTCGCCGAGATCGCCGCCTTCCAGGTCGACCGGGGTGGCGGCGCCGATGGCCGTTCCCGGCGCCATCGCCGCCACGTGGGCGGAGAAGGTGATCAGCGCTCCGCCGACGCCGCTCGGGCACCGGACGGGCTCACGTAGGCGACCACGAGAACGCGGGCGTCGAGGAAGTCCCGGATGATGCTCCGCATGGAGACGTCCAGTCCGCCCGGCGTGTCCAGCCGCACGACGTACGCCTGGTGACCGCCCGCTTCCGCCCGTCGGAGCCCGTCGGCGATGACCGGCGTGATGGCATCGTCGGTGGTCGTGACAGCACCCGCTTGCCGGCCTCGACCCCGGAGGCGCCGGTGGCGGCGACGAGCCCCGAGAGAGCAGCGAGGACAGCGCCGAGCAGTCGGGCCACCGGCCGTCCAGTCGAGGTACACGGTCAGGCTACGACGTGCCGCCTCTCCGGCGGGTCGGTCACCCCTGTTGGTCCAGGAACCAGTCAACCGTTGCCCTCACGCCCTCGACCAGTGGTACGGGCTCCACCCCCGGGAACAGGGCATGCAGCCGGGAGACCTCGGCCTGAGAGTCGCACACGTCACCCGGTCGAGCGTCGCCGTGCTGCCGCTCCAGAGGACGCCCGAGCACCTCCTCGAGGACGGCGATGAGTTCGAGGAGCGAGGTCCTGGAGCCGAAGGCGAGGTTGACGGGCTCCGACGCGCTGACACGCCGGAGGACGGCCTCGGTGACCACGGCTGCCACCGAACCCACGTAGGTGAAGTCCCGAGTCTGCTCACCACTGCCGTGCACTGGCAGCGGCCGGCCCTCCAGGGCGGCGGAGACGAAAGCGGGAACGACTGCAGCATATGCGTGGTCGGCCGGCTGGAGCGGACCGAAGACATTGAAGAAGCGGAAGGCCAGCACGTCGAGGGCGTAGGAGTGTCCCCACGCCAGCGCGTACGTCTCGGTGGCGAGCTTCATGGCCGCGTACGGACTGAGCGGGGACGGCTTCAGGGCCTCGTGCTTCGGAAGCGTGGGATTGGCGCCGTACACCGACGACGACGAGGCGGCGATCACGTGCGGGCGCCCGGCCCGCCTCACCGCCTCGAGCACCTCTAGCGTACCGGTCACGTTGGCCACGTGGCTCGCCACAGGATCGGCGATGGACTTCGGCACCGACGGTCGGGCCGCGAGGTGGACCACGGTCGAGGCTCCCCGGAACGCCTTGTCCAGGGCCCTCGGGTCACAGATGTCGGCTTCGACCAAGTCGACACCGTCCACACCGGCCAGGTTGTCCTTCGACCCGGTGGAAAGGTTGTCGTACGCCACCACCTCATCGATCCCGCCGGTGCCCGCCAGTCTGCGGCACAGGTTGGCGCCGATGAAGCCGGCACCGCCGGTGACGACGACGCGCATCAGAGGGCCTCGGGAAGCTCCGGGCGGCCACGGTGGCCCCCATGAGGCCAGTCCGGGGAACCGGGCCGGGCCCCGGGCTGCTGACCGCGGTGCACACCAGCGCCGCCGCGCCCGCTCACGCCGAGTGCGCCGAGGTGCAGGGAGCCGGGCGGGTTCAGGGCGTTCAGACCCTTCCGCCGGGTCCGGTCACGGTTCCCGCAGCGGTCCCACCTCGCCCGGTACCACTGCGTCCGGATGGTGTCGTCACGAGTCGGGGCCGTGGTCGCCATCCACCGACGCCTTGGGTCGGCACGAAGGTCGGTCCCGACCATCCGTCAGGTGACGGCGAGACCAGGACCGGCACGCGGTCAAGCTACACCAAGGCATGGCTCAGGCGCAGGGCTACGACCAGGGTGACTTCCTCGCCGTCGACGACCTCACCGTCGTCCCCGGCCAGGAGGTCACCATCTCCGGGTGCTGCTTCGCCGGAGGGGTGGTCATCGACATCCAATCGACGCCCCGCCGGCTCGGTACGGCCACCGCGGACCCAACCGGCGTGTTCACGGCCACGGTCACCATCCCGACCGACATCGCGCCCGGCCAGCACACCATCACGGTGACCGGCAAGGACATCGACGGGCCCGGCACCCTGGTCCTGCGCCTGCCCATCACCGTGCTGGCGCCCGAAGCCGGCGAAACCGCTGCCGGCAAGGGAGCCGCTGCCGGCCGCAACTCCGGCAGCGGAAGCACGGACCGCGTCGCCCGCGCCGGCGGCGGCGGCACGGGCGGCGCCGGCAAGGGGGGTGGCGCACTGGCCCGCACCGGATCCGACTCCCTGCCCCTCCTCCAGGCCGGCTTGGCTCTGCTGCTGGTAGGCGCCGGCACGGTATTCAGCGTGCGCACCCGCCGGAACAGAAAGCTCTCCAGGGACGGGCAGGCCGCCTCCTCCTGACCAGCACGGCGCCTCCGCCCGTGGAGGCCGCACCCAGCATCACCGACGTCACCCCCCTTCCGGGGGTGTGAGCCTCCCAGCAGCCGCCTCGGGGCCACGACGACCCATTGCGCCCCTGCCCGTCGGGACCCCGACCGAACACCACCGGCCGTCGCCCGGCGCCGGCCGTGCTGGGGAATCGTGGGCGCGCGCCGGGTCGTCCTGCCGGGCCCGCTCGGATGATCCCCGATCCGACCGCGAATGGTCGCCGTACTCACTGGGAAACACACGCTGCCGTTCACGGAGCCGCACGCCGGTGCACCCGCCTCCACGCCCCCGGAGGCGGGTGCACCGGTTGGCCACGGCAGAGCTGCGATTGATCACGAGGTGACGAATGGAAGAGTGGAGCCGACCGGAGGGCTCGCACCGGACCCGGCCAGTGACTCCCTCGGAGCGGTCGACCTGGTCGGCGGCGGAGGCACTGCCGGGTGGGGAAGCACGTGGTGCGCCCGGGCAGCGGGATGGCGGCGGCGCGACCGGTGATGCCCGATGACCGATACGACGGTGTCGCCCTCCGGCAGGTCGACGGGCGTTCGAACCCATGCGGGGGACGTCCCCTTCTCCCTCCCCTCGATCGAAGAAGACGACATCGAAGCGGTTACCGCCACTCTTCGCTCCCGCTGGCTGACCACGGGGGGCCAATCCCTGGAGTTCGAGCGGGAGCTGGCCGACTACCTCGGGGTGCAGCACGCGGTCGCCGTCGCCTCGTGCACGCACGCGCTGGAGATCTGCCTCCACTACCTGGGCCTGCCTGCCGGATCGCGCGTGGGCGTACCCGATTGGACGTTCGTGTCGACTGCGCTGTCGGCCGTCCACGCCGGCTACCAACCCGTGCTCATCGACATCGAGGAACACACGCTCAACCTCAGCCCCGTGTCGCTGGACGCGGCGCTCGACCAGGGCCTCGATGCGGTGGTGGGCGTCCACTTCGGTGGCTCGGCGGTCCGGGAGGACGTCCACCTCTTGTGCGCGGACCGCGCCGTCCCGCTCGTCGAGGACGCTGCTCATGCCCTGGGGGCCTCGGATGGCAACGGCCTGGTCAACGGACGTCGGTCGGTCGCGGCCTGCTTCAGCTTCTACGCCACCAAGAACCTGACCAGTGGCGAAGGCGGTGCCATCACCACCGAGAACGGTGACCTCGCCGACTTCGCCCGGACCTTCCGCCTCCACGGGATGTCGCGTGACGCATGGAAGCGCTACCTGCCCGGCGACGGCTTCCTCTACGACGTGAACAGCGCCGGCATCAAGGCCAACTTCCCCGACATCCTGGCCGCGCTGGCACGCAGCCAGCTCCGTCGCTTCTCCCAGCTGCAGGCACGGCGCCGCAGGTTGGTGGGCCGCTATCGCCACAACCTGGCGCAGGTTCGGGGTATCAGCGTGGTTCCGCCGCACGCCGACCCGGGTTCGGCGGACCACTTGATGGTCGTGCTCCTGCCTCCCGGCACCTCACGCCCCCGCGTCGTCGCCGAGCTCCACAGGGCTGGCATCTCGACGAGCGTCCATTTCCAGCCGCTGCACCTCTTCCGGGGCATGGACAAGCACTTCGTGTTGGGCCCGACCGGTGTCGGTACGGCCGATCGCCTGGCACAGCGAGCGCTGAGCCTGCCGTTGTACCCCGACCTCACCGATGACCAGGTGGATCGGGTGTGCGACGCGCTCGCCTTGGCGGTGCTGCGTCACGCACCGTGAAGCCGGGTCTTCCCCGGTGGGTCGACATCACCGTGGCCCGTGCCGTCCTGGTCCTGGGCGCACCGCTCTGGGTCCTGGTCGCCGTGGCCGTACGGGCGTCGTCGCCCGGCCCGGTCCTGCACCGGAGCGTCCGCGTGGGGCGGCACGGGCAGGAGTTCCAACTCCTGAAGTTCCGGACCATGCGGACCGGCACCAGCGGCCCCGCCGTGACCGTCTCCGGCGATGATCGCGTCACCTCGATCGGCCGGTTCCTGCGGAAGACCAAGCTGGACGAGGTTCCCCAACTGCTCAACGTCAACCGTGGCGAGATGGCGCTGGTCGGCCCTCGTCCGGAGGACCCGAAGTACGTGGCCGGCTACGACCGCAGGGAGCGCAGGGTGCTCGAGGTCCGGCCCGGCCTGACCAGCCCGGCGTCCATCCGGTACCGGCACGAGGAGCAGATCCTTGCCGCGGCAGCCGACCTCGAGCGCTGTTACAGGGAGGAGGTGCTGCCCGACAAGCTTCGCATGGACATCGCCTGGCTGGCGGACCGGACGGCGTGGGGAGACGTCCGGACCATGGCGAGAACCGCCAGAGCCATCCCCAGTCGCGGTCCAGGTTGAGACCGGCTCGGCACCCCTTGGGCCTTCCGCTTCCCGGCCTGAACGGGGTCCTCTCCGGCCTGCAAGCCCGGCGACCGGCAGCGGAACAGGTGACGCCGTGGAAAATCCTCAGCTCCGGCGGATCCGTACCGGGCTGGGCCGGTTCGGTGGTTGGGGTGTCGCTGCCCCGGGCCCCCAGCGGGGACGCCTTCGTGGGCGTGCAGGGCGGGATCTCTGGAGACGGACCCTTGGGCAGGATCGAGGTCGACGGGAAGTTCTTCAAGGAGAACGGGCGCCGGTTCGAGTTCCGCGGCGTCACCTACGGAACCTTCGCGCCTCGTGCCTCCGACGGCGCACGCTTCCCCGAGCGCCAACAGATGAAGCGGGACTTCGCCGCCATGGGGGAGGTGGGGTTCACCGTGGTCCGCACCTACACCGAGCCGCCCGACGACCTGCTGGACCTGGCCGCCGACTGGGGCCTGCACGTCCTCGCCGCCGTCCATTGGGAGGACTGGCGCTACCTGCTCGGCGCCTCCCGGAGGGAGGCGGCGCGCACGGCGCGTCAGGGTCGGGCCGAGGTCCGCGCCGCGGCTCGCCGGCTCGCCGGCGACGAGCGCGTGCTGGCGATCAACCTGGGCAACGAGGTCCCCGCCGACGTGGTCCGGTGGTACGGCACGCGGACCATCTCGGCCGCCATCGCCGATCTCGTGGAGACCGTGAAGGAGGAGGACGGCGACCACCTCGTCACCTACGCCAACTATCCGACCGCGGAGTATCTACCACTCGAGTGCCTCGACTTTCTGACCTTCAACGTGTTCCTCGAGCAGCGAGCCGAATTCCGGCGCTACCTCACCCGGCTGCAGCACCTGGCTGGTGACCGGCCGCTGGTGCTGGGCGAGGTCGGGCTTGACGCCGGTCGCTCGCCCGAGGGTGAGGTGCACCAGGCAGCGGTGCTGGACTGGCAGCTGCAGACGGCGCTCGACCGGGGCGTGGCCGGGACGTGCGTGTTCTCGTGGACCGACGAGTGGTGGGTCGGCGGCTCGGAGGTCGACGGCTGGAACTTCGGTCTGGTCCGGGCTGACCGGTCGCCGAAGCCGGCACTCGACGTGGCCGCCCGATGGAACCGCTGCACCGTCCGTGACCTGGACTGGCCGTGGCCGTCGATCTCGGTGGTGATCTGTGCGTACAACGCAGCAACCACCCTCGACGAGTGCCTGCGACACACCTGCGACCTCCACTACCCCCACCTCGAGATCCTCGTGGTCGACGACGGCTCGACCGACGACACCGCCGCCATCGTCCGACGCCATCCGCGGGCCCGACTGGTCGAGCTGCCGCACGCCGGGCTCTCGGTGGCTCGCAACGAGGGGTTCCGCCAGGCGACCGGCGAGCTGATCGCCTACCTCGACAGTGACGCGTACCCCAGCCCCGAGTGGCCGTACTATCTGGCGCTCGCCCTCGACGGGAGCTCCATCGGAAGCGTGGGCGGGCCCAACGTCCCGCCCCCCGAGGACCCCATCGGCGCCCACGTCGTGGCCCAGGCTCCCGGCGGGCCCGTCCATGTCCTGACGGCCGACGACCGGGCCGAGCACGTACCCGGCTGCAACATGGCCTTCTGGAAGAAGGTGCTGATCGAGGTGGGCGGCTTCGATCCCGTCTACACGTCGGCAGGTGACGACGTCGACCTGTGCTGGAAGGTGCTCGACCGGGGATGGGAGATCGGCTTCCACCCCGCAGCTCTCGTGTGGCACCACCGCCGTTCCGGGCTGCGTCCCTACCTGCGCCAGCAGCGGGGCTACGGCAGGGCCGAGGCGCTCGTGGAGGCCCGCCACCCGGATCGCTTCGGGCCACTCGGCACCGCCCGGTGGCGGGGTCGCATCTACACCTCGTTGCCGCAGGCCCGCTGGGGCCAACGCGTCTACCGGGGACAGTTCGGCACCGCCGCGTACCAGTCCGTGTACCAGCAAGGTGGCTACGCGCTCGACGTCGCCCACCAGGCCGGCGTGCCCGCCGCCACGGCTCTGCTCGCCACCGCACCGCTCGCCGCCGTCGCCGTCCAGCTCGCTCTGCCCGCACTGCTGGCTGCTCTGTACCTGCTGAGCATCGTCGCCATCGACATGGTGCGGGCCCACCCGCCCCGGGGGTCGGAACTCGCCCGGGCGCGGTTCAGGTCGTCGGTGGCAGCCCACCACCTTCTGCAGCCGTGCGTTCGGACCTGGGGTCGGTGGCGCGGGGCCGGTGCGGCCCACCGCGGGTTGCCTACGGTCGCCCCGCTCCCCCGGGCGGTGAGGACCGCCGCCGGCGGCGTACACGTGCTGAAGGAGGATGGGTCTCGGGAAGCCCTTGCGTCCACGCTGGTCGAGGAGCTCCGGCGGAAGGGGTTGCGACTCCTCCCGGCGATCGGCTGGGAGGACCACGACGCCCGGCTCGTGTCGACCTTCCTCTTCGCCGACCTGCAGACCAGCAGCCATCCCGTGGGCTTCGTGCAGGTCCGCGTCCGGACCCGACCCCGGTGGGCCCGCCTGGCGCTCACGGCGTTGACCACCGCCTCGGTGTTCGCCGTGAACGCCCTGGCGGCCGCGGTCGTCACCGTGGCCGTCGCCGCCGCGCTGTGTCGGAGCGCCTGGCGGCCTCGTCGGATCCTCGAGCGAGCGGTCCAGCGACCGCCGGTGAAGGCGTGACCGACACGGCGGCAGAGGACCAGCCATCGGAGGAGGGCCACCTCCACGACGAGGCGGACGGGGACGTTCGGGGCGAGACGCGTGGACCTCGCGCCAACGCCCTCAGACGGGGCTTCGCCCTGCTGCCCCGGGCCCTGCCGTACCTCCGCCCCTACAAGCGGCACTCGGTCAGCTCGATCGCGGTCACCGGCCTCCTCGCGGCGGCAGCCCTCGCCGAACCGTGGCCGCTCGCCTTCGTCATCGACACTGTCCTCGGCGACCGACCGGCTCCTTCCTGGGTGTCGGGGTTGATCGGTGAAGAGGCCGGGCCCCTCATCCTCCTGGCGGTGGGGGCGGCGCTGCTCATCACCCTGGTGACCGGCGGGCTCACGGTGGTGAACCAGTACCTCACCACCACCGTCGACCAGAAGATGGGCCTCGACTTCCGCAGTGACCTCTTCCAGCACGTGCAGCGGCTCTCGCTCACGTTTCACGACGACCAGCGCACCGGAGACCTCATGTACCGGCTGAACAACCAGGCGGGCGCGCTGGGTCAGCTGGTGGTGTCGATCCCGACGCTCGTCCAGAGCCTGCTGACCGTGCTCGGCATGGCATGGGTCGTGTTACGCATCGACCCCCACCTCGCGGCGTTGGCCCTCCTGGTGCTGCCCTTCATGTACTACTCGACGATCTACTACGCCAACCGCGTGGAGCCACAGCTGCGCAGGGTCCGCGGCCTGGAAGGCGCCAACCTGTCCATCGTCCACGAGGCGATGGCGATGCTGCGCGTCGTCGTCGCCTTCGGTCGGGAGCGGCACGAATTCGAGCGCTTCCGCAGCCAGGGGGAGAGGGCCATCGGTGCGCGGGTGAGCCTCACCGTGCGCCAGACACTGTTCCGGTTGGCCGTGAGCTTCATCACCGCCTGCGGAACCGCCGCCGTCCTGGGTGTCGGGGCCCGTGGAGTACTGCAGGGTCGCCTGAGCCCGGGTCAGCTCCTCGTCGTGATGTCCTACATCGCGTCGGTGTACCAGCCGCTCGAGCAGATGACGAACTTCGTGACCGGTGCGCAGCAGCAGTTCATCATGTTCGAGCACGCCCTCTCGCTCCTCGACGAGGCCCCCGGGGTCACGGAGAAGGAAGACGCCGTCGCCATCGAGCGGGCGAATGGCGAGATCGCCTTCGAGGACGTTCGGTTCAGCTACGCCCAACGTCCCGAGACGCTGAAGGACCTCACGTTCCGCGTGCCGGCCGGCAGCGTCGTCGCCGTCGTGGGACCGACCGGGGCGGGCAAGTCGACACTGGCCAGCCTGCTCCCCCGCTTCTACGACGTCGAGGCAGGTCGCATCCTCCTCGACGGGATCGACGTGCGCGACGTCACGCTGGAGTCGCTGCGAGCGCAGTTCAGCGTGGTGCTGCAGGAGCCGCTGCTGTTCTCCGGGAGCATTGCCGACAACATCCGCTACGGGAGGCCCGATGCCACTAATGAGGAGGTGCGCCGGGCAGCCAAGGCGGCGAACGCCCATGACTTCATCAGGGCACTGCCGCGGCGGTACCAGACCCAGCTCGGTGAGCGGGGAGCGAAGATCTCCGGCGGCGAGCGCCAACGCATCTCTGTCGCCCGGGCCTTCCTCCGGGACGCACCGGTTCTCATCCTCGACGAGCCCACGTCCTCCATCGACTCTCGCACCGAGGGGGTGGTGCTCCAAGCACTGGAGCGCCTCATGGAGGGCCGGACCACGCTGATGATCGCCCACCGACTGTCCACCGTCCGGCGTGCCGATCAGATCCTGGTGCTCCACCACGGCGAGCTCGTGCAGCGGGGCACCCACGACGAGCTCGTCGCCACCGAAGGCCTCTACCACGAGCTGTGGGCGGCACAGAGCGGCCAAGGGGAGCTCCCCGCCGGCGAGGCCCAGCCACCCCCCTCACCCGTCCCGAGCGAGGAGGTCGTCGCCCCGCTCCCCCGCGGGCGTGACCGGGCCTGCGGGAACCGGTCCGGGTCCGGAGCGGATGGCAATCCCGACATCTCCAACGGCAAGCACGCAGAGCGGGGGCAGCCAGCCCATCCGGGCGATGGAGGCGGCCCGTGCCAGTCGGCCGACGACGTCTTGGCGGTGCTCGCCCACCTGATCGGCCAGGCGGAGTCGGCGACCAAGAACGGCCACGGCCTGCCGCGCGGAAGACCGGTCCACGAGCAGACGCCGAGGGCTCCCAGGTGAGCCGGCCGGAGCTGGTCGTCCTCGGTGCCCTGCGCCACACCGCCGGGGCCGGGGTGGCGTGGCTGGTGGGCCGGTACGCCGTCGGGTCCGAGCGACTCGACGAGGACCACGGCCGGAGTGGCCGTCCAGCGCTCCTCGAGATCCTCCACCTGCCCTCGCCCACCGGTCGGCTGGTCACGCTCGCTCGCAGCATCGACGACGAACCCGACCAGGAGCGGCTGGAGCGCCACGGCTGGCGGCTGCGACCGGGCCTCGCCGTCTCGGTCGACACCGACACGTACCGCCGTCCCATCGTCCGGGCCAGAGGTGCGCTGACCGCCGCCCACGAACGCAACGTGCGCCTGCAGCCGGAACGGTTCAGCGAGCGCAGTGCCCCGTGCCCGACGGCCGGGCGGCCGTTCGGGCTCCGGGGCACCGGCTCGGCCTGCGCCCTGCCGGTCGTCGAAGGCCTGCTCGCCTTCGACGGCATCGCGGACGCCGTCGCCGCCGTCGACGACGTGGCTGGCCACCTGGACCCCCGCCGAGGCGCTGCCGTCGAGCCGGCCCGGGCCGGCCTCGACAAAGACGTCGTGCCGGGACGCCTCCTCCACCGTGCCGTCCCGCCCTCGCCGGCGCGCCCCGTCGGCGTCCGTCCCGGCTGGGCGGCCCCGGTCGACCTACCGGCCGACCTGGTCATCACACCTGCGTCTCGTCGCCCCCTTCGCCTGCCGGACGAGACCGTCGAGCGGGTGCTCCGGCGTTCCCTGCCGGTGGCCCCACCGAAGTCCGGCGACCCTTCGGTGAGCGTGGTCGTGGTGACGCACGACAACCTGGCTCTCACCCGCATGGCGCTCGAGAGCGTGCTGGCCCACGGGGCGGCCGTGCCCTACGAGTTGGTCGTGGTCGACAACGCCTCGACCGACGGGACGCCTCGGTACCTCAGTGCCCTCGCGGCCCGCAACCCACACGTCCGGGTGCGGCGCAACGATCGCAACCTCGGTTTCGCGGCGGCCAACAACCAGGCACTGGCACTGGCCCGGGGCGAGCACCTGGTGCTGCTCAACAACGACACCATCACGACCCCCGGCTGGCTCGACGGCCTTCTCGACCACCTCGCCGACGAAGAGGTCGGCCTGGTGGGCCCGGTGACCAACCGGTGCGGCAACGAGGCCGAGGTGCCGGCCGACCACGCCGCCTACGCCGACGTCGTCGAAGAGGCTCGGCGGCGGCGGGGGCGACCAGCGGCTCGCCGAGACCTTCCCGTGGCGGTGATGTTCTGCGTGGCGATGCGGCGTGACGTCCTCCGGACGGTGGGTCTCCTCGACGAGCGGTTCGAGGTGGGCATGTTCGAGGACGACGACTACTCGCGCCGTGTCCGCGACGCCGGTTACCGGGTGACGTGCGCCGACGACGTCTTCGTGCACCACTTCGGCGAGGGCACCCTGGGCGCCCTCGTGCCAACCGGGCGCCACGCCGAGCTCTTTGAAGCCAACCGGCGACGCTTCCAGGCTAAGTGGGGCACGGTCTGGGAACCCCACGCTCGCCGCCCGGCCCGAACCTACAGGGAGCTCCGCCACAGGCTCCCCGATGCGCTCGCGGAGTGCATCCCGACCGGGACGGTGGCGCTGGTGGTCAGCCGGGGCGACGACGCCCTCCTCGACATCCCGGGACTGCAGGCCTGGCACTTCCCTCGCCTCGACGACGGCACCTGGGCCGGCCATCACCCCGGCGACGACGGCGAGGCGATCGAGCGGCTCGAGGAGCTCCGCCGCCAGGGCGCCGGGTGGCTCGTCGTGCCATCGCCCTCCCTGTGGTGGCTCGAGCACTACAAGGGCTTTCGAGCCCATCTCGACGAGCGACACCGGCGGGCGGCGGCCTCCGATGTGGCGGTGGTCTACGAGCTCAACGGCGCCCCGCCGCCGGACGGTCAGCTACACGACGAAAGGGAGATGGCACGATGAGTGCGATCGCGATCACGGGGATGCACCGCACGGGGACGTCCATGATCGCCAAGGCCCTGATGCTCGCCGGCCTCCACCTCGGCGACGAACGGGATCTGGTGGGTCCGGCGCCGGACAACCCGGAGGGCTTCTTCGAGCACGAAGGGCTGGTCCGGGTCAACGAGGACCTTCTCGGGGCCACCGGCGGTGCCTGGGACAACCCGCCATCGTGCCCTCCGCTGACCGCCGACGACCCTCGGGTGGCGCACCTGGCCGAGCCCGCGGCCGAGCTCCTGGGCGGGCTCGCGGCCCAGGGTCCCTGGGGGTGGAAGGACCCCCGCACATGCCTGACCGCCCGATTCTGGCTCGACCTCGTCCCCGACCTGCTCGTGGTCGTCTGCGTGCGTCACCCCTTGGAGGTGGCGCTCTCTCTGAAACGGCGCAACCGGATCTCGTACTCGCTGGCGCTGCGCCTGTGGCACGACTACTACGAAGCCGTCCTCGGCGCGGTGCCGGCAGAGAAGCGGCTCGTCACCCATTACCACGCCCAGTTCAAGGACGGAGGTGGATCGGCCGGGCGTCTGCTCTCCTTCGCCGGGCTGGAACCGGCAGCCGTCGACTCCGCCGTCTCCGCCTTCGACGAGCGGCTGCGTCACCACGACCTCGAGGTCACCTTGGCGGCGGCGGGCGCATCACCGGCCGTGGTGGAGCTGTACCGGCGCCTCTGCGCGGAGGCTGGTCTGCCGCCCGAGGGGATGTTCCCCGTGGACACCGACGCCGACGCCGGCCGGGTCGAGCGTGCGGTCCTCGACCTGGAGCTCGCCCGCCAGCACCTCGACCGGCGGGATCGCCGGATAGCGGCGTTGGAGCGCGAGCGGGACGAGCTCGAGAAGAGGATCGCTGCGCTCGAGAGTGACTCGACCCCTCGTGCCGGTTGGGCAGCGATGGCCGAAGGCCTCGACCGCTTGGAGGACTCCTTCCAAGCCGTGCGCTACGAATGGTCCTCCGCGCGGCAACCGGTGCCGGCGGAGGTCTCGGCCGCCCGCGAGCTGGTACGCGCCCACGTCCCCCGGAGCGTGCCGGTACTGGTCGTGTGCAAGGGGGATCCGCAGCTGCTCGACCTCTACGGGCGGCCGGCCACCACCTTCCCCCAGGGGACGGACCGGAAGTACGCCGGCTTCTGGCCGGCCGACGGAGTCGCAGCCGTGGCCCATCTCGAGGCACTGCGGGCCGAGGGGAGCGGCATCCTGCTGCTGCCTGAGGCCTATCGGTGGTGGCTCGACCGGTACCCGCAGGTGGCGGCCCACCTGGCCCGCTACCGGGTCCTGGCGGACGAGCCCGGGAGCGGTCTGCTCGTCGATCTGGCCGCCCGTCGACCGGCCGCGAGCGGGTGGCCTACGGATCTGCCGGGCACCCTCGACCACCTCACGGGGGACACAGGCCCCTCCTCGTCGGTGCTCGACTGGACGGGGAGGGCGCTCGCCGAGCACCTCGGAGGGCGCAACGTGTTCCGGCCCCATGGCGACGCCCCGAGCCTCCCCTACCTGGACCGCACCGTCGACATCGTCGTGATCGACCGGCCGGATCGAGTAGCGGAGGCCCGGAGAGTCGCGTCCGGAGCAGTGGTCCTGCTCGACCCCGCCGACTCGCATTGTGTGGTCGCCGAGGTGATCGCCGAGCACGACGACGCCGCCCAGGGTGACGCCGCGGTGGACGTGGTCCTGAGGGGCGACGGTCCCGATCCGGTCGCGGCCGACGCCATCCGTGCGGTGCTCGGCCCCGAGCCGGTCGGCCGGCTCGTGGGCCCCGAGGTCGATGGCACCATGCAGGCGCCGTTGGTGGCCTTTCTCGACCAGGGGGTCGTGCCGCTCCCGGGCGCTCTGGCCGCGGCCCGCCGAACCCTCGCCCGTGACGAGGGCCTCGGAGCGGTGGCGGCCAAGCTCTTCGAGCGCGACGGCCGGCTCGTGGCCGCGGGTGTCACCGTGTTCAGCGACGGTTCGTGGGCCGGCGTGGCCGCCGGCTCCGTCGACCCGTGCTCGCCCTGGCACGAGCGCCTCCGCCCCACCGACGCCGGGGTCGGCATGCTCGTCGTCCGCCGTACCGCGCTGGACGAGATCGATGCCCCCGTCCCCGGCCCTGATGGCCTCGTGGACCTCGCCGGCAGCCTGTGGGCTCGCCGCTGGCATGTGGCCTACCAGCCGGAAGCGGCTGCGGTCCGGACGGCCAGCGCCGCCGATGGCACGCCGGCGGGCGCCGTCGGGGAGGTGTGGCGCCCATCCCTCCAGCGGCGCCCGCCCCGGCCCGACCCGCTCGACGACGCCGCCTGGCCGGCCCTCCTGCTCACCGACGACGTGGCGGGCAGGTGGCCGTGGTGAAGCGAGCCATCGTGTCGCAGACACGGATACCCGAGCCCGACCGGGACCGGGGATCCCAGAGGGTGGACGACCTCATCGAGTTCCTCCTCGACGAGGGGTGGGCGGTCACCTTCCTGGCCCAGGAGGCCAACGCCGACGAGCGGCATGCCAACCGGCTCCGACAGCGGGGGGTGACGACCTTCGCCGGCTTCGAGGTCGCCGAGCAGGTCCTAGCGGCGGGCGCGTTCGACCTCGCCGTCCTCGCCTTCTGGGAGCCGGCGTCCCATCTGCTGCCGCTGCTTCGAGAGCACTCGCCGAGCACCCGCGTCCTCATCGACTCCATCGACGTGCACTTCCTGCGCGACGCCCGCAGGCGCTTCGGCGTGGACGGTACGCTCGATGACGGGTACGGGAAGCTGCTGGCAGCCGAGCTCAACACCTACCGGCAGGCGGACGCGGTCATGACCGTCTCCGCCAAGGAGTCGGCCCTGCTCGCCGACTTCCTCGGCCCCGGCAAGGTCTTCGAGCTGCCGCTGGCCGAGCGGATCGAGCGGTCACCGTTGCCGTTCCGCGAGCGCCGCGGCATGTTCTTCGTCGGCAACTTCCGGCACCTGCCCAACGGCGAGGCGATCGAGTACCTGTGCCATGACGTCCTGCCCCGGCTCGAGCCCGCCCTTCTCACCGCCCATCCCCTGACGGTCGTCGGCAACCGCCTCGACGACCGGGTCCGGGCCCATGCCGGCGGCCTGCCCAACGTCCACATGGTCGGCTGGGTCCCGTCGATCGTGCCCTACCTGGAGCGCGCCCGGGTGTGCGTGGTGCCCTTGCTCCACGGCGCCGGGGTCAAGGGCAAGGTGGTCCAGTCGCTGTTCGCCGGCACCCCGGTCGTCGGCACGCCGATCGCCATGGAGGGCCTTCCGGTACGGCACGACACCCACGCCCTCGTGGTGGAGTCGCCGGAGGATCTCGCCGCCGCCCTCACCCGGGTCCTCGTCGACGAGGCGACATGGAACCGGCTGGCCGATGCCGGCTGGATGCTGCTAGGCGAGAGCCACGACATGAGCCGCGTCCGCCAGCAGTTCCTGGCCATCGTCGACCACGTGCTCCACCGCCCGGCTGCCGTCGCCCCGGACGCCTTCCGGCACGAGCGGCGGCGGGCGGAGGCCTACCGGGAGACGGTCGCCGCCGTGCACACGGCCGTCGACGGCGTCACCGAGCCCGGCTCGGTCGTCCTCGTCGTCTCGAAGGGTGACGACGAGCTCGTCCGGCTGGTCGGACGGACGGGATGGCACTTCCCCCTCGGTCCCGACAGGGGATGGGCGGGCTTCCACCCGGCCGACAGCGAGTCCGCCATCCACCAGGTGGAGACGCTGCGACAGCGGGGCGCGACCCATCTCGTGCTGCCCAGCACCGCCTTCTGGTGGCTTCACCACTACCCCGCCTTCGATGCGTTCCTCAACTCGACCGCGCGGCGGGTCCACGCCGACCAGCACGCCGTCGTCTTCGACCTGCGGGCACCCCACGGACGCACGTCACCGACTACGGCCGAGGCGGTGGACGGTGAGGGGCCCGAGGTCCTGGTCCTGGGCACCTATGACGGTCGGCGGGCCGGTCCGCCCCCCTCGCTGCTGCGAGCCCTCGAGAGCAGTCGCTGCCGGGTGAGCCAGCGGTGGCGTCCGTCCGACGGCAACTCGCCGGTCGACCGGATCGGCAACGAGCCGGACCTTCCGGCCGTGGATTGGGTGGTCGCGCTCGAGGACTCGGCGCTTCTGCCCGGCAACTTCCTCGACCAGCTCGTGGCCGCGGCTGCGGAGCTGGGCGCCGAGCGCGTGCAACCGGCGCACCGCTCGGGGCCGGCGGCCGCCCCGCCGGTGACCGAGCGACTGCGGGGCTGCGCTGCCCGCCAGGTCGCCGGGCCGACTTCCCTGCCGGTCCTCGCGGTGCGGGCCGGTGCCGAAGCTCGGGGACCGGTCATGCTGCTCGACGAGTTGGTCATCGGTCTCGCCGCCACCCTCGAGCCGGACGACGACACCCTGCGCTGCAGTCGGGTCCTCGACGTCGTGGTGCGGGACGGTGACCACCTGCGGCGGACGCTCCGCCGCAGCCCCGCAACCGGGACCCCGCGGATCAGCGTGCTGGTGGGCACCTACGACCGCCCCGAGCTCCTGGCCGGGTGCCTCGACGGCTTCGCCGCCCAGACGCTCGACGCCGCCGAGTTCGAGGTCGTCGTCGTGGACGACGGCTCCCCGGGCACGGCGACGGCCGGCGTCCTGGAGGCCCGACTCGGGAACTTGCCGCTGGTGTGGGCTCACATCCAGCACGCCGGCCGCAGCCCCGCCAAGAACCTGGCCGCGCTCCTGGCCCGAGCCGACATCGTGCTCTTCTGCGACGACGACGACCGACCGGCTCCGGACCTGCTCGAACAGCACCTGCGGGCGCACGACGCCCACCCCGACGAAGGCGTCGCCGTGCTCGGCCACACCGGCTGGGCGCCCGAGATCGTCGTCACGCCGCTCATGCACTATGTGACCGACGTCGACGGCTTCCTGTTCTCCTACGCCAACCTCAGCGCGGGCCAGCAGCTCGACTGGAGGGGCTTCTGGGAGGGGCGGGTGTCGTGCAAGCGCAGCCTGCTCGCTCGGCACGGCCTACACGACCAGCGCCTGGACTACTCCATCGACGTCGAGATGGCCTGGCGCCTGGCGCCACGGGGCCTCCGGGTCGTGTACCACCCGGCGGCCCGCACCTTCATGGTCCGCTCCATCGGCCTCGACGAGTTCTGCCGGCGCACGGAGGCCAAGGGGCGGGCCCAGGCGATCATGGCGACGCTGCACGACGGCGAGGAGCTCCGGCGCTACGCCCAGGTCGAGCAGGCCCGCGAGCGGTGGGAGGCGGCCCGCCCCGGCTTCCCCGCAATGCGAGCACGGGCCCGGGAGCTGGAGGAGGCAGTGGTCGCCGGCTCACCCGACGCCGACAGAGAGGGGTTGCACCGTGCCTACCGGGCCCTCATCCTCGCCAGCAGTGCCAAGGGCGTCACCGAGGCCCTCGGAGGCGTCCCCACCGCCGCCCGGGCCGTGGACCCGCCCCCCGCGCCGACGCCGAGCAGGGATCGACCCGCCCCGGCGGGGCCGACCGTGACCGAGTGGTCCACCGGGACGCAGGAACCCTCGTCCGGAACCGTCGCCCTGACCGTCACGCTGCCGGTGTGGAGCCGCACCCGGGAGCTCGCCGACATGGCGGTCCGCACCGTGGCGCGGGTCCGGGAGGTGGCCCGCGTGCCCACGGAGGTGCTGGTGGTCGACAACGGTTCACCGCACCAGCGGTCGTTCCCCGCCGTCGTGCACCGCTTCGAGGAGAACCGGGGCGTCTCCGTTGCGTGGAACACCGGCATCCGAGCGGCCCGGGCTCCGGTGGTAGCCGTCCTGAACAGCGACTGCCTGGTCGAGCCGGGCTGGGACGAGGCGCTGCTCGAGGCGGTGACCACTGGCCGTCGCATCGCCTTCCCCTACACCGACCACGGGGACGGCCTCGGCTTCCGCCAGCCCGACCAGGGCGGTACGGCGGGATGGTGCTTCATGTTGACGCTCGACACCTATCGGGAGGTCGGTCCCTTCGACGAGCAGTTCAGCCCCGCCTACGGTGAGGACACCGACTACTGGCACCGGGCCTGGGAGCTAGGCGTCGAGCTCACGCCCGTGCCGGCGGCGAGGGTCAGCCACGTCCGGAGGACGACCGCTGCCCACGACCCCCACGTGGACTGGCTCCTGCAGGCGCACCGGTTCCTGTACGGGTGGAAGCACGGGGTCGATCCGCTGCGAGCGCCCCCGTACTACAACCGCGAGATCGTGGAGTACCACGTCCGCGCCAGCCAGGTGGTGACCACGTGACCACGGAGCACCTGCGGGCGTACCTCGGACTGGAAAGGCTGTGCCGGAACCCCGTCTTCGTCATCGGCTCACCCCGTTCGGGGACGACCGCCTTGGCCAAGGCGCTCGGCGGGCACCCCGAACTGTGGGCTTCGAAGGAGTCGTACTTCGTCCACGAGCTGTTCGGCAACGGGCGCCTCGACCGTGTCTGGAAGGGGAACATGGAGCGGGCGACCCCGAGCTGGATCCGCGAGGAGGCGGTGGAGCGCGACGAGTTCCTCGCCTTCGTGGGCCTCGCCGTCAACGCCATCTTCAGCAGCCGTAGCGGTGGTCGCCGCTGGGTGGACCAGACGCCGCTCTACACCGCCATGGCGCAAGACCTGGCAGTGATGCTCCCCGGCGCCCAGTTCGTGCACATCCTGCGGGACGGCCGAGCGGTGGTTCGATCGATGGGGAGCTTCGAGGGCGTCTTCACTGAGGGGCAGCGGTCCCGGCTCAGCCACGAGGTGCCCGGGTGGGTACACGACTTCGGGCAGGCATGTGCCGTCTGGAGCGAGTGGGTGGACACCGCCCTGGCGCTTGAGGAGGCCATTCCCGATCGGTGCCTCACCGTGCGCAACGAGGATCTCGCCGCCGAACCGGAGGCAGGCTTCGACCGCCTGCAGGCCTTCCTCGGGCTCCGTCCTCATGGCGGACCGGCCGAGGCGTTCGGCGGCAACCGGGTCAACTCGAGCTTCCAGCACGACGGTCGCCGCCCTGCCGACGACTGGAGCGAATGGGGGCCGAGCCGCCGCAAGCAGTTCGCGGAGCTGGCGGGGCCCATGTTGGTCAGGGCCGGATACGTCTCGGACGAGGAGCTCGACACCTGGCAGAGCTCGGAGGCGACCTGATGACCATCATTCAAACGGCCGGTCCCGGATCGACACGGGACCCCGGCACCAGGGCGGCGATACCGGCATGACGCAGTGCCGGAAGGTGTTCGTGGTCGGATGCGGACGGTCGGGCACCACGTGGACGCGACGCATCCTCGACTGCCATCCGCAGGTGATCTCGGGACCCGAGTCCCACGTGTTCCGACCCTGTTCCAGCCGTTGGCCCAGTACGGGCTGACGCCGGCCGGCCGGGCGGCGGTCATCGCCCGCTACGCACACGCCGAGCAGGGTGGTCTGGGCGGCGGCAACGCCGGGCCGCACCACTGGGTCAGCCGAGAGGAACTGCACCGGCTGCTGGACGAGGCGGGGCAGGAAGGTCTCGCCGCCGACGCAGCGGCAGAGGGGCTGGTGGAGAGCATCCTCGACGGGTTCTTCCGCTCGCGCGGCGGGGGGTACGAGCACGTCCTGGTGGAGACGACGCCGAGGCATCGCTACTTCGCCAGCCGCATCCTGCGCCGCTGGCCGGAAGCCCGCATCGTCGAGGTGCTCCGCGACGGACGTGACCTGTGCGTCTCGCTCGAGCACCGGGCCAAGGCTGGGGTCATGCGCTCCCACGGACCGCATGGACCAGATTGAGCGATGGGTGCAGGCGGTCCGACACGGCGCCGCCGTACGAGACCGGCCGTTGGCGGCGGGACGGTGGCATGTGCTGCGCTACGAGGCCCTGGTGCAGAGCCCGCACGAGCAGGTCAAGCGGCTCGTCAGGTTCGTCGACCTGCCCATCTCCGAGACGTTCGTCAAGGTCGTCGTGGAGGCCACGTCGTTCTCCAACCTGCCGAGCCAGCAGGTGGGCGAAGGTCGCCCCTTCGGCAAGCGGCAGGTCGGAGACCGGCGGAACCACTTCACCGAGGACGACTCCGCGCTGTTCGAGAGGCACGCCGGTGGCCTGCTGGAGGCGGCGGGCTATTGCTGGTGACGGCTCGGCGTGAAGACCGCCGGATCGCGCGGTCGACGGCGGGCGCGTGCTCGTCAGCCGCTCGGGCAGCCGTCGCCGGGCTCGTCGGTGGCGCCGCGCAGCCGCTCGGCCAGGACCATCGGCTCCTCATCGCGGGGCACCAGCGTCTCCAGCGCTCCGGCGGAGGCGGCGCGGGAGTCGTAGGTGACCTCCCAGCCCGGCACGGCTGTGCCCAAGGTCACCACGGCTCCGGCGGAGCCCGACGAGATGTCGACGGCCCGCACCTCCGCGCTCTTGGCGCCCACGAGCCAGACCCGCTCCCCGGCCACGACGACGGGTCGGCCGTCGAGGAGACCTCCGTCGAGCTGCCGCTCCTGCCAGCTGTGGCCGTCGTGCCACAGGTGTCTCAGTGCCCGGTGACGGCCGTCGTCGAAGGTGACGACAGCATGAGGACGGCCACAGCTGTCGACATCGAGGCCGCCCTGGTTCAACAGTCCCGAGCCCTCCGGGGGGGTGTCGATGACGACGTCGGCCGCACCGTGCGTCATCGGCAGCGGCAGCCGCTCCCCTCCAGTGGTCTCCCACGACAGCCCGGCGTCGGGAGACCTGGCGTACTCGACGTCGTTCGTGGTGGCTACGTCACCGCTCCGGCGCCAGGTGAAGAGCAGGTGCACCATGCCCGTCGACGGATCGACGGCGACGCGGTGCAGATAGGGGCTCTCGTCGCCGGGACGGCCATCGATGACGGTGCCGACGTGTCGCCACTCCGGCGCGCCCGGGTCGAGAGCCGCCAGCATGACGGCGCCCCGCCCCGACATCCCCTCACGTCGGAAGAAGAGCAGGGTGCCGTCGGGCAGGGCCACGAGTTGCGGATAGGTCACCCGCTCGGTCGGCCCGGGAACCACCCCCGGTTCCCATTGGCCGATGTCACCGCCCGGCGCCGAGCGGGCGTAACGAAGTGGCGACCGGCGGTGGTTGCCGAAGACGTGGACACGTTCGTCGGCGTCGACGGCGATCGTGTACACGTTGTGGAGGTTGTCGTCGGTGGGAGCGGCCAATGGGTTCCCGGGTATCCGGCCGAGATCGACCACCGTCCACCGGTCACCGTGCAGCGGGCTCTGTCCGACGTACGGGATGCCGTCACTCCCCACCCACACCGCGTACCGGTGCTCGGCGGTGCGCCAGAGGTTGTCCTGGATGTGGACCCGCCCGTTGCGGAGATCGGGCGAGGGCCCGCTGCTGCGCCCGCTCGACAGCCCGTAGAAGAGCGCCGCCGCGCTCAGCAGGACCACCGACGAACGCCCGATGAGCCAGACTCGCCGGGACGCCGACGCCCGGTACCGGCTGGCGGAGGTGGGGACAGGTGACGGCCGGGAGCCCCGGTGCGTCACGCGCCGGTGATCCCCGCCTCGTCGCAGAACCGCGGGAGGATCCGCTCGGCGGCGAAGTGCTCCTTGGCGATGGCTCGGGCGGCCTCGGCGTGAGCGGCGTGGTCACGGGTGATCCGCTCCGCACCGGTCACCGCTTCTTCCAGCGTCCGGAACCTCACCAGACCGTCGCCGGTCGGGAGCACGCTGCTGAAGCCGGTGTCCTGCACCAGGGCCGGTCGACCCGACGCGAGGTAGCGCACCGTTCGGTCGCTGAACCAGCCGCTGCCGGTGCCCACGTACACCCCCTGGGCCACCGAGAACTCGGCGCCGGAGCCCTGGACGTAGGAGCGGAACGTCTCCGGCTGCGCCGCCGCCGGACCCGGGTCCACCAGGTGCCAGCCGTGTCGAACCAGCGCCCGGCGATCGACCTCGTCATCGGGGTGGATGGCGAGGGCCAGCTCGAAGGTGTGAGGGGAGCGACGGGGCAGCTCGATCACCTTCCGGAACTCGTGGGCCTTCAGACCGTAGGTTCGCCCATCGAGCTCCACCGGTCCGAAGGGCCCCCGCCAGCTCGCCACGGTGGTGAAGCGGCATGGAGCCGTGCACGCCGTCACCGGCCAGTCGTCGAGAATGACCGGCTGGCGTACGTGGCGCCACTGCACCCCGCCGGTGGGGACGGGACACCCGGGTGCGCCGATGTGCTCGCCGATGGTGAAGTGGACCTCGTGGCCCTCGACCCGTGCGCCCGGGTCGCCGGCAGCGTGCCACACCTGGGTGAAGCCCGGGTCGATGTCGACGAGCACCCTCCGCCGGAACGCAGGGAACAGGCGGGCGTGGTGGAGGTGCCCGCTGATGTTCACCAAGGTCGCCGACGGAGCCATCCCCACCAGGTCGTCCAGCCCGGGACCGCAGCAGGCCTCGTCACCGACGAGCAGCGTGGCCCGCTCGCGCAAGCCGAACCGGGCCACCACACCCTCGAAGTAGGCAACGGCGGCGGGATGGCCGCCGCCCCCGGGGCCCGGGTCCAGCTCCTCGACGAAGAAGACGTCCAGGCCGAGCGCCTGCAACCCCCGCACCCAGCTGAGCCGGACCCACGCTTCACCACCGCTGCCGGCCTTGTTGGCCAGTGCGCCGGCGACGACCACGGTGCTCATCGTGGCTTCCGCAGGCGCCCGGGCCCGCCCACGCCGAGGCGGTCGAGCAGCAGCCCCAGCACCCGCTCGGCGGCGAAGTGCTCCTCCGCCAGCTCGCGAGCCGCTCGGCGGTGGCGACCCGGCTCACTGGTGATCTCGGCGACGCCGGCGACTGCCTCCTCCAGCGTGGTGAAGGTCAGCAGTCCCTCGCCGGTGGGCACCACGCCCTCGAGCCCGGTGTCCTGGGCGAGCACCGGGCGTCCGCTGGCCAGATAGCAGATGCTGCGGTCGCTGATCCATCCGCTGAGCGACTGCACGTACATGTTCTTGGCCACCATGAGCTCGGCCGCCGAGCGCTGGACGAAGGTTTGGTACCGCCAGGGGTCGCACGTCACCTCCCGGGGATCGGCCAGCCGCCAGCGGTGCTCGCGCAGCCTACGCAGGTCTTCCACCTCCGCCTCGTGGATGTCGAGGGCCACCTCCAGGTCGGCGCCGGTGCGGGAGGGCAGATCCAGGAACCGCCGGAACTCGTGGACCCGGAGCCCGTAGGTGCGTCCCTCGTACTCGACGGGTCCGAACGGGCCTCGCCAGCTGGCGACGCTGGTGAAGCCGCGTCCCGGCCCCTCGGCCACCGGCCACTGCTGGAGCACGACCGGCTGCTTGGTGGTCAGCCAGTCGATCCCGGCCGTCGGCACCGTGCACCCCGGCCGGTGGATGTTGGCGCCGATCGTCACGTGGTCGTCGTGGCCGACCGTGTGGTCGTGAAGGCCGAGCACCCGCCACATCTGGGTGAAGCCGGGGTCGATGTCGAGGAACACCCGGCGCGGCGTGACGGCCAGCAGGTCCTCGTCGTCGAGGTAGCCCATCACGTTGAGCAGAAACGCCGACCGGCGAAGGCGCCGACGGACCTCGTCACGGCCGAGGCCGAAGGTCTCGCGGCCACCGTCGTGCAGGAGGCACCAGGATCCCCGGAGTCCGAAGCGGTCCATCACCTCGGCGAGGTAGGCGACGTTCACCGACTCCCGCGCCGGGACCCGGCGGTCGGCGCCGTCGACGCACATGTCGGGCTCCAGGCGGTCGAGGAAGAGGACGTCCCACCCCAGGTGGTGGAACCCGAGCAGGTACTGGAGGAACACCCACGTGTGACCACCGTGGTGTGGCCGTTGGGCCAGTGCCCCGGCGATCGCTAATGTCTCCTTCACGCTGGAGGGCCGAGCGCGGCTGCGCCCTGTCGTCGCGGCGGGACGATCACGAAGTGAGGCTACCGAGCCGGATGCGCGACGACCCCCGCCCACGGACGCCCCGCGTTCCCTCCACCGGCGCCGGGTACCAGCCCGGGGTGAGGCCCACGGCTGACGCCCTCACGCAGCAGGTCGACATGCCACGGTCGCTCCGGACGAGGGGGTGATCGGGAACCCGATGGCAGCGGTCATCGTCAGTGGGATGGTTGCGGGCACCCCGGCCCACGGAGGCGCCACCTGGTCGATCCTCCAGTACCTCCTGGGTTTGCGCGAACTGGGCCACGAGGTCTGGCTGGTGGAGCCGGTCGAGGGCGACGACCAGAGCTTCCACACCAGCGCCCGCTGGTGCAGCGAGGTCATGGAACGGTTCGACCTGGCCGACTGCTGGTGCCTCGTCCGCCCACACCGCGCCCAGACCGCGGGCATGGGGAGGGAGGAGCTCCGGCGGGTCGCGTCCCGGGTGGATCTCCTTCTCAACGCCTCGGGCCTGCTCGCCGATGCCGACGTGCTCGACGCGGTGCCGACGAGGGTCTACCTCGACCTCGATCCCGGCTTCGCTCAGCTGTGGCACGCCGCCGACGGCATCGACATGCGCTTCGATGCCCACACCCACTTCGTGACAGTCGGCGACGCCGTCGGTACGACGATCCCCGACTGCGGGCGCACGTGGCTGTCCACCCTGCCGCCGGTCGTGCTCCGCCACTGGCCGTACGCCGACCGGCTGGAGCACGAGGCGCTGACCACCGTGGCCAACTGGAGGAGCTATGGCTCGACGCAGCACGACGGCCTCCACTACGGCCAGAAGGTCCATTCCTGGCGAGCGCTGATCGATGTCCCCACCCGCACCGACGTGCAGTTCCTCGTCGCCCTCGGCATCCATCCCGACGAGGTCGCCGATCTGGAGGCGCTGCACCGGAACCGCTGGCAGCTCGTCGACCCGCTGTCGGTGGCGGCCACCCCGGAGGACTACCGCCGTTTCGTGCAGGGCTCGTGGGGCGAGCTCGGCATCGCCAAGAGCGGTTACGTGGTCTCCGGCTCCGGGTGGTTCAGCGATCGCAGCGCCTGCTATCTGGCGTCGGGACGGCCCGTGGTGGCGCAGGACACCGGCTTCGGGCGGCGGCTCCCGGTGGGTGAGGGGCTGCTCGCCTTCCGCCGGGCGGAGGACGTGGCGGGCGCATGCGAGCGGCTCCGCGCCGACTACGGCCGCCATCGCCAGGCCGCCCGAGCCATCGCCGAGCAGCACCTCGACAGCCGTCGAGTGCTCACCACGTTGCTCGACCGGGTGCTGGGACGGGAGGACCCGGCATCGGAGACGGGAGCCGCCGTGGCCTCATCCGGCCCAGACCGGCACAACGCGGTGGTGCTGTCCCTTGCGTCCCCGTCCCCTGCGGGACAGCGCCGCCCTCCACCCGGTCCGGTCGACGCCCCCGACGGCGTCCCGGCCACCCTCCACGCCCACGCCGGCGAGGTGGGCTACGAACCCGGCAGCCCGTCCGACGACGAGATCGTGGCCGCGCTCGTCGACCGGCTGGGGCACGACGACGTCCGCCTCCTCGAGCGCCAGGCGTACCGCTACGCGACCAGCTTCCGGCTGGAGGACGTGGAGGTCGAGGTGGGCGGCACTCGCCTGCGGATCATCGTGAAGCACCTGGCGTGGCGGAACCTGCTGCCGGACGCCCGCCGCACCAAGCCCCCGTTCCTCCACGAGCCGCTGCGCGCCATCGAGACCTACCGCCGGATCCTGGCCCGAGAGGGGATCGGTGCCCGGCTGTACGCCGTCGTCGCCGACCGGGAGCGGGATCGTTACTGGATCGCCGTGGAGAAGGTCCCGGGAGTCGAGCTGTGGCAGGTGGCGGATCGGGAGATCTGGGCCGAGGTGGCTCGCTGGCTCGCCCGCTTCCACGCCCGCTTCCAGCCTCGGGTCGGGGCGCTGCGCCGGTTGAACCCGTACCTCCTCGAGTACGGGAGGACGGCGTTCGCCTTCTGGGCCCAGCGGGCCCACCGGGCGCTGATCGCCGGTGACCACCCGCGGCGCCGAGAGCTGCTCCCCCTGCTCGATGGTTACCACGTCGTGGTCGACGCCCTCGTCGACCTGCCCGTCACGCTGGTGCACGGCGAGTTCTACCCGTCCAACATCATCGTCACGAAGCGCCCGGACCAGCGGCGCGTGTGCCCCGTGGACTGGGAGATGTCGGCGCTGGGTCCGGGAGTGCTGGACCTCGCCGCCTTGTCCACCGGGTGGAGCGATGAGGACCGAACCGCACTGGCGGCGGCCTACCACCAGGCGTTGCCGGACCAGGGTGCCGGGCCCCGTCCCCCGTGGGAGCGCTTCGTCACCGACCTCGATCGGGCCCGACTGCACCTGGCGCTCCAGTGGATCGGGTGGGCCGACGAGTGGCGACCGCCCCCCGAGCACGCCCACGACTGGATCGTCGAGGCGGTGACGGTGACGGAGCGCCTGCGCCTGTGAGCATCCGAAACGGAGCCTGTCACGGACGTGGACGGGGCTCCGGGCGCCCCGCCGGGGTCGACGGCGGGAACGTCGGCCCGTCTCTCGAGGCAGGCGGAACGCGGGCCGGTGATCCAAGGGTTCCGGGGCCTCGTAGGGACAATGTTCAGATCCGGAAAATCTCGAACCCTCCTGGAGGTGCGAACATGCCGCGAGTCGCGGCACTTGCCATCGACGCCGCCGAATGGTGGCTCGTGGAGCGCCTGGCGCGGGAGGGGCGCCTACCCCACCTCAGCCGCATCCGGGAAGAGGCGGTGCGGTGCCGGCTGCGCACCGAGGTCCCGTACCGCTCCGAGCTGGTGTGGCGCCGTTTCCTCACCGGTCGTGATCCGACGAGTGACAACCTGTGGGCGCCCGGCGCCGTCTTCTGCCCGGAGACGTACGCCAGCTACTCGATCGGTGCGCCCGACGGCGAGCCCTTCTACGCCCTCGGTCCCCGACGGAAGGTGATCTCCTTCGACCTGATCCACTCCACCATCGAGGACGGGGTCGAGGGCGTCCAGGTCACCGGGTGGGGTGCACACTCGCCGCAGTACCCACGCAGCTCGAGGCCGGGGGGGCTGCTACGCGACATCGACGCCCGCTTCGGGGTGAACCCCGCCTTCGGCAACGACTTCGACATCGGTTGGTTCGCGCCCCGCTACATCGACAACCTCACGGAGGCGAGCCTGGTGGGGACGCGGCGGCGCGTGCGGATCGCCGAGTGGCTCCAGGGACAGGTCCCCGACTGGGACCTGCTGTTGCTGTGCATGTCCGAGGTGCACAGCACCGGCCACCACCTCTGGCATGGCGTCGACGAACGGCACCCGCTGCACGGGACGGCGACCAGCGACCAGGCGGGCCGGCGGATGAGGGAGGTCCTCCAGGCCATCGACGAGGCGGTGGGGACGCTGGTCGAGGCACTGCCCCCGGACACGGCGCTGGTGGTCTTCGCCCTGCACGGCATGCAGCCCGCCGACGACCTCGTCTCGACCGTGCTGGTCCCCGAGCTGCTCCATCGCCAGCACTTCGGCCGGGCGCTGCTGCGTGATCCCGACCACGAGGCGTGGCGCCGGCGCGGCTGCCCCCCGATCGTTCCGGGTCCGGAGGAGTCATGGCACGCCTACATGCGCTCCCGGTTCACCGACGGCGGGGTCGACCGGGCCCGGAGCCTGGCCCGGCGCGTTTTGTCACCGCGTGCCTACGAGCGCCTGCGCACGTTGGCCGGCAAGGAACCCTGGCAGCCGTTGGGATCGCTGAGCACACCCGTCCCCCCCGAGGTCGAGCCCACCCCGGAGGCCCGCGACGCCTTCCGCAAGTCCTTCCACTACCAGGTGGCGAGCTGGTACGAGCGCTATTGGCACCACATGCCGGCGTTCGCCCTGCCCTCGTTCGGAGACGGCCACATCCGCGTCAACCTCCGCGGCCGGGAGGCGAGTGGCGTGGTGCATCCCGACGACTACCGCCGGGCGTGCGACGACGTGACCCGCTTCCTCTCCTCCTGTCGCGACGTCCGCACCGGGCACCCCGTGGTGCGGGACGTCATCCGCCTGCGTGCCGACGATCCCTTCGACCCCTCGGGCCCCGATGCCGACCTGCTGGTGTTGTGGGACGGCGCGCCGGACGCGTTGGCCCACCCCACCCTCGGGGCCGTCGGCCCCTATCCCCACGCGCGTACCTCGGCCCACAGCCCGAACGGCTTCGCCCTCGTGCGCGCGCCCGGCATCGCGCCCGGCGACCTCGGTGAGCGCTCCGCCTCCGACCTCACCCCCACGCTGCTCCACCTCCTCGGGGAGGTCCCCGGCCCGGGCACGCGAGGCCGGCCACTGGTGGGCGTGCTCGACGCCGCCACCTTCCCCGCCTGAGGATCCGCGGCCGTGTCGGGTCCGGTCCTCCCGAACGGCAAGGGCTGCCCCGAGAGCGACGGCGACGCACCGGCCACGGCCACCGTGCCTCCCCGGCCGTTGGTCACGATCTGCGTGCTCAACCACAACTACGATCGATTCCTGGCCGACGCCATCGACAGCGCGCTGGCCCAGGACTACGAGCACGTCGAAGTGGTCGTGGTGGACGACGGCTCGACGGATCGGTCGCAGGAGGTCATTGCCGGCTACGGCGACCACCTGCGAGCGTTGTGCAAGGAGAACGGCGGTCAGGGCTCCGCGGTCAACGCCGGCTTCGTCGCCGCTCGCGGCGAGGTTGTCATGTTCCTCGACGCCGACGACATCCTCCTGCCGGGCATCGCCGGAGCCGTGGCCGAGGCGTTCGAGCGCCAGCCCAGCCTGGCCAAGGTCCAGTTCCGGATGGCGCTGGCCGATGCCGCGGGGACGCCGCTCGGCCTGCTCGTGCCGCCGAGACCCGGTGCCCTCCCCAGCGGTGACCTGCGCCACCACGTGGTGCGGTTCCGGAACTACGCCTGGCAACCCACCAGCGCCAACGCCCACCCGGCCTGGGTCCTGGATCAGCTGCTTCCCCTGCCCGAGGCGAGGTACCCGACCCATTGCGATGCCTATTTGGCGGAGCTGGCTCCCCTCTTCGGGCCCGTCCGGTCGCTCGACGAGGTCGGCGTCCGCTACCGCCTCCACGGGACGAACGACTTCGCCGGCCGCCGGGTGACGCCCGAATGGATCCGCATGAAACTGGACCAGGTGTGCGCCAACCACTCCCGCTTCCACGCTCTGGCCGGCCGACTCGGCGTCGAGGGAAGCTCCGCCGACCCCAGGACCGCCCTCGACGCCGCTTTCCTTACCTTCCGGCTGGCCTCGCTGAAGCTCGACCGGCCCGGGCACCTCCTGGCGAGCGACCGTGCCCGCACCCTCGTCGGACGAGGGGTGGAGGCGGTCCTGCGTCACCCGCACCTGTCGCTGAAGGACCGGCTCAAGCGGGTGACGTGGTTCGTGGTCGTGGGTGCCAGCCCGCCGCCGCTGGCCAGGCGCCTGATCGAGGCCTACATCCCCGACGGTCCGGTCCGGCCCCGGTGGGACCGGGCGGTGCGGGGGTCAGCACGAAGCCGGTTGGGCTCGCTCCTCGGTTCGGGGGGCTCACCGCCGCGCCGGCACGGGCTCGATCGTCCGCCCCGTGGGGCCGACAGGTGAGCGACGGGGTGCTCCCGTCTCCACCTTCCCCCGGAGGCGGCGACTCCGGCGCCCGGGGCACCGGCCCGACCACGGTACGATGGAACGACCGGGGCGCTCAGAAGCCGCGGTAGCGCCAGCCCCGGCGGTTCCGCCTGGTCGTGGGCCAGTCGGCGTGGGCGCGCCCCGCGCCCGGGTGGAGCGCGGTGCCGCCGGCTGACGGCGGCCCGGACTCGCCGCCGGACGGTGTCGGCGCCGGCGTAGACGGGGCCGCCTGGTTTCCCCGTGAGCCGATCAGGGGCACGGGAGGCTCGGAGGGAGTGGGGCTTGGTGCCGCCGGCGCCTCGACCTCGGCGGCGTGCACCTCGGGCGCCGCCGGCTCCCGGACCGCCGGCGGGGCGGCCGCTGGCTCGTCCAGCGCCGGCGGGCCGGCGGTCGGACCCGCCTGCGCCGACAACACCTGGAGGGCCTCACCCAGCATCTTCGCCAGCATGCGCATGTCCTCCTGGAGCCCGGCGAGATCGGCTCCTCGCCGGGCGTCTTCGCTGCTGGCACTCGATTCCTCCGACTGGGCCGGTCCCTGGCCGGTCGCCGAGGCGCCGGCGACGGCCGTCGGCGCCTCGGCTTGCTCGCGGACGGCGACGGATCCGGCTCGAATGCGAGTCGAGTCCTCCTGGGCCTCCTGCAGCAGCCGGACGGCCTTGTCCTGAGCCGTGTCCAGCAATGCCTCGGACGTGGTGGCCGCTTCCTCTCTGAGGGCAGCGGCCGCCGCCTCGGCCGCCGCCATGAGGTCGTCGCGCTCCTTGTGGGCGCGGGCCAAGAGCACCTCGGCGTGCCCCGTCGCCTCCTTCTCCGACTCCGCCCGTAGGTGGGCAGCGTCCCGTCGACTGTCCTCGAGCACCGCCCCCGCCTCCGCCTCGCCTTCAGCCAGGACCTTGCGGGCCTTCTCCAGCACGGTTTGGGCCTCTGCCTCGGCGTCAGCCAGGACCTTGCGGGCCTTCTCCAGCACAGCCTCTGCCTCTGCCTCGGCGTCGGCCAGGACCTTGCGGGCGGACTGGCGCATGCCCTCGGCCTCTGCCTCGGCGTCGGCCAGGACCTTGCGGGCGGACTGGCGCATGCCGTCGGCCTCTACCTTGGCGTCGGCCAGGACCTTGCGGGCGGACTGGCGCACGCCCTCGCCCTCCGCCTCTGCGTCGGCCAGGACCTCGAGGGCCTTCTCCAGCGCCGCAGCCTGGGCCCTGGCGGCCTCCAGGTGGAGGTCGGAGACCTGGCGACGAGTCTCGCTCAACTGGTGAACCTCATCGACGGGGTCGGTAGGCGGGGCGGGGACTTCGTGGAGCTTTCGCTCCCTGCTCCCCCGCCGGGGCCGGTCGTCCCCGACCGCCGATCGGCCTCTGCGGTCGTCGACGCCAGGTTGCTCTTCCACGGGTTCCTCCAGTGAGGTGAACGGCAATGGGCTAGTCGGCCACGCCGGGCACGGCCCGTGGGCGATCGGGTGTCGAGGAATGACGGCATCCCTGTTGACAGGCGAGGACTCGATCGACCACCGTCCGGAACCGGCGCCGGAACGCGTCCTGAGAGAACCGGCGAGCATGGGCGGAGATCACCTCCGGTCGGAAGCGCTCGTCCTCGAAGCCGACCATGGCCGACGCCAGCGCGTCCACCTCGGTACCCGCGCTGCCGTGGTCGTAGAAGGTGCCGGTGACGCCGTCCACGACCGAGTCGAGCACCCCTCCCACCCCCCAGGCCAGTACCGGCGTGCCACAGGCCTGGGCCTCCACCGGGACGATGCCGAAGTCCTCCTCGCCGGGAAAGACCAGCGCCCGGCAGCGCCGGTAGAGCTCCTCGAGGGTTGCGTCGTCGACCTGGCCCAGAAGCTCCACACCCTTGCCGGCAACCGCCTCGACGGCCGGCCTGGCCCGGCCGTCGCCGGCCACCACCAGGCGCACGCCGGCGTGCACCGCTGCGGCGACCGCCACGTGGGGTCGCTTGTAGGGCACCAGGCGCCCGGACAGGAGGAAGAAGTCCTCGCGCTCCACGCCGCGGTCCGGTGCGAAGCGCTCGACATCGACGGGAGGGTGCACCACCTCGGCGACCCGGCCCCAACACTGCCGGACCCGCTTGGCCACGTGGCGCGAGTTGGCCACGATGACGTGAGCCCTCCGGGCCGCTCGGGCGTCGACGGGACGGTGCAGGCGGGCGAAGGCGCCCAGGCCGGCCCGGCCGAGACGTCCCCCCACCTCATCGGCCAGCATCCCCCGATCCCACATCCACCGGGCAGGAGTGTGGGTGTAGGAGATCACCGGCACGCCGGGGCGGGCCCGTACCAGGTTGGCGAATGCGTGGTGGCTGCACACCACCAGGTCGGCGGCGGTGAGGTCGAGCCTGCGGATCGCCGCCGGCAGGAGGGGGAGCAGGTGGGCGTAGCGCCCGTCACCCCGGTACAGCCGCTGCAAGGCACTGGTGCGGACGTCGGCGGTCGCCAAGCCGGGCGGCAGGGCGGCGGCATCGGCGACGGTGGTGTGGATGGTGGCGTCGGGCCAGAGCGCATGGAGCTGCTCGACCACCCGCTCGGAGCCGCCCAACTCGGTGAACCGCTCGTGCACGATCGCCACCCGTCCCGACACCGCACCCGGTTGCGACATCGTCGATCTCCGCGGGCGACCCACGGCATCTCTACGGAGCCGGCCCGGCCTGGATCAATCCCGCCGCATCCGCCACCTGTCGGCCCCCGTATGCACAGGAGGCCACGGCCGTGCCGCCCCTGCCGTGGCGAAACCGGCGCCCCGTCCCACCGCTAGGGCGGGGCGCCGGTCCTCCCCGGCAGGACGACTGGACCGTGGACCGGGGGCCCGTCCTTCACCGTTCCCCCGACGCCGACCCGGGTCCGCCCAGCCGACGGCGCGGCGAGCCGGCGAAGGATCACGGCAGCCATGCCGGCAGGTGGCTAACCCCCCCGTCGTCGGTGACACGGGCCACGGTGCCGCCGGCGGTGTCCATGGTGTAGATCTCGGGGTCGCCGTCCCGATCGCTGGAGAAGGCGACGCGGCGGCCGTCGGGGGACCAGGCGGGCGAGAGGTCGGCCGCCCGGTTGGAGGTCAGCCGGACGACGTCGCCGCCGTCGGGGTTCATCACGTAGATCTCGTCGTTGCCGTGGCGCTCGCTCACGAAAGCCAGGCGGCCGCCGTCGGGGGACCACGCCGGGCTCCGATCGGGCTTCGGATCCGCCGTCACGCGCACGGGGTTCGAGCCGTCGGCGTTCATGACGTAGATGTCGTCCTGACCGTCGCGATCGCTCACGAAGGCGATGCGGCGGCCGTCGGGCGACCACGCCGGTGAGTGGTCGTGCGCACCGTGATTGGTCAGGCGCACGGGGTTCGAGCCGTCGGCATTCATGACGTAGATGTCGTCCTGACCATCGCGATCGCTACGGAAGGTGATGCGAGCGCCGTCGGGAGACCAGGAGGGATACGAGTCGACGCCGGGAGCACTGGTGAGCCGGGTCACGTTCGTGCCGTCGACGTTCATGCCGTAGATGTCGAAGTTCCGGTCCCGGGTGCTCCGGAACGCGATGCGGCTGCCGTCGGGGGAGGGCACGGGGCCATCGTCGAGTGCCGGGTGGTCGGTGAGACGGGTGACCGCCGAACCGTCGGCGTTCATGACGTAGATGTCGAAGTTCCCCCCGCCACCTCTGCCACTGGCGAAACCGTCCCGGTTGCTGGAGAACACGATGCGACCCACCCGCGGAGCGGGCGCAAGCGTGGTGCTGGTCCCCGGGCCGGGCGCCACCGTCGACGTGGTGACCGTGGGTGGCGTCGGCGTCCCCACTGCGGTGGTGGCCGTGGGTGCTGTGGTGGTGGTGGTTTCAGCGGGCGCGAGCAGGTCGTCCAGCAGTGGAACCGGCAGTGGCGGCAGGGGCGGCAGGGGGATGGGCAGCTCCAGCTCGATGCCCAGCAGCGATATGGGTTGGTCCTTCTCGTGGCTGGCACTGGCTCGAGCAAGGCTACCGCCGAAGACCAGCGCCCCTGTGACGAGACCGACGACGACGAAGCGGTGACGGCGGTCCCCCGTTCCCGGCGTCCTCATTGCGTGTACCCCACGACCTCGGTAGTCACGTGAACCTCCCCTGCGCTGTTGTAGATGCTGACCTTGCCGCCGGTGCCGGCTCGGATGAACACCGAGTTCGAGACAATGCGCCCGGCGGTGAAGTGGAGGTTGGCGACCGAAGGGCGAGTGGAGCCCGTCGGCCATACCGTCAGATTGCTGGCGGTGGTGGGGTCGGAGGCGGTGACGGTGACCACCACACCCGACACCCCGGTGGCGGGCACCCCACCACGGCCGGTGACCTGGACATCCAAGGTGCCGCGCGGCCCCAGCTTGACGGTCGGGGCGCCGTTGCCCGTCCGGGTGTCGAGAACCCGGGCGGGGACCAGGGGCGTATAGCGCGTCCCGGTGGTGCCCCCGCTGGGGCCGTAGTACCCGACCACGTCGGCAATGACGTGCGTAGAACCGGTTCTGTTGTACAGGCTCACCTTGCCTCCCGACCCGATCCTCGTCACGTCCAGGTTGGAGATGGTCTGGTTGGCAGCGAAGCCCAGGCTGATGGTGCCGGGCCGAGTCGTGCCGGTGGGCCAGGCCGTGAGGTGGCTGCTGGCGGTGGGCTCGGTGACGGTGACGTTCATCACCACCCCGGTGACGCCGGTCGAGGGCACTCCACCCCGTCCGGTGACCTGCAGGTCCACGCTGGCGCCCGGCCCGAGCTTCACCGCCGGGGCCCCGTTGCCGCTGCGGGTGTCGAGGATGCGGGTGGGCCCCACGGGCGTGTACCGGGCTCCTGTGGTGCCGGTGCCGTCGTCGTAGTAGCCCACCACGGCACCGATGACGTGGGTTTCCCCGGCGCGGTTGAACACGCTGACCTTTCCGCCCGAGCCCACCTTGGCCACCGTCAGCCCGGTGACCGTCTGGTTGGCGCGGAAGCTCAGGGCCCAGGTCTCCGGTCGGGACCAGCCGGCGGGCCAGACCGTGAGCTCGCTGACCGCGGTGGGTCCGGTGGCGGTGACGTCGAGCACCACCGCCGACACCCCGCTGGCCGGCACCCCGCCGCGGCCGGTGACCTGCAGGTCCAGCCTGGCGCCCGGGCCGAGCTTGGCCAACGGCGCGCCGTTGCCCGATCGGGTGTCGAGAATGGCCCTGGGCACCAGGGGGTGGTAGTTGGCGTTGAGGCCCCCGATGACGGAGTGGAAGGTGGCCAGCGCCGGCTTGGCGCTGAAATCCCGCCTGAGGAGACCGAAGTTCTGCTCACGGTCGTTCGGGTCCGTGCCGTCGTCGCGCAGCGAGTACCACAGGAGGGGCCCGTGCCAGTCCCAGTCGGCGATGGCGTTGTAGCCGTCCGTGACCATGGCCGCCTGCTCGGCCTCGCTGATCGCCTGCGGCGAGGTGCCGGTGGGCGCCCCGAACTCCGTGGACCAGATCTGCTTGGCGCCGTCGCCGTTGGCCACCATCACGTCCCGTATCAGCGGTAGGCGGTAGAAGGTGTTCCAGCTGGCGGTGGTCGGATCGAGGGGGCGGGCGGGATAGCTGTAGGGGTGCATGCCCACGGCGTCGAAGCTCCCGCGCCCCCCCGCGGCATAGACTTTCTCGAGGAACGTCTTGGGCGAGATCTGGTTGCCGTCGGTGGCGTCGATGGCAGGGGACAGGCCGCCCAGGAGGATCGTGGCTCCGGCATCGGCGGAACGGATCGCCGCCCCGGTGGCCTTCAGCAGGGTCGTATAGAGCAACGGGTCGGGCTTGGGTGACCAGAAGTTCGAGAGGTTGGGTTCGTTCCAGATCTCCCACACCTTGACGCCCTTGGGGGCGTAACGCCGCACCGCCGCCTCCACGAACCCGGCATAGAGGCCGATGTCGGTCGGCGGGTGCTTGTCGATGGTGCCCGGCGGACGGGCCCAGCTCGGCGTCAGGTAGGGAAGGGCGATGACCTTCAGCCCCCGGGCGTGGGCGGCGTCGACCATCCGGTCGATGCTCGACCATTTGAACGAGCGGCTGGTGACCGCCCCCAGGAGGTCCAGCAGTGGGGGGTCCGGCTCCACCGACGCCCACGGGAAGTCGAAGCGGACCCACTCGGCGCCGCTGGCCGCCATGGCGTCCAGTGATCTGGCCAGCTCGGCGTCGCTCTCGTTGAAGATGTTCCCGCCGGGGGAGAACCCGGCACGGGCGCCGATCCTCGGGAGCCTGGTCACCTCGGAGGACAGCACCAGCCACGTGGCCGTCGGCACGGCGACCATGAGGACCACGAGCCCGACGATGGCCAGCCGTGCCCTACGCCCGAGTCCCGATCTCACCTCCGATATTACGGACACCCTGCCGGACGGATCACGGGAGCACGCAGCCGCTTCCGTGTCGGGAATGGGGCACGGGGCGATCGCCGGGAAACAGCGTGTCGCCGGAGCGACAGCAGTTTCAGCCGACCTCGGTCGCCATCTCCAACTGATGGAACACGCCGTGGCGGATCCGGTGCAGGCCCCTGCGGATGCGCGACTTCACCGTGCCCTCGGGCCACTCGAGGACCAGAGCCACCTCCTTGTGGGTCAGCTCTCCGAAGTAGGCCAGGCTGATGGGGAGCTGCTCCTCGGGGGGGAGCTGGTCGAGGGCGCCGAGGACTGCCCGGATCGCCTCCCTGCGCTCCTCGGCAGCGTGCTCCTCTTCGTGGTGGGGGACCGCGTGCAACTCGCTGACACCGGCGACCCGGCGCTCCCGCTTCCGTCGTGACTCCTCGGCCCGGATGACGTCGACGCAGCGCCAGCGGGTCTGGGTCAGCAGGTACGAGCGCAAGGACCCCCGGGTGGGGTCGAAGGCCTCGCAGCGGGTCCACAGCCACACGAAGACGTCCTGGGTGACCTCCTCGGCCATGGCGGCGTTGCCCAACCAGCTCCGGGCGAAGGCGAGCACCGCCGGAGCATGGGCCTCGTACACCTGCGCCCACTCGTTCTCGAAGCCCGATCCGGTCGGGGGCAGCCGCCCGCCCTCCGCCGTATCGGAGGGCCCGCCCCCTCGTTCAACACCCGCCGCACCGTCCATAAGCCATCAGCATGCCTCGGACGAAGGAAAGGGATTCACCGCAAATGTCCTTTTTTCGGTAAAGAAGTTACAAGGACCAGCAACATGTAGCGTCCGCCAGTTAGCTGGAGATAGCTACATCGCGGACGCGTGGTGGGGCACGTCGGGCTCCACCAGCCACCGGTACCCCACGCGCGGCTCTGTGGCGATCCAGCGGGGTTGGGACGCCCGATCACCCAGCTTGGCCCGCAGCTGGCCCACGTAGGTCCGGAGGTACTCGCGCTCGTTGGCGTATCCCGGTCCCCACACCCGTTGGAGGAGGTGCTCCTGGGTGAGGAGCTTCTTGGCGTTGCGAGCCAGTACCTCGAGCAGGCGGTACTCGGTCGGCGTCAAGTGCAGCACGTTGCCGCCCAGCAGCACCAACCGACGGGAAAGGTCGACCTCCAGCTCGTCGTGGAAGGTGAGTACGCCCGAGTGGGCACTGGGTTCACACCGCCGGAGCACGGCGTGGGCCCGGGCGCTGAGCTCTTCCATGGCAAACGGCTTCTCGACGAAGTCGTCGGCTCCCGCCCGCAACAAGCCCACCTTGTGGTCCAGCCCCTGCGGCATGGACAACACGATGACGGGCACGTCCGACCACTCCCTGACCCGCCGGATCACATCGGTACCCCTGCACCCCGGCGTACCGACCTCGAGGACGAGCAGATCCAAGCCTCCCCGGGCCAGACGCTCGAGGGCGGCCTCCCCCTCGTGCACCACGACGACCTCGTGCCCCTCCCGCTCGAAGCCCGACCGGAGTAGGCGCCGCACCTGGGGCTCGTCGTCGTACACAAGGAGCCTGCTCACCGGTCGCTCCCTGCGCTCGGACGGCGAACGGCGCCCCTGGTGCCGCCACCCCCGGCGTGCCTCACCATGAGCTTCAGGTCCCTGCCCCCGCGCTCCGGTGCCGCAGCACGTGGTTGCTATAGGCCGCCGACCTCTCCACCGCCAACTGGATCTCCTCGGCGTCACGACGGATCTCGGACCATCCCTGCTCGCCCCGATCCGCCCTCTGATCGATTCCACTGATCACGAACCCGGCGTAGTTCCTGATGACCGACATGCAGTTGCTGATGCCCTTCGCCATCTGCGTCAACTGCAGGCGGAGGGCACGGGTCTCGAGCAGGTTCGAGATGCACACCGCCACCTCGCTGTAGTCGAGTGGCTTCTTCAAGAAGCCCTTCACTCCCCCCGCCACCGCGTCCTCCCTGGCTTGCGGCGACATTTCGCCGGTGAGCACGAACACCGGGGGTCGGGCGTCGGGAGACGTAGCGCACTGCAGTTGCTCCATCACCTCGAATACGTCGGCTCCCTTCATGTCGACGTCGACCACCACCACCTCCGTCCGGAGCGCCAGATGGGCCCGCACCGCGGTTCGGGCGTCGGCCGCGGTGGCGACGGTGCTGCAGTCGAGCCGCTTCAGGAACCGCGCCAGGAGGCGGACGTCGGCGGCGTTGTCTCCGACGACGAGGACGGGCGCGTCGGCGCCGGTGTTCCGCAGACGGTCGTCTCGTGCGGCTGCCAGGTTGAAGACATTCGCTTTCACGGTTCGAGGGCTACTTCCGCATTCGGGCCCGCCGGGCGACGAGGACCAGTCCGGCCAAGCCGAGCCCGGCCAGCACCACCCCGTCGCTCGCGCTCACCGGGCTGGCCTGCATCGCGACCGTCGCCTCGTCAGTGCCCGTCCGGGCGAGCCGTCTGTCGTCCCGGCCGGATGCTCCGCCGCCGACGCCGGCCGCCCCCGGGCTGCGGCGCGCCGCCGCGCCCGTCACGTCCACACCACGGTCGTCGCCGGCTCGGGCCGGGCCGGGGAGGCCGACGTAGTCGCCGGTTTGGCCCGGGTCCGGGGCGAGCCCGACGTAGTCGCCGCCTTGGTCGGGACCCGGGCCGCGAGCCGCGTCGCCGTCCCCGCCGCCCGCTCCGGGACCGGTGGGGGGCCTCACCTCCCCTCCACCGCCCGGCGATGCACCGACGTAGTCCTGGGCGAGCGCCGGGCCCGCCGACCCGACCGCCCCGAGCAGGACCACCACGAGGGCCGCGGACGCGAGCGGCCGGGCAGTCCTGGTTCCGGATCGTCCTGCCGGCCGTCCTCGTCGCGCCCGTCGCCTCACCCTGGTCTCCAAGTCCCGTCCTTCCCTCGCCTCGTGCCAGTACGAAGCGACGGGCGCAGCGGATCACGAGGTGGGCCTCCCGGCACGCAGCTCAGCCGGGATCCGCACCCGAGCCGACCAGTTGGCGAGGTGATCGCCTCGTCGTCCACAGCTATGGCACGCTGGAGGACGCAGAGGAGACACGTCGCTCTCGGAAGGTCTCCATGTCTCACCTGGCATCCACTCGATCCCTCGCCGGACCAGGGTGGAGCCGTGGTCACGGCCGGGTCCGGCGGATCCCGAGTCGATGATGGACGCCGGAGGCCACTCCGAGCTGCAGGCGCTCCTGGGCGCTTACGCGCTGGGCGCGGTGGAAGGGGCCGAGCGAGTGGCCATCGAGGCCCACCTCGAAGGATGCGCCCCCTGTCGACGGGAACTGGCGCAGCTGCGGGAGGCCGCGGGCACGCTCCCCACGGCACCTCGACCCCCCGACGAGCTCTGGCGGCGGATCGTCGACGAGGTACGGGTCTTCGAGCAGGAGGAACGGGAGCACGGGGGCGAGGGCGAGTTTCAGCCCGATTGAGTCAGCGGGCGCCCAGGGACCCTCGCCCGCACCCGCCCGACTCCTCGCCGACCTGCCGGTCGCTGCCGTCCCGGGTTCCGTTCTCCTCCTGCAGGGTCTCGAGCAGCGCTCGCACTTGCGCGTCCAGGCAGAACCCGCGGGCCACGAGGGTCCGACCGGGAGCGCCCTCGCCGCGGAACCGCCTCGGGTTCTCGAGCACGTCCTGGATGGCGCCAGCGAGGGCACCGACGCGGCGGGGGGGCACGGTCAAGCCGGCGTCGCCCAGGATCTCCATCACCCCTCCGTGGGCGGTGGCGACCACGGGAAGCCCGATGCTCATGGCCTCCATCACGCTCAGCGGGCCCGCCTCGGGATCGGTGCTCGGTGAGACCATGACCGTCCAGGACCGCATCCGGCGGAGGGGATCGGGCACGTGGCCCAGGAAGCGGACCCGCCCGGCGAGATCGGGACGAGCCGCACGAGCCTCGAGAGCGGCGACGTAGTCGCCGTCCTTGGGAAATCGCCCTCCCATGAGCTCGACGACGACGTCCCGCCGGGGGATGGCGGCAACGGCGTCCAGGAGCACGTCCTGACCCTTCCAGGAGGTGAGCACAGCGTTGCAGCCGACGACCGGAGGGGAGGGGGGCTCCGGGGGTACGGCCTCGACTGGCCAGGGGGTGCCCGTGTGCACGACCCGGGTGGCGAGGCCGTAGGGGGACAGAGCTCGCTCCACCGCCGAGGAGACACAGATCGCCACGTCGACGGCTGGCGCGCAGCCCCGGAGCAGGGTGAGCCGGTCGGGACGGACGATGACGTCGTGCACCAGCCACGCCACCCGGGCCCGGAGCCCGGCCCGGGCCAGGCGGAGCACCGGCAGGGCCAGGAGGCCGTTGACCACGACGACATCGGCGTCCACGCTGGCCCGGCGCACGGACACGACGGCTCGCAGCCACCTGAGGAACAGGGCGAGGACGGCCAGGTGGCGGGGGCCACGGGGCAAGGTGAGCTCCGGTGACCGACGGCGGTCTACGCCGGCATCGGCCAAGAGGCTGACGAGCGGCCCGTCGGGGCTGAGGCAGCTCACCTCCCACCCCACCTCCACCGCCTCGCCGAGGGCTCGGACCAGTACTCGCTCGGCGCCCGAGGCCTGTCCCGTGTGCGATATGGCGACCAGGCGCATCAGCTGCTTGGCTCCGTGGCACGACCCGCCAGCGCTCGCAGGCCACCGGCCCCCGCTGCCCCGGCCACCTCCACCACGGCGACGAAGACCACGGCGGTGCCGACGGCGGCCAACGGCCACGGTAGTAGCCGGTCCAGGAGAGCGCCGGCGAGTACGGCAGCCACGCCGCAGGGCAGGGCGCGTGCGGCGCGCCCCAGCCGGGAGGGCCGCAGGCCGGGCTGGCGCAGGAGGATGGCCCACAGCAGGCCGACCACCACCACCTCGGTGACCAGGGTGGTGATCGCCGCGCCCTGGTACGACCACGCCCGGATCAGCCAGAGGTTGAGCCCAACGTTCAGCACCACGCCGACGAACGTCGCAAACGGGTAGAGCCGGTGGCGACCGGCCGCGACCAGGGCGGTGAACGCCAGGCTGCCGAAGAAGGCGATGCACTCTGCGGCCACGACGACCCGGGTGGCGTCGGCGCCGGCCCGGTACTCGGGTCCGTACAGGGTCGCGATCACGGGCTCGGCGAACAGCAGGAACTCGGCCACGACCAGCACCGCGGCCAGCATCAAGATGGTGAACGCCCGTCGGAAACCGTCCCGGAACGCCTCCGGCTGCTCGGGCCAGGCCCGTACCAGCACCGGAAGTGTGGCGATCATCACCGCCGTGGAGACGAAGTGCACGACGTCGACGAACTTGTAGGCGACCCCGTACACGCCGACCGCGGCAAAGGTGTCGAGCTTGGATAGCATCACCGAGTCGATGCGGTAGTAGGCGGTGGCCATCGCCCCGCCGATGGCCAGTGGGACTGCTTCTCGGAACAACCCGGCCCACGCCCCCCACAGCAGCCGGTAGCGCAGGGCCAGCAGCCGGCGGGCGCAGCGCCAGTGCCAGGCGATGATCACCACCTCGCCCACCACCGCTGGGATGGTGAAGAGCAGCATCGACCCCCCGGCGGCGGCGATCGCCGCCGTGAGGGCGATCTGGCTGAGTTGCCCCAGGAGGGAGGCGGTGGCGATGGGACGGAGCCGGTTCTCGGCCTGGAAGACGGCGACGTAGGCGTGGGACGGCGTGGCGATGACCAGCGCCAGCGCGGCCACCGCCGTGCCCGCTATCACGTCACCGGGGTAGCCGGCCAGTGCCACCACCGCCACGGCCGCCACGTAGCCACCCAGCCCCAGAGCCGTACGCAGCAGGACGTAGGCGCCGGCGAAGGCGCCCCGGTCGTGCTCCTCGTCGAGGATGCCGGCGACCGCGACCCGCCCGATGCCGAACTCGGTGAGGGTTGCCACCAGGCCGAGGAACCCGAAGATGAACGTGAACCGCCCGAACTCGTCCACGCTGAGGCTGCGGACGATCAGGAGGGTGCCGGCCCACCCCAGGGCGGCCACCGCCAGGCGACCGGCGAGCAGGGTCCCGGCGTCGGCCAGCAGACGGCTCCGCCCGGTCTCGGCGGGGTCGGCGGCGTCTCGGCCCGAGGGCGCCTCCACACCGGAGCTCCCCACCGGCCGGGGGGACGGGGGAGGCGGCCCCTCCGTCCTCACAGGCACACGCCGAGGGAACGATAGACCGCCGCCGTGGCCGAGGCCGTCGCCGTCCACGTGAAGGCGGCAGCCCGCTCCGTTCCCGCCCGGGCCATCTCCCGGCGACGCTCGTCGTCGGCGAGCGCCTCCCTGATGGCCCCGGCCAGGCGCTCGCCGTCCCCGGGAGGCACCAGCCAGGCGGCGTCTCCGAGCACCTCCGGCAACGACGCCACCCGACTGGCCACGACCGCGGCCCCACAGGCCATGGCCTCCAGGGGCGGAAGGCCGAAGCCCTCGTAGCGGGAGGGGTAGGCGACCACGGTGGCGGAACCGTAGAGCGGAGCCAGGCTCTCCCGGGCCACGTACCCCAGCCGGATGGTGCCGGGAGCCGGGAAGCTCCGGGTCCCCGCGCCCGCCAGCACGAGGGGGAGGCCCACCTGGCGGCATGCCCACGCCAGGGTGGTCACGTCCTTGCGCGGCTCCAGCGTGCCCACGTGGAGCACGAAGCGCGGCGGGAGCCGGTAGCGGGCGCGCAGTCGCTCCACCTCCTCGTCCGGTGCCGGCGCCAGGTCGGTCGAAGGCGCCAGCGGCGTCACCACGGCGGCGCGGCCGAACCAGGCCGCCACGCGCTCGGCGGTGAAGGCGGAGACGGCCACGACGGCGTCGACTCTCGCGAGGGAGTGACGGATCAGCGCCCGCTCGCCCCGGGCCCGCCGGCCGGAGAAGGCCCAGGGAACGTCGAACACGGCCAGGTCGTGCACGGTGGCGACACTCGGACCCCGCCGCCAGGCGGGGACGTCGACGTCGAGTCCGTGGACCACGTCGGCGGGGCCCAGCGATCGCAGTCCGTGCAGGGCCCGTACCACGCCGTCGGCCGTGGGTCGCACCAGGGCGCCCACGCCGTCAGGGAGCTCGTGGCGGACATCCTTCTGGACGGCCGCCACGACGTCGGCGTCCACGGCCTCCGCCAAGGGGGGCAGGAGCTCGCGGATGTAGGTCTGCACCCCTCCGCCCCCAGGCCGCAGGGACAGCGCGTTCAGCGCGACTCGTCTGCCCACACCGACACCGTCCCGGCGAGGAGCCAGAAGTACAGGTCCATAGGAAAGATCTCCAGGTACGTGGCCACGAGCGAGGCCACGGCCGCGGCCAGGACCGTTGCCGCCACCCCGGTGGCGACGGCACCGCGCTCGCCCCCCAGACGAGATGCCGACCGAGCGGTGGTGAAGACCGAGGCCACCAGCAGCAGCAAGAGCCAGAACCCCAGCACGCCGAGCTCGATGAGGATCTTGAAGTAGTAGTTGTCCGGCTGGTAATGAGTCCCACCCCGCAGCTCAGCCACCTTCTCCGAGGCGCTGCCGGTCACGCCCACGCCGGCCCCCAGCGGCGCCGCCGCAACCTGCGAGACCCGTTCCTGCCACGATTCCACCCGCTCGACCGACGACGACGCCGACAGTGCCGGCCCGGCCAGCTCCTGGGGAAGGAAGAGAAGGGCCAGGAGGGCGAGGGGGATGCCGAGCAGCAGGACCGGGTGGCGCACGAGGCCCAGGTAGGCGAGACCCACGGCCAGGCCCATCCAGGCGCCACGCACGAAGGTGAAGCCCAGCGCCACGGCGAGGAGGGGCACCGAGGCCAGGAAGGCCCGGTTGCGCCACCGCTTCGGCTCGGACAGGGCGACCGGTATGCCGATGAGGAGCACCAGCATGAGGTAGAAGCCGAAGCCGAACGGTTGGTTGAACGTGGCGAACGATCGCAACAGCCCGCCGGTGGTCCGCAGCGTGGTGTTGTACTCGTAGCCGAGGGCGTGCAGGGCGCCCGCGCCCACGACCTGCTGGCCCAGGCCGATCACCGCGGTGACCACGGCGCCGCCCATGAGCACGCTCACCAGGCGGTCCCGCTCGGCGGCGTCAAAGGGGCAGCGCCAGACGGCCACGGCCACCAAGACGTAGAAGAACACCACCTTCATGCCCACCGCTGCCTGGATGCCCCCCACCACGACCGCCGAGACCGTGCCGACAGCGAGGAGCCCAACGACGGCAGGGCTCCACGAGGGCAGGCGGCGGGAGGGGCCTCGGGCATGGCGGGGGGCCACGAAGGTGGCTGCCACCGTCAGGAGCACCAGCGCCTCCTTCCAGCCTACGGCCAGGGCCGGTGCGGGAACGACCAGGAGCAACCCGTTGAACGGCGCCAGGACCGCCAGCAGGAGCAGGCCTCGCTGAGGTCGGCCGACCACGGCGACAGCGAGGGGAGCGACCACCGCCAGCGCCACGATCCACGGACCGAGGCCGGCGAGGACGAGGCCCCCGAGCGCCACGTTGGCGACCACGAACGGGGCCATCCGCACGGCAGGGGGGGCACCCCGGAGGGTCATGACCATCGCCGGTATACGGAAAGGCGCGACAGGAGATTCGCGGCACCGTCCGCCTTCTCGGCGAGCCGGTAAGGGAGGAGGTCCGTCGTGGGATCGGCTCCGTGGAAACGGAGTGGAACTCTCCCAGCACTTCCGCACCATCTGGCGCCGCCGCTGGCGCATCCTGGGGGCGTCGGTCGTGGTCGCGGTCCTGGTCGGCTCCTGGAGCCTGACCCGGCCGAACCTCTTCCGAGCCAGCGCCACCCTGGCCGTCACCTCGGGCCGGGCCACGGCGGGAGAGTCGGTCACCAGAGACGACACCCTCTTCCTCACCCGAACCTACGCCGAGCTGGCGGAGACACCGCCCGTGGTGGCCGACGCCGCCCTGCAGTCGGACCTGTCGCTCACCAACGCCGAAGCGGTGCGGCGCCTGAAGGCCCGGGCCCACGACGACGTCGGGTTCGTCACCCTCTCCGCCACCGGCCCATCGCCCGGAGACGCCACGGACCTGGCCGCCGCCGGGGCCCAGGCGCTCATCGCGGCAGTGGCCGAGCAGCAGGACGAGGCGCTGCAGGAGGCCCTGGCTCCCCTCGAGGCGGAAGTCGAGGAGGTGGGAGACCGTCTCGCCGCCCTGGAGCCCGGGTCCCCCGACCGGACGCCCCTCCAGGCTCGCTATGCCGCCCTGCTGGGCTCGGCCACGGAGCGGCGCCTGCAGCCGGTGGACCGCCTGGCTGTGATCTCTCCCGCTCGTTCCGAACCCAGCCCCGTGTCCCCAGCGCCGGCCCGGGACGCGCTCCTCGCCTTGCTCGTGGCCCTGGTCGTCAACAGCGAGCTCACCGTCGTGCTCGCCGCCCTCAGCGACCGCTTCTCCGGCGAGGATCCCGAACTCGAGGTCACGGACGTCACCGGCCTTCCCGTCCTGGCCCGGATCCCGGCGCGCGGGGAGGAGACGATGCTCGAGGCGTTCCGGACCCTGCGCACCAACCTCATGTTCATGGATTCGCTCGAGCAGGTCCGCACCGTGGCCGTCGTCAGCGTCGATCCGGGAGCAGGGAAGTCGTTCATCTCGGTCAACCTCGCCCGTGCCGCGGCCACCCTCGACGTCCCCGTGGTGCTGGTGGACGCCGACCTTCGAAGGCCCAACGCCCACTACTACCTCGACGTCGCTGCTGCCCCCGGACTCACCGAGCTCCTCGGCGGACGTGCCGACCTCGGCCAGGTGCTGAAGCGAGCGCCCAACCACGAAGGCTTCCACGTCATCACCGCCGGCTCGCCGGTCACCGACGCCTCCCGCATCGTGGGCAGCCAGGAGCTGAGCGAGCTCCTGTCCCGCCTGGACTGGGCCGGCCTGGTCGTGGTGGACACCCCAGCCGCCAGCGTGTTCGCCGACGCCCTCGCCGTGGCCTCGCACTGCGACGCCACGGTGCTGGTCGTCGACCTGGCGAGCACCAAGCGGAGGGCGACCCGGAGCATGGTGGAGCAGCTCAGGCAGGTCGGCGCCAAACCCATCGGCGTGGTCGTGAACCGCAGTGAGCCGTCGCCGAGGAACGCCTACTACTACCGCAGGGGCAACGGCTCCGGCCGCCCCCTGTCCCGCGTCGCCGGGCGCCGGTGACCCTCAGCGCCGGGTGACGTCCTCCGGGGGACCGTCGAGCGCCCGCCGGGCCTCGCCGTCGTGCTCCTCGCCGGCCGCCGCGGTGAGCCGCCGGAGCATCCCGGCGGAGACCGGGCGGATCTCGGCGAGGCTGTCCACCAGGTGGACCAGGTCCGTCGTACGATCGCCCCTCCGAGCCGAGGCCCAGTCCACGGCACCCACGATCCGATCACCCTCGTGGAGGAGGTTCCCCAACCAGTAGTCGCCGTGGACCAGCACCCTGCCCTCGCCGTCGGCGCCCACGGCGAGCTGGATGCGGGCGAGCAGCCGTGCCGCTCTCCGCACCCAGGTCTCCAGCTCACGCTCGCCCAGGGCGGCCACCTCGAGCGGTCGGCCTCCCAGCCACGACATGCGCACCCGGTCGGGGCCGGGCCGGGCCACGAGCCGGGGGGCCACGGTGAGCCCGGCGGCGGCCAGGGCGGCGAGGGCCGCCGCTTCGGCCTCAGCGGCGTCGGCGCTCACGTAGCGCTTCTCGACCTCGGTGGGCGGCTCTCCGCGCACCACCTTGCTCTCGTGGCTCGCCTGGTAGCCGACCCGCCCGGTCGGCCGGTCGGCGGGCAGCGCCCGCTGAGCCGGGGCGGCGCCGGCGATCACCATCCGGGCCGGTGCCAGCACCGCCGCCCGGGTCAGCGCCCCCCGCCTCGGCGCCGGCTCCAGGAGTCTCAGGGCCCGGCGGCGGGCGCCGCCGACCATGGTCGCCGCGGCGCGGAGGACGGCAGCGCCGGCCATGGGGGCGTCCAGGTCGAAGGCGGTCACCGGGGCCGCCGAGGTCCGCAGCAGGGCGAACCTCTGGCGGACGACCAGCCCAGCCCGCCCCAGCGACCCGTCCAGCCCCATCCCGAGGGCGCCGGCCGGGCCACAGGCGCCGCCACCGAGCCGGTCCAGAGCCCGCAGGGCGCTGGTGGCGTTGTCGACGATCACTACGACGCGGCCCTCGGGCGCCAGGCCTCGGGTCAACCGCTCCAGCAGCCCGGCACGCAGCCGGATCCCGTCGAGCACCAGCAGGTCCCAGCGCGACGTCCCCGAGAGCAGCGCCCGGCTGGTGCCGACGTCGACGCCCCCCCTCCGGAAGTCCGGCAGGGCTCGCCGGAAGCGGGCGCGGTCGGCGTGGTCGTCGACCACCGCCACCTCACCCGCCTGCTCAGCCAGTCGGGCGGGCGCCAGCCCCGGCGCATGGTCGAGCACCAGCACTCGGCGTCCGGCCAGGTCGTCGAGCAACTCAGCCCAGGCGCCCGCCCACCGCGGCGCCAGCCGGGTCGTGAGCCCGGCAGACAGCCTCCCGGCACGGCAGGCCTCGGCGAGGCCCATGCCCTGCGCCAGCGCCGTTTGGCCCGCCACCCAGTCGGGGCTCAGCTCGGCTCCCGTCCCCCGTACACCCCGGCCAGGAGGTCGACGAGGTCGGCCGTGGTCCGGCGGGCGTCGAACCGCTCGAGCACCCGGCGGCGAGCCGCATCCCCCATGGCCTGGCGCCGGTCCTCGTCGCCGAGCAGGGCCCGCAGGGCGGCCACCAGGCCGGCCTGGTCCCCGGCGTCCACCAGGATCCCGCTCACGCCATCCTGCACCATCTCCGGGATGGCGCCCACTCGGGTGCTTACCACCGGCACGCCGGCGGCCATGGCCTCGAGCACCGCGTAGGGCGCCTTGTCGTTCACGGTCGGCAGCACGAACACCGCCGTCCGGGCGAACAGCTCCAGGAGGCGACCGTCGCCCGGACGCACATCGTTCAGCACCTCGATCCCCGGCCGGGCCCCCACCCGGTCGCAAGTGACGAGGGTGAGCCGGCAGTGCGCTCGCAGGCCAGACTCGAACGCCCGCACCAGCGCCCATCCCCCCTTGCCGGCCATGGTCTTGCCCACGAACGTCACCCGGGGCAGGCCCTCGGTTGCGGCGCGGGGCGCCACGGCCGGCACCGTCACGCCGAACGGTATGACCCGCACCCGATGGCGAGAGACCCCATAGTGCTCCAGTTGCACCGCCGTCCACTCCGACTGCGCCACCACCACCCTGGCTGCCTCGTAAACCCGCCGCTCGAGCGGCATCACCGCCCGCAGGCCGGCGCCGGTCATCCGGCCAGGACGGCGATAGTCGAGCGAGAAGGCGTTGACCAGGTTGGTGGTGTCGAGGGATACGACCGTTGGCCGGGAGGCGAGAGCGGCCGCCGACAGCAGCACGGCATTGTGGGTGTAGACGTGGACCACGTCGACATCGGCGAGGAGGCGATGCAGCCGGCGCCGGACGTAGGCGCTCTGGGCGAGCTGGTAGCGCAAGGCCTGCAGGTCGGCGTCGAGGCGGGCCAGACCGGGGACCGGGACCGCCACCATCCTCCGGCAGAGGCCGGGTGGCGGTACGTCCATGAAGGTGGCGTCGATCTCAGGGTGATCGGCGAGCGCCACGCGGAGGTAGGTGTGCATGGCGGTGTGGCCGCCCAGGTTCTCGTTGACGAACAGCGCCCGCAGGGCCCCGACCGGGCGGGCGCCGACCTCCCGCTCGACCAGTGGGACCGGCCCCCAGTCCGGCGGACGGTGAGAAGGACGCTGACGTTCCCGGCCGCGACGGGGCAGGGCCAGGCTCACCACGTGACGACCCGGGCCGTGTCGCCCTCCCATTCCTCACCCGGCATGCTCCATGCGACGGGGGGGATGCGAGCCGAGGGCTCCACACGCATGCTCTCGACGCCGGCGGCAAGACGGAAACGGATGACCATGGTCTGACTGGAGCCGCGCGGGAGCAGCACGGGGGCGGCGATCACTTGGGTGGGCCCGTCCGGCCCGCGCGCGACCAGTGCGGGGTCACCGTCGATGCGCAGGTTGGCGGCGCCGCCCGGGACGTTGGCGCTCACGATCCCGAGGTAGTCGCCGGCGGCCAGACCGCTGCCGGGGGCGGGTCCGGCGACGTACGGGGGCTCGCCCTCCGGGGTGTGGTTGGAGAGCCGCACCTCGAGGGCCACGTCGGTCCCATCCGAGACCGGACGGAAGCTCAGGCTCGACGCCACCTTCAGGAAGGGGTCCAGCTTGTTGCCACCCCGGTTGAGCACGGAGACGAGCAGCGACTCCGAGCCGAGAGAGCCGCTGATCCCCGCCTCCTCCCACGCCTGCTGCCGGCCGGCGTCGGACGACCACGCCAGGAGGTGGCGCCCCCTGACCGCATCGGCCAGCTCGGTCGCCAGCACGCCCGGGTCGTAGTCGCCTGACTCCAGGGCGAGGAGGGCGGCGCCCGCCAGATCTCCGAGACGCTCACGACGCCGGGCCTGTTCGAACTGGTCAGCAGCACCGACTCCCGGCAGGTCGAGGTACTGGTCATGCAGCAGAAGGCCGACCACGTCATCGGCTCCCACCCGTTCTTTCCCGACCTGCACCGGCCCGGTGGCCGCCAGCAGGGCCCGCACCCCCTCGACGTCGATCGCCAGCACGCCGTCCAGCGGCCTGCCCTCCAGCTCCTGCCACATCCTCGCTGCCAGCTCTCCGGTGCCCCCGAAGCGCGGCGAGAGGCCCAGGTTGCGCCACTCCCTACCCGGATGGAGCCAGCCCCACCGCGCCTGGAGGTCGGGGTCGCCCCGGAGGCCCATCCCGGGCAGGCGAAGGTCGCCCGTCGGCCGCATGGCGCCGAGGACGAGGGAGCCGTCGCGGGTCTCCAGGAGCCCCGCGCTGAGGAACATCCCGGATCCGGCCCGCATCTCGGCGTTGTTGGAGGCCAGGAGCAGGTAGCCGCCGGGTCCGGCGAGCATGTCGGCGACCGCGTCGCTGATCAGGCTGGCGCGCCGAAGGTTGGACCGCCCGTCGGCCAGCTGCCCGGCGAGCTCGCTCCGGGCCCGGGCCAGCGAGGCCAACAGGTGGTCCCGCGGCCCGAGGTCCAGCCCCGCCAGGTCCTGTTCGGCACGCTCGGCCGTTTTGCTCAGCCGGCGGAGAGCGGCAACTCGGTCCGGACCACCACCGGCCGTGGCCTCAAGGGTCTTTTGCGCCGAGGCCACGGCCGTGGCACCGATCTCGGCCGCCTGCCCCGAGGCACCGGCGAGGGCAGCGAAGGACCGCAGCTGGCGGCCCAGGACGGGCAGCACCCGTGCCGGCAGGACGAAGGGGTTCGTCATCCGGGCGTGGGCACCCGTGAACGAGGCGCGGGCCCGCTCCAGTGCCGCGTCGACTCCTTCCCCGGGGAGGCCACCGGCACCGACCAGGCGCTGGGCCTCCTCGATGGCGTCTCGCCCGGCACGGGCGTCGGCGGCAGCCAGTGCCCCCTGGACGGCGACCGCGACCAGCCACGAGACAGCGACCACGGTCAGCACCACGCCCGTCCGGAGCCGTCTCCGACCGCGGTCCCGACCCGCCGGGCGGAGCGGCCCGCCGGCGGGCGGCCCCGACCGAGGCCACGCCAGCGAGTCGAACGCCTCCCGCTCGTCCACCGCGGTGTGAGGTCCCGGGGACGCGCCAGGCGGGCCGACCATCCTCGGCCCCGGGCGCCAGCCGCTCACACGGGTCAGTACGGAGCTGGGCGATCCCTAGATCCGGCTCCCACTCCCGTCCGCCCACGAGGGGGCCTACGCTGCCGGATCCTGGCGGGGTTCGGACGCACGGTGGACCGCCAGCGCCTCTGCCGGAGCGTCCCCCTGGCCCGCCGGCTCCCCGGCGGGGACCGGGCGGCGTTGATCGCCGATGAGCAGCACTCGTGCCGTCCGGGCCAGGGTGACGATGTCCCGCCACGGCGACCAGTTCTCGATGTAGTGGTTGTCGAGGCGAGCCCGCTCCTCCAGCGAGGTGTCACCGCGCAGACCGTTCACCTGGGACCAGCCGGTCATCCCCACCGGCGCCCGGTGACGGTGGCGGTAGCCGGCCACCTCCCTGCTGAACCGCTCGACGTAGAAGGGCCGCTCCGGTCGGGGTCCGACCAAGGACATGTCCCCGCGCAGCACGTTGAACAGCTGGGGCAGCTCGTCGAGGCTGGTGCGGCGCAGGACCGCTCCGATCCGCGTCACCCGCTGGTCGGCCTCGACCGACCACTGGGTGTCGGAGTCGTCGTTGATCTCCATCGACCGGAACTTGAGTAGCTCCAGGATCTTCCCGTGCTGGCCCACCCGGGCCTGGCGGAACAGGACCGGTCCCGGGCTGGAGAGGCGCACGAGGACGGCGATGACGACCATGAGGGGCGAGACCGCCACCAGGGCCACGCTCGCAAACGCCAGGTCGAACGCCCGCTTGGCGCAGTGGGCGGCGGGGTGACACAGCGAGCGCCCCACCCGCACCAAGGGCACGCCCCACACGTCCTCGGTCACCCCCGCCGCCCCCAGCTCGAAGAACCGGGGCACGACGTGGATCTCCACCGCAGCACGGTCACACGCCCGCACCACCTCCACCATCTGGTCATCGGTGGTGAGCCCGAAGGCCACCACCACACGGCGGATGCCCTGGCTGCGCACCACGGCTTCCAACGAGGACACCGGTCCCAGCACCGGGAGCGGGAGACCGATCTCGTCGTCCACGTCGTCGAGGAAACCGACCGGTTCGGAGCCGTACTGGGGATGGTCTCTGAGCACGCGCGCCACCTCGGCGCCCAGGTTGCCGGCCCCCACGACGAGGGTCGGTTCGGCGAGGAGCCGCCGGCTGCGCAGGGCCCTCACCATCGCGTAGAGCACCGCCCGGAGGGCCAGCACCGCCACGGTGGCCGCCAGAGCGGAGCGCAGCATGGTCGCCGCCACGTAGGTCGAGTCCTGGAGGCTGCCCAGCACCACGATGGGAACGGCGACGGCCCCCACCAGCCCGGGGGCATCCTTGCTCAACGACGGGTCCAGACCGAGCCGGTGATGGCCCCGGGCCGTCACCACGAGCAGGGTGGCGATCATGCAGCTCGAGGCGATCCCCAGCATGGGGACCGCCGCCAGACCTAAGGCCATCCCGGCGGCGTCGCCGACGAGTACCAAGGCACCGAGTGGAAGGGCGCCGTGGTGGAACCAGTTCGGCCGCCCGCCGGCACCACGGTCGACGCGCCCCGTGCCGAGTGCTCCTCTTGACCGAACCTGCACGTCGCCTCCAAAGACCACCGAACATCGACGTCCCGGGCTCGTAGTACGACGCGCTACTGGCACCGGATTCGCACGGTCGTCCGGGTGGGCTCTACCTGCGCCCCGTTTCCGCCGCGAGCCGAGTCACCCACGACCAGGGGCACCCGCGCAGCATCATCGCCTCCACTGCCGGAGGACGAGATCACGGGCGATCGAGTGCAGCGCGAACACCGCCGGCTCGTCGGAAGCTACCTCGACACCGTATCCGGGCGCGCTGGCGAGAAGCTGCCCCGGTCGTACGGACCAGGTCTGCCCGGCCGTTGCGCAACGAACGCCTCCCTCGACCGGAACGACCACGTTGATCCACTGCGGGACCGGAGGCACCACCACGGGACGATCCGGGCGGGACCGGGCCCTCAGCCCTCGGAACTGCCCTTCGATCGCAAGAATCGGCTCGTGCCCGAGCGGCTCCCTCGCCCACCCGCACTTCGTGTGCTCGACGAGTCGTGCCGGAAGATCGGCGTACGAGCCGTCCAGGAGGAGGGGGATGCTCGGGTGTGCCTCGGGCAGCGCCCAGGCCGTCCCGGCGTTCTGGTCCAGGAGTCGCTCCACCGCATCGACGGAGCAGCTCGCATACTCCTCCAGCGTGCAGCCGACGACCGAGTGCACGAGCTCGGTCGAAGAGACCCGAATGACGTCGCCAGGGCCGGGAACGTAGGCATACCTCGACTCCATGCCTGCCCGCCCCTCGGCCCAGCGCCGGCCTGCCCGGCTTCCCTCGGTCGCCCACTGGGGGTAGGTGGACAAGTAGACGAAGCTCTCCGTCTTTGCGCCGAGGATGTGGAAGGCCTCCAGCTTCGGCTGGCTGTGCAGTTGGAAGCTGAAGCCGTGCCCGTCGTGAAGGTCGAAGATCGAGTACCCGAACGGGGAGGCCACCTTCACACCGTACGGCTTGTACTTGAACAGGAAGCCGACCGTGTGGAAGAACTCCACGAAGGCGGCGGCCATGGCGACGGGTACGGCCCGGGGGCTGGCGAGCACCTGACGGAACAAGGCCTTGGCGGCACCTTCGAGTCGCTCGACCGCCTCCATGGGCAGCGGCTCTGCCAGGGCCTCGGCGAACCGGGACGGCAGGCGAGGGTCGGTGGGATCGGCGCCGAGGGTGAGGGTCTCCGAGCGATCACCTGCGGCGACGTCTCCCAGGCCGTGCCGAGTGACGTTGCGCTCCATCGACTTCCTCTGCAGTCCCCGGCGTGCGGTCACGGACGGCCGGTCACCTACCGCCCCGGACAGGTCTGGTTCCAGGACCGGCCGTCCCCCGCCCGCATGCTGGAAACCCGTCTCACGGTGGTGGGGAGGGAAGGACGATCACGACCGCAGTACGAAGACACACGCCGCCCAGATGACCCGCGGAGCTCGGAGCCCACCGCGTCTACACCACGTCCCTTTCGGCGACCACGTGCTGGCGCATCCGGTGCAGGCCCCTGCGGATCCGCGACTTCACCGTGCCCTCGGGCCACTCGAGGACCCGAGCCACCTCCTTGTGGGTCAGCTCGGCGAAGTAGGCCAGGTTGATGGGGAGCTGCTCCTCGGGGGGGAGGTGGACGAGGGAGCCGAGGACTGCCTGGACCGCCTCCCTACGCTGCGCGGCGGCGTGCTCCTCTTCGTGGTGGGGGACCGCGTGTAACTCGCTGGCACTGGCGGCCCGGCGCTCCCGCTTCCGTCGTGACTCCTCGGCCCGGATGACGTCGACGCAGCGCCAGCGGGTCTGGGTCAGCAGGTACGAGCGCAAGGACCCCCGGGTGGGGTCGAAGGCCTCGCAGCGGGTCCACAGCCACACGAAGACGTCCTGGGTGACCTCCTCGGCCATGGCGGCGTTGCCCAACCAGCTCCGGGCGAAGGCGAGCACCGCCGGAGCATGGGCCTCGTACACCTGCGCCCACTCGGGCTCGAAGCCCGATCCGGTCGGGGGCAGCTCCGTCAACTCGGCGTCAGTCGCCATGCCCGGTCCCTTCCAGAGGGTCGTTCCTTCGCGGCAGTGCTGTGAATCCTTCCGGGTCGGAGACGCCCGAGCGGCGCAACAGCACCGGACGTGGCCGGAGTGGAACCGAGCGGCTGGGCCGCGTGGCGGGCACGGAGGTGACCATCCCGGCCGCCTCGTGGGCGCCGGCTGGGGAGGACGCCGGCTCGGGTGTCGCCGGGCGGCGCGGTGTCGCGGGCATGACGACCCTGACGCACGCGCCACCGAGCGGGGGGCCGTTCCCCGCCTCGACGCTCCCGCTGGAGGCGCCGGCGATGGCCGCGACGATCGCCAGTCCCAAGCCTGTCCCGCCGCCGGAGCGGCCCCGAGCGGGATCGGCCCGGCTGAACCGGTCGAACGCCCGCGGGAGGACGGTCGGATGGAACCCGGGGCCGTCGTCGGCGACCTCCACGATGACGGCGTCGGCACTGCCGACGGCTCGGACCAGGAGCCGGCTCTTCGCCCAACCGGCGGCGTTGTCCACCAGGTTGTACAAGAGCTGCTCGAAGGCGACCGGGTCGGCGTTCACCACCACGCCGGGACGGACGCGCAGCGCCACGGCGAGACCTCGTGGTGTGTCGAGCCGGCGCAGCGCCCTGCTGGCGGCGTCCCTCACCTCGACGGGCGCCGGTGGCGTCACGAGAAATCCGGCATCGGCCCGGGCCAGTGTCAGGAGCTGTTCGGTGAGCGCGGTGAGGCGGTCCGTCTCCTCCATGGCGCTATCGATGCCCGCCACCGTCCGTTCGCTCCCGCGCTCGTTGGAGATCTCTAGGCGGATGAGCTCGAGCTCGCCCCGCAGGACGGCGAGGGGGCTGCGCAGCTCGTGGCCGGCGTGGTCGACGAAGGCCCGCTCGTGGGCCACCGTCTGGCCGATGCGGTCGAGCATTCCGTTCAGGGTGCGGCCGAGCTCGGCCAACTCGTCGCTTCCGGGTGGGTGCGGCAGGCGGGCGTCGGGCTCCTGCAGCGAAAGGGTGGCCGCCCGGCGCGTCATCCTCGTCACCGGGCGCAGTGCCGCCCCGGTCAACACCCATGCCATGGCCGCCCCCAGCAGCACCACCACCGGGCCGGCCGTCCCCACCACAGCCTTGACGTGCTTCTCGGCCCGGTGGATGGCGGCGGTGGAACCGGTGGCCACGACGAACTGCCGCTCACCGGACGGCACGTCCACGGGACGTATGAGGACCCGGGCCGGGCCGTCGATCCCCGGCACGGGCCGATCGACGACCATCTCGGTCCGGGCCGCTGCGATCTCGGGCCTGGTCACGAGCGGCTCGGCCCATGCCGGAGCCAGCACTCGGCCGTCGCCGGTCAGCACCTGGCTGCGACCCCCGACAGTAACGGTGACCTCGCCGCCCTGGATCTCGGCGGCCACGTCCTCGGCCCGCTCCCGCAGCTCGCTGGTGACGGCGTCGTTCAAGCTCATGCTCAGCCCCCTGTGGGCCAGGAGGACCCCGATGGTGAGGAGCACGGCGGCGGCCGCCGCGGCCAGCAGGGTGAGCCGGAGCCGAAGCGAGAACTGGAAGGGAAGGCCGGCCCGCCACTTCATTGGGCGCGGAGCCGGTAGCCGTGGCCCCGGACGGTCTCGATGGATGCCTCGCCGAAGGGCCGGTCGACCTTGTCCCGCAGGTACCGCACGTACACCTCGACCACATTCGACGTGCCGTCGTAGGCGAAGTCCCAGGCGTGATCCAGGATGAGCCTGCGGCTGAGCACCTTGCCTGGCTGGCGCATGAACAGCTCGAGGATGGTGAACTCCTTGACCGACAGCGGGATGCACTGGCCTCCCCGGCTGACCACTTTGCTGCCGGGGTCCAGCCGCAGGTCGCCCACCTGGAGCACCGCTGCCCGCTCGCCGGCGTCCCGGCGCAGGAGCGACCGGAGCCGGGCGAAGAGTTCTTCGAAGGCGAACGGCTTCACCAGGTAGTCGTCCGCACCGGTGTCGAGGCCCCGCACACGATCGACGACGGCGTCACGGGCAGTCAGCATCAGGATGGGCGCTCGCAGGCCCTCCTCGCGCAGGCGGCGGCACACCTCGAACCCGTCGGGGCATGGGATCATGACGTCCAGGACCACCGCGTCGACGGGGAATTCGGTGGCCGCCCAGAGCGCGTCCCGGCCGGTGGAGACGACGTCCACCGCATAACCCTCGTGCTGAAGACCTCTCCGCAGGAGCGCCGCCATCTTGACGTCGTCCTCGACCACGAGAACCCGCATCTCGTCAGATTAGGGCAGCTCTAATGAGAGTTCGATGAGAGCGAATGAAGCACTAGTGATCCGTCTATGAATTAGCAAGGCGGGCTAGGATCGGTGGGTGCCGATCCTGACTGCAGCCCCTTTGGAGATGTCCGCCGACCAGCGGAGCGAGCTGGAGATGATGGCTCGCTCCACGTCGTTGCCGCATCGGGCGGTGGTACAAGCCAAGGCGCTGCTGTTGGCTGGCCACGGCGTCGCCAACGAAGAGATCGCTCGGCGCTGCGAGACGACACCGGACACGGTGCGGCGGTGGCGGGCCCGCTTCGGTGAGCAGGGTGTCGAGGGGGTGGGCGTGATCGCCAAGGGGCGGGGCCGCAAGCCGTGGCTGGCGGAGGGCACTGTCGCCGAGGTGGTGCGGGTGACTCGAGAGGAGGTGCCACCTGACGGATCGACGCATTGGACGACCCGGCTGCTGGCCGCGCGGTTCGGCATCGGCAAGGACTCCGTGGCCCGGATCTGGCGGGACCACAACCTCAAGCCGTGGCGGGTCAAGATCTTCAAGCTGTCCAACGACCCCCATTTCGAGGACAAGCTCGTCGACGTGGTCGGGCTGTACCTGAACCCCCCGCAGCGGGCGGTGGTGTTCAGCTTCGACGAAAAGACCCAGTGCCAGGCGCTGGACCGCACCCAGCCGTCGCTGCCGCTGCGACCGGGACGGGCAGCGACGATGACCCATGACTACAAGCGCAACGGGACCACCGACCTGTTCGCAGCGCTGAACATCGCCACCGGCGAGGTCATCACCGAGTGCCGCAAGCGCCACACCGCAGCCGACGTGCTGGCGTTCTTCAAGAAGATCGACCGGTCCGTGCCCCGCCGACTCGACATCCACGTCGTACTGGACAACCTGTCGGCCCACATGGCTCCCGAGGTCACCGACTGGCTCGCTCACCCCAAGCGCAGCCGCTGGCATCTCCACTTCACGCCCACCAGCTCGAGCTGGCTCAACCTCGTCGAGCGGTGGTTCGCCGAGCTCACCGAACGCCGGCTGCGCCGCGGCGTGTTCACCAGCGTCAACGACCTCGTGGAGGCCATCACCACCTGGGCGGACCACTGGAACGACGACCCCAAGCCCTTCGTCTGGCACAAAGCCGCCGACGAGATCATCGACAAGGTGCAGCGGGGACGGGCCGCACTCCGCCAGATCAAATCCGCGACGCATCACTAGGGACAGATGTCCCTAGAACGACGTGACAGCAGCCAGCTGATACTGCCATCGATGCACAAGGCGGAGGGTCGGCATGACCTTCTGTTGGCGGCCAGCCGTCGTCCAGAAGCCGGTTCGGGCGCACGAGTGATACGTCGTGGCGACGTCGGCTGGCCCCCCTGAGGTTGGTCCACCTGGGCCACTCAACGGGGTCCTTTCAGGCATACCTACCGGCCGCTCCGAACGGCGTAGCCAGCGCCTTCGGTGAGCGCGAGAACAGCGCATCTCTTGCGCTCGCCGGGGCCGGGGCCACTGGAGTGGTGGGAAATCAGAGCACCGGCGGCAGCTTCAGCGTCGGCGCGGCTGCTCGTCAGCTGACCATCACCTCCTTGGGCTTCGACCACCCCTCCTTGTCGTCGGCTCCATGGTTGTCCTCTGGAGGTACGGTGAGCGCGCACACGCACGCGGCAGCACAGGAACCGTTAGAACACCAGGTGCAGGAGGTCGCGGGTGAAGAGGGCCGCCAACCCCAGCATGAGGAAGCCCGAGACCCGCTCGACTCGTAAGC